>NZ_CATNLY010000034.1:0-300000 GCF_950100655.1 Pleomorphomonas sp. T1.2MG-36
CCGGTTCTTTAGCTCTTCTTGGTACGACCCTATCCCGAAGGACAGATCCCGTACCGACGAGCCCTAAGCGCCGGCCACGTTTCTCTTTCTTCCTATTCACTTGTCAAAGAACCGAGGAGAACCAGCCCCTCAAACCCGCCGCCTCAGACCGCCGGTTTAGCACCAGCTTCAGGCAACAGAAACTCGCCGGCACCACGTCGCTGCAGCGCCGCCGTCGATGAACGTGCTTATAGGGACCACCGATCTGGCTGTCAACACGGTCTTGTGACACGCGTTTTTCGGCAGCGATAGTCGACTTTCGGCTGATTTCCGGGACTTTTTTGACGGTTATCTATCGAAGCCGGATAAGTTGCCGACATTTTCAGCGAACTTTTCTCTGCCTTATTTTTCACCAGTTGCCCAACACCCCCGGAAACCCGCCATTCGTCGTCTCGATGCCCAACTCCCGCCCCATTTTTCACCGACGGAATGAGGTGGCGGACGCTTTTTCTCCGGAGAAGCGGCACCACCGGTGGAGCCGACATTGACAAGCCGCGACACCGGGCGGCAAAGTCACCGCCAAATTCAAGGAAGGCGCCCGGGTCCGCCGGCATATCCGCGGAGAAGACCCAAGCGCTCCACCATCAACGGGCGGAAGCAAGACACCATCCATGAATGCCGCGCGTCCCCTGCACCGGAACGATAGCGTCGATCTCGGCGACCTGCCGCCGCTTCTGACGTCCGGCGCCCGGGGGCTGCCCGACCGGCGCGGCATTTCGATCCGCTGGCTGACCGGCACGGTGCTCGCCACCTTCGCCTCCACCTTCCTTATGGGCGGCGCACTCTATGCCGCCTTCGATGGCCGGGAGACCATCGCCGAGCCCTCCGGCACCGTCACCCGGTCCGCCCTGGTGATACCGACCCCGGACAACGAACTGATCGCCAAGAGCGACTTCCCGGTCGTCGAGGCCAATCTCGAGCCGGCCCGACAAATTCTCAAGGTGTCGACCATCGCCAAGGACGGCGAGCACGACATCATCCGTCTGAAGCCCTTCGCCAAGGTGTCGACGGCCCTGGTCTCGGACATGGCCGAGATTACCGACCCCATTCCACCCTACAATCCGCTCCGCATCTTCGCCGACGCCAACGCCGGCAGCCCGGAAGGTGGCGAAGCGACGCTCTATGGCGCCGCCGTCGAGAGCGACATGATGATGAAGGTCGCCGACTTCCCGGTGAACGATCCGACGCTCGAGGCGTCCATTCCGCTCGACATCGCCCAGACCGAGCGGATCGTGCGCGAAGCGGCGAGCTTCCTCAACGGCACCAACGTCAAGACTGCTTCGCTGTCGCCGATCGACCAGTCGCGCTTCGACTTCGGTTTTGCCGAACCGTCGTCGCTCGATCAGTTCGGGGTTCGCATCATCCCCGAGAACGTGTCCTTCGTGCCGACCAGCACGGCCGAACCGGCGTCCTCCGGCTCCGGCAACGCCTTCGAGGACCGGCGCGTCGCCGTCGAGGCCGACGAGCCGCTCGAACAGCTGCTGACCGACAACGAGGCGACCGACGACGAAGCCGGCGACATCGTGCTCGCCTTCCACAAGGCCGACCGTCTGCGTCTTCTGAAGATCGGCGACGAGGTTCACATCCGCCTCGCGCCCGACCCCGACGACGAGACGGCGCGCTATCGGCCGATTCTCGTCTCGGTCTATCGCGATGGCGGCCATCTCGGCTCGGTCGGCCTCGGCGACGACGGCTCCTACATCGCGGTCGACGAGCCTCCCGCCGCCGAGCAGGCGGTCGCCGGCAATGACGGCGACGAGAACAGTCCCCGGCCGCGCCTCTACGAGAGCCTTTACGAGACGTCGCTCAAGAACGGAGTGCCACCGGCGCTCATCGACGAGCTGGTGCGCGTCTTCTCCTTCGACCTCGACCTCAATACCCGCATCCAGCCGGGCGACAGTTTCCAGATGGTCTACACCCTCGGCGACGACGGCGAGGAGACCGTCAACGGAGAGATCGTCTTCACCTCGATCACGCTCGGCGGCAAGGAGCGTCGCTTCTACCGCTATCGCGCACCCGACGACGGCACGATCGACTACTATGACGACAGCGGAAAGAGCGCCAAGAAGTTCCTGATGCGCAAGCCGATGTCGGGCGGCACCTTCCGTTCGGGCTTCGGCGCCCGCAACCATCCACTGCTCGGCGTCACTCGCATGCACACCGGCGTCGACTGGGCGGCACCGCGCGGCACGCCGATCATGGCGGCCGGCGACGGCATCGTCACCTATGCCCGCTGGAAGAACGGCTACGGCAACTACATCGAGGTCCAGCACACCAACGGCTACGCCAGCGCCTATGCCCACCAGACCGGCTTTGCCAAGGGCATCAAGGAGGGCGTGCGCGTCCGGCAGGGCCAGGTGATCGGCTATGTCGGCACCACCGGCCTGTCCACCGGTCCGCATCTTCATTACGAAGTGCACGTCAACGGCTCGCCGGTCGATCCGCTCCGCATCAAGCTGCCGCAGGGCCGCACGCTGGACGGCGGCGTGCTCGCCGCCTTCCAGGCGGAACGCGACCGTGTCGACACGCTGCTTGCCGGAGAAAGCCAGACCGCCCGCGCCGCCACCCCGGCCAGCGGCGGCTGACCGGACGGCTCCTCAAGATTCATACGGGCAACACTTGGCCCCCTCTTGAAGGACGGCGAGAGTCGCCCCATTTCAGGCCCGACCCGTAGGTCCGGGCCCCTCTGGCAGAAGCCGCCGGCGCGTCTGCGATGTCGGACCTTTGTCGACGCATTCCGCCGGCAGAGTTCGCAACCTTGGACCTTACCCTCCTCGCCACCCCGTGGCTCGGCACGCCGCTTTACCTCTGGCTGGCCTTTCTCAGCCTCGTCGCCCTGCTGCTCGCCTTCGACCTCGGCGTTCTCCACCGCAAGTCGGAGGAGATCTCCATCCGCCAGAGCCTTGTGCTGTCGAGCGGCTACATCGTCATCGGCCTCACCTTCGGCGCCTTCGTCTGGTGGCACATCGGCGCCGAATCCGGCCTTGCCTACCTCACCGGGTTCGTCATCGAGAAGACGCTGGCGCTCGACAACATCTTCGTCATCGCGCTGATCTTCTCCTTCTTCGGCATTCCCCGGCGCTACCAGCATCGGGCGCTGTTCTGGGGCATCCTCGGCGTCATCGTGCTGCGCGGCATCATGATCGGCGCCGGCGCCACCCTGGTCGCCGAGTTCCACTGGATCCTCTACCTCTTCGCCGCCTTCCTGGTGCTGACCGGCATCAAGATGCTGTTCACCGAGGACAAGGAGCCCGACCTCGACAAGAACCCGCTGGTCGGCTTCCTGCGCCGCCGTCTCAACGTCACCAACGAGCTCGACGGCGACCGCTTCTTCGTGCGCAGACCGCTCGCCGGCAGCGGTCGCCTGGCGCTGCACGCGACGCCGCTGTTCCTGGCCCTGGTGCTGATCGAAGCGGCCGACATCATCTTCGCCGTCGACTCCGTGCCGGCCATCTTCGCCATCACCACCGACGCCTTCGTCATCTACACGTCGAACATCTTCGCCATCCTCGGCCTGCGCGCGCTCTACTTCGCCCTCGCCGCGATGATCCACCGCTTCCGCTACCTGAAGCCGGCGCTGGCCCTGGTGCTGGTGTTCATCGGCAGCAAGGTGTTCGTGGCCGAACTGATGGGGCTCGACAAATTCCCGGCCGCCGTCTCGCTCGGCGTCACTTTCGCGCTGATCGCCGGAGGTGTCGTGGTGAGCCTTCTCAAAACACGGCAGGAAGCCAAAACCTTGCCCACCGCAAACAGCTGATGGAATTATCAATTCGGAGTGAGCCGGCTGGCAGTTGCCAGCCGGAGCGCTATAGAAGGCCGACCCTAATGGAACGGCCTCATGATCATAGGACCCTTTATTAACGGTGCCGCCATCATCCTCGGCACCCTCGGCGGCGCGCTCGTCGCCCATCGCATGCCGGAACGGCTCCGGATCGGCATGCCCCTCGCCTTTGGCGTATCGTCGATGGCCATGGGCGTCGTCTTGATCGCCCACGTCGCCCACATGCCGGTGATGGTGATCGCCACCGTGCTCGGCGCGCTCATCGGCGAGCTCATCCGCATCGAAGACGGCCTCGCCCTCATCGGCGGCCTTGCCAAGCGGCTGGTGGAAAAGGTGGCGACGACGCCACGCGGCATTTCCCACGAGGCCTTCATCGAGAGCTTCGTCGCCATTCTCGTGCTGTTCTGCGCCTCCGGCGCCGGCATCTTCGGCGCGCTCAACGAAGGCATGACGCACGATCCGAGCGTACTGATCGCCAAGGCCTTCCTCGACCTGCCCACCGCCGCCATCTTCGCGACGACGCTCGGCCTATCGGTCGCCACCATCGCCATCCCGCAGATGGCGATCCAGCTCGCGCTGGCCTTCGGCGCCACCCTGCTGATGCCGCTGACGACACCGGCGATGGTCGCCGACTTCTCCGCCACGGGCGGCGTTATGATGCTGGCCACCGGCCTCCGCATCTGCGGCATCAAGATGTTCCCGATCGGCAACATGCTGCCGGGCCTCATCATCGCCATGCCGGTGTCGGCGCTGTGGTCGATGGCGTTCTGAATACAAAACCGGCCGGGTTTCCCCGGCCGGCTGAAAGAGTCACGCTCGCGGTCGATTATGCCGCGACATCCCGGATCTCCGAGAACAGCAGCCGGTCGCTGCCGCCGGTCACCGCCACGGTGTCGCCGTCGCGGACATGGCCGGCCAGAATGCGCTCGGCCAGCGGATCCTGGAGCTGGCGCTGGATCACCCGCTTCAACGGCCGCGCGCCGTAGACCGGGTCGTAGCCCTTGTCGGCAAGCCAGGTCCGCGCGCTGTCGTCGAGCGTCAGCGTCACCTTGCGGTCTTCCAGCAACGCTTCGAGACGCTTGAGCTGGATGTCGACGATGGCGCCCATTTCCGACCGCTTCAGGCGGTGGAACAGCACGATCTCGTCGAGCCGGTTGAGGAACTCCGGCCGGAAGGCGGAGCGCACCACGCCCATCACCTGCTCGCGCACCGCGTCGACGTCCTCGCCCTCCTTCTGATTGGCAAGATACTCCGACCCTAGGTTCGACGTCAGGATGATCAGCGCGTTCTTGAAGTCCACCGTGCGGCCCTGACCGTCGGTGAGACGGCCGTCGTCGAGCACCTGCAGGAGCACGTTGAACACGTCCGGGTGCGCCTTCTCCACCTCGTCGAACAGCACGACCTGGTAGGGGCGGCGCCGTACGGCCTCGGTCAGCGCACCGCCCTCGTCATAGCCGACATAGCCCGGAGGCGCGCCGATCAGCCGCGAAACCGAATGCTTCTCCATGTACTCGGACATGTCGATGCGCACCATGGCGTGCTCGTCGTCGAACAGATAGGCGGCGAGCGCCTTGGTCAGCTCGGTCTTGCCGACGCCGGTGGGCCCAAGGAACATGAACGAGCCGATCGGCCGGTTCGGATCCTGAAGGCCGGCGCGGGCGCGGCGGACGGCCGTTGAAACGGCATGCACCGCCTCGGCCTGGCCGACGACGCGTTTGGCGAGTTCGTCTTCCATCCTGAGCAGCTTCTCGCGCTCGCCTTCCAGCATCTTGTCGACGGGAACGCCGGTCCAGCGCGAGACGACCTGCGCCACGTGATCGGGCGTCACCGCCTCCTCCAGCATGCCGTCGCCCTGCCCGGCCGCCGCCTCGATCGCCTTCAGCTCGGTTTCGATGCCCGGGATGACGCCGTAGGCGAGCTCGCCGGCCCGCTGATACTCGCCCTTGCGCTGGGCAATGGCGAGGTCGTTGCGTGCTTCGTCGAGCCGCCGCTTCAGCTCCGCCGCGTGGCCGAGCTTGTCCTTCTCGGCCTTCCAGCGGGCGGTCAAGGCCGCCGACTCCTGCTCGAGCTCGGCAAGCTCGCGCTCAAGGCGCTCCAGCCGATCGCGCGAAGCGGCATCGGTTTCCTTCTTCAGGGCCTCCTGCTCGATCCTGAGCTGGATCACCCGCCGATCTATCTCGTCGAGCTCTTCCGGCTTGGAATCCACCTGCATCCTCAGGCGAGACGCCGCCTCGTCGACGAGGTCGATCGCCTTGTCGGGCAGGAAACGGTCGGTGATGTAGCGGTTGGAGAGCGTCGCCGCCGCGACGAGAGCCGCGTCGGTGATGCGCACCTTGTGGTGCTGCTCGTACTTCTCCTTGATACCACGCAGGATGGAGATGGTGTCGGGCACCGTCGGCTCGGCGACGAACACCGGCTGGAAACGCCTGGCCAGCGCTGCATCCTTCTCCACGTACTTGCGATATTCGTCGAGCGTGGTGGCGCCGACGCAGTGCAGCTCGCCGCGCGACAGCGCCGGCTTCAGGAGGTTGGAGGCATCCATGGCGCCATCGGCCTTGCCGGCGCCAACCAGCGTGTGCATCTCGTCGATGAACAGGATGACGCCGCCCTCGGCCGCCGTCACTTCCGACAGCACCGCCTTGAGACGCTCCTCGAACTCGCCGCGATACTTCGCACCGGCGATCAGCGCGCCCATGTCGAGGGCAAGCAGCTCCTTGTCCTTCAGGCTCTCGGGCACGTCGCCGTTGACAATGCGCAGCGCCAAGCCTTCGGCGATGGCCGTCTTGCCGACGCCCGGCTCGCCGATCAGCACAGGATTGTTCTTGGTGCGGCGGCTCAGCACCTGGATGGTGCGACGGATCTCCTCGTCGCGGCCGATCACCGGGTCGAGCTTGCCGTCGCGCGCCGCCTTGGTCAGGTCGCGAGCATACTTCTTCAGCGCGTCATAGCCGCTCTCGGCCGAGGCGCTGTCGGCCGTGCGGCCCTTGCGGATCTCGTTGACCGCCGCGTTGAGCGCGTTGGCGGTGACGCCGGCATCCTTCAGGATTTTGGCCGTCCCCGCTTCCGTCTCGATGGCGAGCGCGATGAGCAGCCGCTCGACGGTGACGAAGCTGTCGCCGGCCTTGTCGGCCAGCGCCTCGGCGGTGGAGAACACCTTGGCCGTCGGCGCCGTGAGATAGAGCTGGCCGTTGCCGCCCGAAACACGCGGCATGGCATCGAGCGCCCGGTCGACCGCGGCAAGCGCCCGGCCGGCGTCGCCACCGGCGGCGGCGATCAGGCCGGCGGCCATACCCTCGGGGTCATCGAGCAGAACCTTGAGAAGATGTTCCGGCGCGAATTGCTGGTGGCCGCGGCCAAGCGCCATGGTCTGGGCCGACTGGACGAAGCCACGCGCCCGCTCGGTATACTTTTCGAAATTCATCTGGACATCCTTTCCTGGAGCCCGCGTCCACCGTCCGAAGCCCGGCGGAAGCGTCTGGATATCTTGAGCTTAGGCCACGGCCCTTGCTCCTCGCCGACCAATATGGGGACCGAGGCGAGCGTCGAAAAGGGGCCGCTCAAAAGACAAGGCCCGCCGCGACGGAATCCGCCGGGCGGGCCAAAGCCGATGCAAAACCGGGTCAGGCGCTGGCAAGCGCCGGATGAAGGAGATCGTCGATGCCGAGCGCACCGCGCAGCATGGAGCGGTCCTTGGCGATGTCGGCCACCGTGTAGCGGTCGAGCACGGCGAAGAAGGCGCCGAGCGCCTCGCGCAGCACGCGATTGTACTCGCAGGAAAGGATCAGCGGGCAGTCCTTGCGCCCATCCTCCGAGAAGCATTCCGCCATCTGGAAGCTTTCCTCGGTGGCGGCGATGACGTCGCCGAGCTTGATCTCTTCCGCCGGACGGCCGAGCTTCAACCCGCCGTGACGACCGCGGATGGTCTCGATGAACTTGTGATCCACAAGCACCTTCAGAATCTTGAAAAGGTGCGTCTCCGACATGTCGAAGGTGGCGGCGATGTCAGCGACGCGGCTCGGGCGGTCGGGATTCACCGCGCAATAGAGCAGCACCCTGATCGAGTAATTGGTGGCTTGGGTAAGGCGCATGACACCATCTGATTAAAGAGCTGACACTAAAAGTCAAGATTAATCGTTCAGTTCCAGCATGCGCCTTTGAAGCTGCCGACATAATTCGTGCTATTGCTGATCAGCTTTTCCAAATGGCCTTTCAGGCAACAATATCGACGAATTGTTTATGCCTGACCCCTTCCGTCCGGAAATCGCCGACCTCCGGACGGGCCTGTCGGACAGCCCTCAGGCGAACTGGCCGTGGCAGTGCTTGAACTTCTTGCCCGAGCCGCAGGGACACGGCTCGTTGCGGCCGACATGCCCCCAGGTCGAGGGATCGTTGGTATCGCGGACAACCGGCGTTGCGGCGAAAGCCGATGCCGCACCGATCGGTTCCTCGTCGAGGCCGGTCGCGGGATCGGCATGGTGGGCCGACAGCGCCCGATCGTCGAAGGCCGGCGTCTCGGGCGGCGCCTGGCGCACTTCGACGCGGCAGAGGTTCGCCGTCACCTGCTTACGCAGGTCGTTGAGCAGCGTCTCGAACAGCGAGAATGCCTCGGTCTTGTACTCGTTGAGCGGATCGCGCTGGGCATAGCCGCGGAAGCCGACCACCGAACGCAGGTGGTCGAGATGGGCAAGATGCTCGCGCCAAAGGTTGTCCAGCGTCTGCAGCAGGATGGCCTTTTCGACCCGGCGCATCAGCTCGGGACCGACGCGCTCCTCGCGGCCTGCGAAGTCGGCGTCGGCCGCGGCGATGAGGCGTTCCTCGATCTCCTGGTCGGCGATGCCCTCTTCCTTGGCCCAGTCGGCGATGGGGGCCTCGATGTTCAAGGTCTCGATCACCGCGTCATGCAGCCCCTTGACGTCCCACTGCTCGGCATAGGCGTTCTCGGGAATATGCTGCGCCACCAAAGCGGAAATCACCTCGCGCCGCATGTCGGCGACGGTGTCGGCGACGCTCTCTTCCGTCATCAGCTCGATGCGCTGCTCGAAGATCACCTTGCGCTGATCGTTCATGACGTTGTCGAACTTGAGAAGATTCTTGCGGATGTCGAAGTTGCGCGCCTCGACCTTCTGCTGCGCCTTCTCGAGGGCCTTGTTGATCCACGGATGGATGATGGCCTCGCCGTCCTTCAGGCCGAGCTTCTGCAGCATGCCGTCCATGCGGTCGGAGCCGAAGATGCGCATCAGGTCGTCCTGAAGCGACAGGTAGAAGCGCGACTGGCCGGGGTCGCCCTGGCGGCCGGAACGGCCGCGCAGCTGATTGTCGATGCGGCGGCTTTCGTGGCGCTCGGTGCCGAGCACGAACAGACCGCCGGCGGCCAGCGCCTTGTCCTTGAGACGGACGACGTCTTCGCGGATCTTCGCCTCTCGGGCGTCGCGCTCCGGTCCCGGCGGCACGTCGGCAAGCTTGCGGGCGATCAACATGTCGGCGTTGCCGCCGAGCTGGATGTCGGTACCGCGACCGGCCATGTTGGTGGCGATCGTCACGGCGCCCGGCAGGCCGGCCTGCGAGATGATGTAGGCTTCCTGCTCGTGGTAGCGGGCGTTGAGCACCTGGAACACCGGCTTGTCGCCGTCCATCAGCACGTCCGGATCGCTCTGCTGGAAGCCGCGCTTCTGAAGGAGCTCGGCGAGCTGCTCGGACTTCTCGATGGAGGTGGTGCCGACCAGGATGGGCTGGCCCTTTTCCTTGCAGGCACGAATGGTCTCGACGATGGCGGCGTATTTTTCCTCGACGGTCCGGTAGACCTCGTCATGGTCGTCGATGCGGGAGATCGGCCGGTGCGTCGGAACCTCCACGACTTCGAGGCCGTAGATGTCGGCGAACTCGTCCGCTTCCGTCGAGGCCGTGCCGGTCATGCCGGCCAGCTTCGCGTACATGCGGAAGTAATTCTGGAAGGTGATCGAGGCAAGCGTCTGGTTCTCCGGCTGGATGCGCACGTGCTCCTTGGCCTCCAGCGCCTGGTGCAGGCCGTCCGAATAGCGGCGGCCCGGCATCATGCGGCCGGTGAACTCGTCGATGATGACCACCTCGTTGTCCTTGACGATGTAGTCGCGATCGCGCTGGAACAGCTTGTGCGCCCGGAGGGCCTGGTTGAGGTGATGGACGACCGAGACGTTCTCGACGTCATAGAGAGAACCGCCCTTGAGAAGGCCGGCCGCGCGCAGGCGCTCTTCCATCCGCTCGGTGCCGATCTCGGAGAAGATGGCCGTGCGCTGCTTCTCGTCGACCTCGAAGTCCTCGTCGGCGATGCCGGGAATGAAGGTGTCGATGGTGTTGTAGAATTCGGAACGGTCTTCGAGCGGGCCGGAAATGATCAGCGGCGTGCGCGCCTCGTCGATCAGGATCGAGTCCACCTCGTCGACGATGGCGTAGTGGTGGCCGCGCTGGACCATCTGCGCCTTCTCGTACTTCATGTTGTCGCGCAGGTAGTCGAAGCCGAGCTCGTTGTTGGTGCCGTAGGTGATATCGCAGGCATAGGCCTCGCGACGCTCGTCGTCGGAAAGGCCGTGAACGATGACGCCGACCGAAAGGCCGAGGAAGCGATAGACGCGCCCCATCCACTCGGCGTCGCGGCGGGCGAGATAGTCGTTGACGGTGACGACGTGAACGCCCTTGGCCGGCAGCGCGTTGAGATAGACGGCGAGCGTCGCCACCAGGGTCTTGCCTTCGCCGGTCTTCATCTCGGCGATGTCGCCGTCGTTGAGCACCATGCCGCCGATCAGCTGCACGTCGAAGTGGCGCTGACCGAGGGCGCGCTTGGCCGCCTCGCGCACCACCGCGAAGGCGGGGACCAGGAGCGTGTCGAGCTCGGCTCCTGCGGCGAGCTTCTCGCGGAATTCAACGGTCTTGCCGGCGAGCGCCTCGTCGGAAAGCGCCTCCATCTCCTTCTCGAGCGCGCCGATCGCCTGCACGGCGGGGCGGTAGGAGCGAATGCGACGATCGTTCGCCGAACCGAAAATCTTGCGTGCTAATCCGCCGAGGCCGACCATGGCAGCCCATCCCTTCGATCAAAATTCAATGTACAGACGTTGGAAGGGGGAATGGCGGCGCCAGGAGTTTGGTTCCGGGCCGACCGTTCGCCCGACCTGCCGAGCCACGCTCCATCTATGGCGGGGTCGGAGATATGTCAACGCTGGCCCCATACCGATGGCAGAAATCGGCGCTTCTCGCGGCCGTTCGAACCACCCGCTTTCTGACTTTTTTGCCACCGCCCCTTCGAGTTTCCGAACGGTTGTTTTTTGCCTCTGTCGTCACGGAGAATTTGCCGCCGCGCGCCGAGCGCGCTATAGGGGCTGCCATTACGGTGCCGGCTCGATATCCGGGCGCGGACCGAAGACAGGATCGTCCCGATGAACTTTGCTCCCGCCGCCGGCGCTCGCGGTCGCCTCGGTCTTCTCGCCGCCCTCATTGCGCTGCCGCTTTCCGTGCTGCCCGCCTCGGCAGAAGACGTGGTGGCCCGTGTCAACGGCAAGGATATCACCGCCTCCGAGCTCCAGATGGCTTCCGACGTGTTCGGCGACCAGCTTGCCCAGATTCCCGAAGCGCAGCGCCGCGCGATGCTGGTCAACGCCCTGGTCGACATGCACGTGATGGCCGACGCCGCGCTGGCCGCCGGCACTGCCGACAACCCGAAATACAAGGCGCGCATGGCGTTCCTCGAGGCGCAGGCCCTGCGCAACACCTATGTCGAGGACGAGGTGCAGGCCAAAGTCACCGAGGACGATATCAAGGCCCGCTACGAGAAGGATACCGCCGGTTACGTCGCCCCCGAGGAGGTGCACGCCCGTCACATCCTCGTGAAGACCGAGGACGAGGCCAACGCCGTCCTCAAGCAGTTGGCCGACGGCGGCGACTTCCAGGCCATCGCCAAGGAAAAGTCCGAAGACCCCGGCTCCAAGCAGACCGGTGGCGATCTCGGCTTCTTTACCAAGGGCCAGATGGTACCGGAGTTCGAGGCGGAAGCCTTCTCGCTGAAGCCCGGCGAGACCTCGACCAAGGCCATCAAGACCCAGTTCGGCTACCACATCATCAAGGTCGAGGAACGCCGCGCCCAGCCGATGCCGAGCCTCGATCAGGTGCGCGAGCAGGTGACCCAGGTGGTCCAGCGCGACAAGTATCAGGAGATCCTCGCCAAGATGCGCGAGACGGCCAAGGTCGAGATCCTGCCGCCGCCCGCGGCCCCGGCCGATCCGGCCGCCGCTCCGGCGACGCCCGCTCCCGCCAAGTGATTGGTTCTCCCCCCGGCCGCGCTCGTCGGCCGGGGTCCGCCCGCAGCCTTTCGTGAAGAGCCGAAGATGTCCGGAACCGTGTCCCCGCTCGCTCCCAAATCCCATCCCGAGCTGCCGGCCCTGGAGGGCGTGCGCTTTGCGACCGCCGCCGCCGGCATCAAGTACAAGGGCCGAACCGACGTGCTGCTGGTCTCCCTCGACGAGGGAACCGAGGTGGCCGGCGTCTTCACCACATCCAAGTGCCCCTCCGCCCCCGTGGACTGGTGCCGCGCCAACCTTCCCGTCGGCAAGGCCCGCGCGCTGATGGTCAACTCGGGCAACGCCAACGCCTTTACCGGCAAGAAGGGCCGCGAGACGGTGGAAGCGTCCGCCGCCTATGTCGCATCCGCCCTCGGCATTCCGGCCGGCGAAGTATTTCTCGCATCGACCGGCGTCATCGGCGAACCGCTTGAGCCCAAGAAGTTCGAGGCCGTGCTTGGCGAGCTTTCCGGCCGGCTCGCGCCAGCGCCGTGGATCGATGCCGCCCGCGCCATCATGACCACCGACACCTTCCCGAAGGTGGTGACCGCCACCGTCGATCTCGGCGGCGTCGAGGTGACGATCAACGGCATGGCCAAGGGCGCCGGCATGATCGCGCCCGACATGGCGACCATGCTGTCGTTCATCTTCACCGATGCCCCGCTGGCCGCCCCGGTGCTGCAGGATCTCATCTCCAAGGGCGCCCGGCAGTCGTTCAATTCGATCACCGTCGACAGCGACACCTCGACCTCCGACACGCTGCTGCTGTTCGCCACCGGCAAGGCGGCCGGACGCGGCGCGCCGCGCATCGCCGACCCGGCCGACCCGCGCCTTGCCGCGTTCCGTGCCGCCCTTGAAGGGCTGCTGCTCGACCTTGCCAAGATGGTGGTGCGCGACGGAGAAGGCGCCCGCAAGTTCATCGAGGTCAACGTCACCGGCGCCGTCGACGACGCCTCCGCCAAGCGCATCGCCTTTGCCATCGCCAACTCGCCGCTGGTCAAGACCGCCGTTGCTGGCGAGGACGCCAACTGGGGCCGCGTCGTCATGGCCGTCGGCAAGGCCGGCGAACCGGCCGACCGCGACCGTCTCGCCATCTACTTCGGCGGCATCCGCGTTGCCGTCGAGGGCGAGCGCGACCCCGATTATTCCGAAGACGCCGCCTCGGCCGCCATGCGCAAGGACGAGATCGTCATCCGGGCCGACATCGGTCTCGGCGCCGGGCAGGCCACCGTCTGGACCTGCGACCTCACCAAGGAATACGTCGCCATCAACGGCGACTATCGCAGCTAAGGCTTCCGCTCGAAAAGTCGTGGGCTTTTCGGATCATTCGGTTGCGGGAAACAAACGCCGGAGAGCCGCCGATGAAAATGGTGCTGGTCGTCGCCTGCGCGCTCGTCGACGCCGACGGACGGATCCTGCTGGCCCAGCGGCCCGAGGGCAAGACGCTCGCCGGCCTTTGGGAGTTTCCCGGCGGCAAGCTGGAGCTTGGCGAGCGGCCCGAGGACGCGCTGATCCGCGAGCTCCAGGAAGAGCTCGGCATCGCCGTCAAGCACGCATGCCTTGCCCCGCTCACCTTCGCCAGCCACGCCTACGACGATTTCCACCTGTTGATGCCGCTCTACGTCTGTCGCCGCTGGGAGGGCGACGTGGCCGGTCGCGAAGGGCAGGCGTTGGCCTGGGTCCGGCCTCAGAAGCTGCGCGACTATCCCATGCCGCCGGCCGATGAGCCGCTGATCCCACACCTTCAGGATCTCCTGTCGCCGCTTTCCGGCAACCTTTCGTAACCGACATATACGAAATCATCACGATTTCCCGGCAAGAATGAACCCTGCGCACGCGGCTGGCCGCGCGGCAGGTCAATCATTGCGTTCCCTGAAGGATGAGGCGACAGAATGGCGACGAAGCGCCCGGAACAGCGACAGCGCCGGCCGAGTGCCTTCCTGCGCAATACCGAGGGCGCGACCGCCATCGAATATGGCATCCTAGTGATGATGATCGGCCTGGCCCTCATCGGGATGATGACGCTGACCGACGTCTCCGGCAGCATGAGCAACACGTTCGAGTATCTCGCCAGCAAGATGTCGACGTAATCAGCCGTCCCCCGTCTCGGGCGGGGATTTCAGCGCATCGGCGAGGCGCATCTTGGCGCTGCCCGGCCGAAGCGGCTTCTGCTGGCTCTCGTGCGGCGCCCAGCCCGATAGCGACACCAGCGAAAGACTGGCCCGAACGCGCCCATCGGGATCGCCGAACATCTCCTGATAGGCCGCCGCCACCTCGGCAAACAGCGCCGGTCCGGTCAGGCCGCGTCGACGATCGACCAGAACGCTGGTCGCCCCCATGGCCTTGAGATCGTCCATCAGCGCCAGCGCACTGGAGTAGCGCAGCGTCAGCCGGTCCTGATCGGCCACCGGCAGTGCAAAGCCGGCCCGTTGCAGCAGCCCGCCGAGGTCGCGCACCTCGGCCATCGGCGCGACACGCGGGCTGGCACTGGTGCGACGGCTTTCCGCCGTCAGGAAAGCCTGCCTGAGTTCGGTGAGCGTCTCGCCGCCGGCCAGCACGCCCAGGAACAGGCCGTCGGGCCGCAGCACACGCCGCGCCTCGATCAGCGCACCCGGCAGGTCGTTGGCAAATTGCAGGGCCAGCGAGGATACGACGAGATCGAAGGCACCGCTGGCAAAGGGCAACGCCTCGTCGTCGATCACCACCGCGCCGCCACCATCGACACCCGAAACCAGAAGGTCGGCGCGCACCACTGCGTCGACCCGGCCTGCAGCGATCCGCGACGCCAGCGTACCGGTCGGGTCGCCGACGACCAGTGCCCGCGAAAAGTGCCGGTCGACGGCAGCGAGGCGATCGGCCAGATCTTCCGCCGCCAGCGTCAGGAGAAAATCGGCGCCCGTACGCCGCTCGGCGAGCGCTCGCGCCCGGCGGCGCGCGAACAGAGAGCGGTCGAAGATCACGGCAGTCATCGGCAAACCTCGGGCCAAGGGGTCGACAGGATGTAGGCGGGCAGCGCCGAGAGGTCAAATCGCAGGTGGCATCCCCCTCTGGCAGCAGCCGATTGCGCGTGCTTTATTCCCCCTGCAACCGGCGAACTCACCATGGCCGCAGACTCCGATCCTTGGCTCCCCCTTGCTGCCGGTGCGTCACGCCGGCGGGCGACAAAACTCAATGCCCTGGCAACCACGCAGCGCCTGGTTCGAGCCACCTTCAGCGGGATTGCCGACCTCATGCTGCCACCGGCCTGCCCGGTCTGCCGCGTTCGCCTCGGCAGTGCCGGCGGTCTCTGCCCCGACTGCTGGCAGGGCGTGCGCTTCCTGGAGCGCCCGTGGTGCGAACGGCTCGGCACGCCGCTTCCCATCGACCTTGGCCCCGGCATACTCTCAGCAGCCGCCGTCGCCGACCCTCCGGCCTTCGCCCGCGCCCGCTCGGCAGTCTCCTACGAAGGCCCCGTACCGGACCTCGTCCACGCCTTGAAATACGCCGATCGTACCGATCTCGCCCCCATGCTCGGCGCCTGGATGGCGCGGGCGGCGCACGAACTCGTCGGCGACGCCGACTTGCTGGTGCCGGTGCCGCTGCACTGGGGGCGGCTCGCCAGCCGCCGCTTCAACCAGGCGGCCCTGCTCGCCCAGCACGTGGGCCGCCTCACCGGCCTGCCGGTCGCCACGCGCCTGCTCCTGCGGACGCGCCGCACTCCACGGCAAGTCGGGCTTGGGCGGGAGGATCGGGAACGCAACATGCGCGGCGCCTTCATGGTGCCCGAGGCGAGGAAAGCGGCGCTCGCCGGCCGCCGGCCCATCCTCGTCGACGATGTGCTGACCACCGGCGCCACCCTGGAAGCCGCCACCCGTGCGCTGCTTGCCGCCGGGGCCGCGGCCGTCGACGTGCTGACGCTGGCGCGGGTTGTGGCGCCGAGCTGAAGCGGGCTATAGATTCATATCGAAACCGTTCATTCGAGGAGGCCAGCCATGGTTCCCGTCACCATCTACACCCGAGAAGGCTGCGGCTATTGCGTCAGGGCCAAGGCGCTCCTGAACAAGAAGGGGGCCGCCTTCACCGAGATCGACGCCGGCAGCGATCGCGCCCTCAAGGCGGAGATGATGCAGCGCTCCGGCCGTTCCACCTTCCCGCAGATCTTCCTAGGCAACACGCATGTCGGCGGCTGCGACGATCTTTACGCGCTCGATGCCGAAGGGCGCCTCGACGCCCTCCTCGCCGGATAGAGCGCGAGAGAGCATACCTTATTGAGTCGATGCATTTTCATCATGCGAACCCTGCTGGTTCGCTCGAAAATGCCCAAGGAGGCAAGATGACGCGTCCGCTCTGCGTCGCCGCCGTGCAGCTTCGATCCGGCCGCGATCCCTCAAAGAACCTGCCCGAGGTCGAGGCGCTCGTCCGCGACGCTGCCGCCGCCGGCGCCACCTACGTCCAGACGCCCGAGATGACCAACATCATCGAACGCGACCGGGCGGACATGCTGGGCAAGCTCGAGATCGAGGCGAAGGACGCCTTTGTCGCCCGTGGCGCCGAGCTGGCCCGCGAACTCGGCATCACCTTGCACTTCGGCTCGCTGGCCATCCGACGCGACGATGGCAAGATCGCCAACCGCGCCTACGTCTTCGGTCCCGCCGGCGATCTCCTCGCCCGCTACGACAAGATCCACATGTTCGACGTCGACCTGCCCATGGGCGAGACGTGGCGCGAAAGCGCGGCTTACACGCCGGGCGAGAGCGCCATCGTCGTGAACGCGGCGGGAACCAGGATCGGCCTCGCCATTTGCTACGACCTGCGCTTTCCCCAGCTGTTCCGCGCCTATGGCCACTCCGAGGTCGAGATCATGGGGGCGCCGGCCGCCTTCACCCGCCAGACCGGCGAAGCGCATTGGCACGTGCTGCAGCGCGCCCGCGCCATCGAGAACGGCTGCTTCATGGTGTCGGCCGCCCAGGGCGGCACGCATGAGGACGGTCGCGAAACCTATGGTCATTCGCTGATCGTCGGCCCGTGGGGCAAGGTGATCGCCGAGGCCGACCACGCCAACCCCGGCGTCGTCGTCGCCGACATCGATCTCGACGAAGTGGAACTCACCCGCGCCCGCATCCCCTCGCTGGAGAACGAGCGCCGGTTCACGCTGGCGGAGTAATTTCACTCAGGGATCGATCCGGATCGGCGTGCCGTCAGGCACCCGAGCCCAGATTTCGCGCATTTCGGCGTTTGTGACAGCGATACAGCCGTCGGTCCAGTCGACGAGGTGATGGACGGAGCCAAACCAGCTCCAACCATTGGGTAGTCCATGGACCATCACATTCCCGCCCGGCGGAACGCCGCGCTGGCGTGCCTCGGATAGGTCGCTAGCATCAGGATACGAGATGTGCAGGCTAAGGTGGTAGGATGATCGCGCATTTCGCCAATCGATCCGATATTGGCCTTCCGGTGTTCGCTCGTCTCCCTCTTGGCGCTTAGGCCCTGCATCGGCGGCGGCACCCAAGGCGACCGGGAAGGTGGCGATCGGCATGCCGCCCCTGACGAGCGTCAAAGTCCGATGCGCCTTGCTCACCTCGACCAGGTCGGCTTGCTGTTCCACAGGTGCCATGGGAGGCGGTGAGCCCGAGCCGAAGCGCGCCATGCCGATATGATAGGCGGCCCCTCCAAGGACCAGCAGCAGTAAACTACCCAAAAGTCGCTTCATCCCGCTTCCCGGATTCGATATCAAACTGACTGAGACACGGCGCCTGCTCTGCAAGAAGCGAGATGGACGCCTGAACGAGGGTATTGTGCAATAGCGTGGCGTTTGTTTGCCCGTCCCCCACCGCGTAACCGCAAAAAAGCAGCACCGGTCTTGCGATAGCAAAGCCGGCGCGCCATGTTGAAACTCATGATCCGCTATTCGCTCGTCTGTTCCAATGCCCATGAATTCGAGGGATGGTTCCGCTCCTCGGAGGATTTCGACGTCCAGTCGTCGGCCGGTCTTTGCGCCTGCCCCGAGTGCGGCTCGACGTCGGTCAGCAAGGCACTGATGCGGCCGAACGTCACGACATCGGAAAGCAAGGCCGTCGTTCCGGCTGCCCCGCAGGACAAGCAACTCGTCGCCGTCCCGCCGGAAGCCCGCGAGTTCATTGAGAAGCTGAAGGAAATCAAGGCCGCGCTGCTCGACGGCTCCGAGAATGTCGGCAAGCGCTTCGCCGAGGAAGCGCGCCGCATTCACTTCGGCGAAGCGCCGGTTCGCGCCGTTCACGGCGAAGCCACGGCCGAGGATGCCCGCGCGCTCGTCGAGGAAGGCATCGACATCCTGCCGCTGCCCGTTCTGCCCGGCGAGCGCAATTAAGCCGAGGTGCGTGGCCGAGATCGGCATTTCCCGACGCCGGCCCGAGGCGCCACCGTTCCGGACAAGCCATGAAACAGAAGCCGAAAGCTTTCCTACTCCATGGCTTCGTCGGGGCAGGGAAAACGACCTTCGCCAAACGTCTGGAGAAAGCGGAGATGGCTCTTCGCTTTACCCACGACGAGTGGATGAACCAGCTCTATGGCGAGGACCCTCCGGCGGAGCGCTTTCCGGACTATGCCCGCCGCGTCTTCAACGTCATGGAAACCACCTGGACGCGCTGCCTTGATTTGGGAACCGGCGTGATCCTGGACTTTGGGTTCTGGACGCGGGCGGAACGGGAGCGAACCCGGGCTGTCGTCGCAGAGCACGGCGGCGAGGCCGTTCTCTATCGTCTCAACTGCACCGACGACATGGCCTGGGAGCGCGTCAGCACGCGAAACCGCAGTCTCACCGGAAGCCTTTTCATCGCTCCGAACACGTTTGAGGTTCTGAAAAGCCGCTTCGAACCGCTCGAGGACGACGAAGAGCGCATCGAGATCGCGCCCTGCGATACGCGCTAGCGTCCGAGCACGACGCCCCGCGACCGGAGCGCCGGTTTCGACTGTCGCCGCACTCGAACTTCAGGAAGAGACGGCCGGTCGCGTCGCCAGGACCATGTAGTTCACGTCGGTGTCGTCGCTTTCCTTCCAGGCAAAGCGAATGGGGTCGAACACGACGCCACGCCGGTCGAGCAGCGTCAGACCGGCATCCTGCAACGGCGCTTCCAGTTCCTCCGGCTTGACGAACTTCTTCCAGTCGTGCGTGCCGCGCGGCAGCCAGCGCAGCACGTACTCCGCACCGACCACGGCAAGGCCGAGAGCCTTGAGCGTGCGGTTGAGCGTGGCGGCGATGACGAGGCCGCCGGGCTTCACCAGATCTGCCACGGTGGCGAGGAACGCCGGCACGTCGGCGACGTGCTCGACCACTTCCAGCGCCAGCACGACGTCGAAGCGGTCGCCGGCAGCGAGCAACTCTTCGGCGGTGGTCGCCCGATAATCCACGGTCACGCCGGTCTCGGCGGCGTGCAGGCGCGCCACCTCGATATTGACGGGCGAGGGATCGACGCCGATGACGGCTGCACCAAGCCGGGCCATCGGCTCGGAGACGAGGCCGCCGCCGCAACCGATGTCGAGGAAGCCGAGGCCGGCAAAGGCATCGGCGGCGCGCTCGTCACGGCCGAAATGCCGGCAAACCTCCCGCTTGATATAGGCGAGCCGGACCGGACTGAACCGGTGCAGCGGCTTGAACTTGCCGTTCGGGTCCCACCACTCTCTGGCCATCGCCGAGAAGCGATCGACTTCGGCCTGATCGACGCTGTCACGCTTCACCTCGGTCATGGGATTCTCCGCAAGGCTGTTGCCGGGATAGGCTCCCGACTTTTCGAGCCGCCCGGCCGTCAAGTCAACCCTCGCCTTCGACCGCCGACGAACCCACGAATTCTGGTCATAAGCGGAAAAGCACTCTTTCCGGCGCCGCGCTGAAGCGCTTCACTCGTGAAAAATACGCGTTGGAGGATGTCATGCCGCTTCACCCCGAAATCGCCGCCGATCTCGCCGCAGCCGCCGCGCGCGGCGAACCGCCGCTCAAGGACCTGTCGGCTCAGGTCGCGCGGGCGCGCGCCGAGGCCGAACCGCGCGTTGCCGGCGCACCGGTGAAGGCGGTGGAGACCGTCTCCATTCCCGTTGGCGGCAGCACCATCGTCGCCCGCGTCTATCGCCCGTTCGGCGAGGACGACGTTCTGCCCGGCATCGTCTACATCCACGGCGGCGGCTGGGTGCTCTGCTCGCTCGACACCCACGACAACGTCTGCCGCAACCTTTGCGCCTCCGTCGGCGCCGTGGTGGTGTCCATCGACTATCGCATGGCGCCCGAGCATCGCTTCCCGGTGGCCAGCGACGATTGCCTCGCCGCCGTCCGCTGGGTGGCCGGCCACGCCGGAAGCCTGGGCATCGACCCGGCCAAGCTGATCGTCGGCGGCGACAGTGCCGGCGGCAACCTCGCCGCCGTCACCACCCTGCGCATCCGCGACGAGGGCGGACCGGCCCTCTCCGGTCAGATGCTCATCTATCCGGTGACCGACGACATCGCCGCCGGCCACCCGTCCTACGCCGAGTTCGCCGATGGCTTCGGCCTGACCGCCGACGACATGGCCTGGTTCTGGGATCACTACGTGCCCAACCCGGCCGAGCGCGCCCATCCGCACGCCTCGCCCCTGCGTGCCGAGAGCCTGGCCGGCCTGCCGCCGGCCCTGTTGCTGACGGCCGGCTGCGACGTGCTGCGCGATGAGGGCGAAGCCTATGCCGGCCGCCTCGCCGCCGCTGGCGTCACGCTCGATTTCCGCCGCTACGAGGGCCTGAACCACGGCTGCGCCGGCGACTACGGCCGCCTGCGCGCCGTAACGCCTTTCTTCGAACACCTCGTCACCTGGGCCCGCGCCATCTTCCGCCTCTGAACACCACTGACAATGCAGGAACAGCACCCGAAGCCGCGTCTAGCGGCTTCCGGCGCCAAGCGGCGCCCGTGCGAAGCACGAAAGCCAAGGGCCGGAGGCCCGCCGGCGACTGAGGCCAAGAACAAAGCTGAAGCTGCATAAGCAGCTTCCGGCGCCAAGCGGCGCCGCGCGGAGCGAGTCTTTCAGGACGAAGCCCCGAAAGACGGAAAGCGGAGCGAAAGCCAAGGGCCGGAGGCCCGCCTGCGACTGAGGCAGGAAAGAATAGAACAGCAATCGCCTCCGCGATTGCCCGGCGGCGCACCTTCCTGTATTGAGGGCGCGGCCCTGCGGGTACCATTCGGTTCCCCGCATTTTCACCTCTCGCAATGGGGTTACCGCCCCTCAGGAAACGACGTCGGAAAATGGCTCGATTGGTGATGAAATTCGGCGGCACCTCCGTCGCCGATCTCGATAGGATCCGCAATGTCGCGGCCCACGTGAAGCGCGAGGTCGACGCCGGCCATCAGGTCGCCGTCGTCGTATCAGCCATGGCCGGCAAGACGAACGAACTGGTCGCTCTTTGCCGTGGCGCCTCCGCCCTGCACGACGCCCGCGAATACGATGCCGTCGTGGCCTCGGGCGAGCAGGTGACGAGCGGTCTCCTCGCCATCACGCTGCAGGCGATGGGCGTAGATGCCCGCTCCTGGCAGGGCTGGCAGTTGCCGATCGTCACCGACGGCGCCCATGGCGCAGCGCGCATCCAGTCCATCGACGGTACGCGCGTCATCGAGCAGATGGAGGCCGGCCGCGTCGCCGTCGTCGCCGGTTTCCAGGGCATCGGCCCGGACGGACGCATCTCGACGCTCGGCCGCGGCGGCTCCGACACCTCGGCCGTCGCCATCGCCGCGGCGGTGAAGGCCGACCGCTGCGACATCTACACCGATGTCGACGGTGTCTACACCACCGACCCGCGCATCGTGCCGAAGGCCCGCCGTCTCGACAAGGTCTCCTTCGAGGAGATGCTGGAGATGGCCTCCCTCGGCTCCAAGGTACTTCAGGTGCGCTCCGTCGAGCTCGCCATGGTCCACAAGGTCCGCACCTTTGTGCGGTCGTCCTTCGAGGACCCCAACAACCCCAAGACCATGCCGAACGGCGACCCGTTCGGAACGCTCATTTGCGATGAGGACGAGATCGTGGAACAGGAAGTCGTCACCGGTATCGCCTACTCCAAGGACGAGGCGCAGATCTCCATCCGCCGCGTGCCGGACCAGCCGGGCGTCGCGGCCGCCGTGTTCGGACCGCTGGCCGACGCCAACGTCAACGTCGACATGATCGTCCAGAACATCTCCGCCGACGGGGCCGAGACCGACATCACCTTCACGCTGCCGGCCGCCGACTACGAGCGCGCCACCGCCGTGCTCAACGACAAGAAGGTGGAGATCGGCTACAAGACCTTCGAAGGCACCACCGGCATGTGCAAGGTGTCGGTGATCGGCGTCGGCATGCGCAGCCACGCCGGCGTCGCCGCCCAGGCCTTCAAGGCGCTGTCGGACAAGGGCATCAACATCCGGGCGATCACCACGTCCGAGATCAAGATTTCCGTGCTCATCGACGAGGCCTATACCGAGCTCGCCGTTCGCACCCTGCATTCGGTCTACGGACTCGACAAGGCCTGACACGGCCTGCCGGCGCCGGAGAGGCCCCGGAGCCGACCTGCCCAGCCGACGCGCTCACGCCGATTTGTCGAGCGCTCACGGAAAAGGGCCTCGCCGACCGAACGGCGAGGCCTTATCAACGTGCTGGAGCCCATCCGTTTTCCGGCAGCCGTCCGCAAGGAGATGCTGCCATATTGATGGCTTCAAGCCGGCCGCAAAAAGCGCTAGGGCTGGCAATATGGAGTGGATGAACCCGTCGGCCGGCCTGGCGCCGTTCCGGCCCGCGGGAGAGAGCAGGAAGCCGACGATGCGGGGAGGCCTTTCCGGACCGCGCGTTCTGCTCCGCCGCCTCCGCGAGGTGATGGCGGAGCCGATCAGCGCCCAGGAGCGACTGGACAAGATCGTCGTTACCATCGCGGCCAACATGGTCGCGGAGGTTTGCTCGCTCTACGTCCTGCGTGCCGACGGCGTGCTTGAACTGTTTGCCACCGAGGGCCTCAACCGCGACGCCGTCCACAAGGCGTCGCTCCGGGTCGGCCAGGGCCTTGTTGGCCTGATCGCCGCCGAGGCGGCCGTGCTCAACCTCGCCGACGCCCAGGAACATCCCGCCTTCTCCTACATTCCCGGCACCGACGAAGAGGCCTACCACTCCTTCCTCGGCGTGCCGATCCTGCGTTCGGGCCGGACGCTCGGCGTCCTGGTGGTGCAGAACCGCGTGCGCAAGACCTACTCCGAGGAGGAGGAGGAGGCGCTTCAGACCACCGGCATGATCATTGCCGAGATCATCGCCTCGGGCGAAGTGCTGGGCCTTGCCGCCGCCCAGCAGACCGTGCTCGACCTCAACCGGCCCATGCACGTGCCCGGCATCGTGCTGTCGGACGGCGTCGGCCTCGGACATGTCGTGCTGCACGAGCCGCGCGTCGTCGTCACCAATTTCATCGCCGAGGACCCCGAGCAGGAAGTGAAGCGGCTCACCGCCGCCATCGCCAACCTGCGCCTGTCCATCGACGACATGATCGACAGCGGCGAGGTCGCCCATCACGGCGAGCATCGCGACGTGCTCGAAGCCTACCGCATGTTCGCCTACGACCGCGGCTGGACGCGGCGCATGGAAGAGGCGATCGTCCGCTCGGGCCTCTCCGCAGAGGCGGCGGTGGAGCGCGTGCAGTCCGATACCCGCGCCCGCATGCAGCGGCAGACCGACCCCTACCTGCTTGAGCGCCTGCACGATTTCGACGACCTGACCTATCGCCTGCTGCGCGAGCTGATGGGCAAGGACAAGAACACCGAACTGCCGGAGAACGCCATCGTCGTGGCGCGCTCGATGGGCGCCGCCGAGCTCCTCGACTACGATCGCTCCAAGCTGCGCGGCCTCGTGCTCGAGGAAGGCACCTCGACCAGCCATGTGGCCATCGTCGCCCGTGCCCTGTCCATTCCGGCCGTCGGCCAGCTCGCCAACGTCGTGTCGCTGGCCGAGAACGGCGACAGCATCATCATCGATGGCGAGAGCGGCTACGTGCACCTGAGGCCGCCGGCCGACGTCGAGCAGGCCTACGTCACCAAGGTACGCTTCCGCGCTCGCCGGCAGGAACGGTATCGCCAGTTGCGCTTCAAGGCGCCGGTGACGCTCGACGGCGTGCGTATCGCCCTCAACACCAACGCCGGCCTGCTGTTCGACCTGCCGCATTTCGACGAGTCGGGCGCCGATGGCATCGGCCTGTTCCGCACCGAACTGCAGTTCATGATCGCGCCCACTTTCCCCAAGCTGGGCCAGCAGGCGGAGCTCTATTCCAAGATTCTCGACGGTGCCACCGGCCGGCCCGTCACCTTCCGCACGCTCGACATCGGCGGCGACAAGGTTCTGCCCTACCTCACCCGCTCCGTGCAGGAAGAGAACCCGGCCATGGGCTGGCGGGCCATCCGCATCGGGCTCGACCGTACCGTCATTCTCAGGACACAGATACGCGCCCTTCTCAAGGCGGCCGGTGGTCGCGAACTGCGCGTCATGTTCCCGATGATCTCGACGGTCGACGAATTCGTCAGGGCCAAGGAACTGGTGAAGGGCGAGCAGCGCTTCCTGGAAAAGCACGGCCATGCCCTGCCCTCGTCGCTGAAGCTCGGCGCCATGATCGAGGTGCCGGCGCTGCTGTTCGAACTCGACGAGCTGCTGTCGGTGGTCGACTTCGTGTCGGTCGGAACCAACGACCTGTTCCAGTTCATGCTTGCCGTCGACCGCGGCAACGCCAAGGTGGCCCAACGCTTCGACGCGCTCGCGCCGTCCTTCCTGCGTGCGCTCCGCACCATCGCGCGCAAGTCGGCCGAATACGGCAAGCCGGCCACGCTGTGCGGCGAGTTGGCCGGCACGCCGCTGACCGCAATGGCGCTGATGGCCATCGGCTTCCGGTCGATGTCCATGGCGGCCACCTCGGTCGGCCCCGTCAAGGACATGATCCGCTCGGTCAACCTCGGCGAGCTGGAAGCGCTGCTGGCGCCGGCCCTCAACCGCCCCGACGGTCCGCCGATTCGCAAGCTCCTGCAGGACTTTGCCGAGTCGCGCGATATCCCGCTCAATTGACCCGGCTCCCGATCAAGGCTCCCGCCTAGGCATGACTCCCTTCGACGCCCGTCTCGAGGCCCTCCTCGACCGCTTCGCCATTCTTGAAGCGCGGCTTGCCGGCAACCCGGATGCCGACACCTTCGTACGCCTGTCGCGCGATTACGCCGAACTGGAGCCGCTGGTCGCCCGCATCCGCGCCCTGCGCGATGCCGACCGCGAGCTCAACGACATCGAGGCGATGCTGGCCGATCCCGCCACCGATCCCGACATGCGGGCGCTCGCCGAGGCCGAACGGCCGGAGCTGCTCGAAAGGGTCGAGACCCTCAGACAGGACGTCCGGCTGGCGCTGCTGCCGCGCGACCGTGCCGACGACAAGAGCGCCATCCTGGAGGTGCGCGCCGGCACCGGTGGGGACGAAGCGGCGCTATTCGCCGGTGATCTCTTCCGCATGTACCAGCGCTACGCCGAGACGCGCGGCTGGCGCGTTGAGGTGATGAGCGTTTCGGAAGCCGAACTGGGCGGCTACAAGGAAATCATCGCCTCGATCGACGGCACTGGCGTTTACGCCCGGCTGAAGTTCGAGTCCGGCGTCCACCGGGTACAGCGCGTGCCGGTCACCGAGAGTTCGGGCCGCATCCACACCTCGGCGGCCACCGTGGCCGTGCTGCCGGAGGCCGAGGAGGTGGATATCGCCATCAACGAATCCGACCTCCGCGTCGACACCTTCCGCTCGTCGGGCGCTGGTGGCCAGCACGTCAACACCACCGACAGCGCCATCCGCATCACCCATATCCCCACCGGCCTCGCCGTCGCCTGCCAGGAGGAGCGGTCCCAGCACAAGAACCGCGCCAAGGCGATGAAGCTGCTGCGCTCCCGTCTCTACGAAATGGAGCGCGAAAAGGCCGACAGCGCCCGCGCCGCCGATCGGCGCGGCCAGGTCGGCTCCGGTGATCGCTCCGAACGCATCCGCACCTATAACTTCCCGCAGGGCCGCCTCACCGATCACCGCATCAACCTGACGCTCTACAAGCTGCCGCAGGTGATGGAGGGCGACCTCGACGATGTCGTCGACGCGCTGATCACCGATCATCAGGCCAAATTGCTGGCCGAAGCGGAAGCATGAACGGGCTCCCGACCCTCGCGACCCTGCTCGCCGACGCCCGTCGACGCCTGACGATGGCCGGCGTCGACACGGCGGCAATCGACGCCCGTCTGCTCGTCGAAGCGGCCACCGGTGCCAGCCGGCTCGACCTTCTCGCCGCCGCCGATCGCACCGTCGCGGCCGAGGCCGCCGCCCGTCTCGACGGCTGGGTGGACCGTCGCGCCACCGGTGAGCCGGTCGGCCGCATTCTCGGCGCCACGTCCTTCTACGGCCTCGACTTCGCGCTCGGTCCGGACACGCTGGAGCCGCGCCCCGACACCGAGACGCTGGTCGAAGTGGCGCTGGCCGCCGTCCGCACGGGCCTCATCGCCGGCGCTTCGCCCGATGGCACGGGCCTCCGCCTGCTCGACCTCGGCACCGGCACGGGCGCCATCGCCGTGGCGCTGCTCGCCAAGATGCCCGGAGCAAGCGGCATCGCCACGGATCTGGCGCCCGGCGCCCTGGATGTCGCCAGGACGAATGCCGCCCGCAACGGCGTCGGCGGCCGGTTGGATTTCGCCCTCGGCGATTTCTTCGCCGCGGTCAACGGCAGCTTCGATCTCGTCGTTTCCAACCCGCCGTATATCGCGAGCGACGTCATCGCCGGCCTCGACCGCGAAGTGCGTCTGCACGATCCCCGGCTCGCCCTCGACGGCGGCTCCGACGGGCTCGACGCCTACCGCGCGATTCTCGCCGGCATCGACGAGCATCTTGCCGCCGGGGGCTTGCTGGCCGTCGAGATCGGCTGGGATCAGGGCCAAGCAGTCGCGGCGTTATTCAGGGCGGCGGGACTGATGGAAATCGAAGTCCACCGCGACCTCGGCGGCCGCGACCGGGTGGTCTCGGGCCGGCGTAATATGCAATTTGACTGAGATTCCCTCGCTTTATTGACCTTGACGCCAAAATTCAGCTTGGAAAGTCGCATCGAAGCAGCTACGGTCCTCCGTAGAGAATCGGCTGTATTTGACGTCACCGTCGAAAAGCCGTATTCGGGAGGCATGACCTCTTGCCTTGGCGGATGAGCAGTCGGAGCTCGCTCACAAAGTCCGGTTGCCGGCAGAGCCAAGGCGTGGGCCACGATCCCGCTCAGACCCGTTCTCGATACGATCAAACGTAGAGGATGCTGAGGCGACACCGTCATGGGCTGTAAGCGCCCGATCTGACGGTCGTTCTTGACGGATGATGTGTTTGCACCTGGCGCCGCGACTTCGCCGGTCCCTCATGGGAACCCCGCAGTCAACGAGACCCGCGGCCTCGCGCCTCGTGCTTTTCTGACCCGCGAAGGCAAGAGATAGCGGACATATGAGGCAGAACCAGCAGAACAAGCAACGGATGCGCGGCCGGCCCAACCGCAAGGCTCCCAATCCGCTGACCCGGTCGTTCGATTCCAACGGCCCGGACATCAAGATCAGAGGCACCGCCCTTCACATCGCCGAAAAGTACACGCAGCTCGCCCGCGACGCGTCGTCGGCCGGTGACCGGGTGATGGCGGAGAATTACCTCCAGCACGCCGAACACTATTACCGCATCATCGCCGCCGCGCAGGCCGCGCAGGCCGCCGCCGCGCAGGGGCGCGAGGACGACAGCGAGGACGACGATTTCGAGCCGATCGGATCCGACCGTTTCGAACCGCGTCAGATCGAAATCCGCCAACCCGGCCAGTTCGACACCAACAATCGCCAGCCGAACGAGCAGCGTGAGCCGCGCGAGCAACGCGAAGGCGGCTACCAGAACCGCGACGGTCAGCAGCGCGACTACAACCGCAACGGCGACAACAATCGCAACAACGGCGACAACAACCGCAACGGCGATACCAACCGCAACAGCGGCGACGCAAATCGCAACAACGGCGACGCCAATCGCAACGGCGATGCCAACCGCAACAACGGCGACAATGGCGACCGCCAGCAGCAGGACCGCAACGAGTACCGCCGCGACCGCCGCCAGCGTTTCGACCGCTTCGGCCGCGACAATCGCGGCGATCGGCAGGGGCAGAACCAGGACAACCGTGGCGGCGAGCGCCAGCAGCAGCCGGCCATGGTGCCGACGCTGGCCGATGCGCCGCAGCCCGACGTCAGCTTCCCCGATTCGCCGCAGCCAGTCGTCCGCGCCGAGCGCGAGCCGCGTCCGGCACCGGTCGCCACGGAGGCTGGCCTGCCCGCCTTCCTTCTCGATCGTCAGCCGCGCGCTTCCGACCCCGCCCCGGTGACGGTGGCCGAACGGCCCGCGCCTGCGCCGGCTGCGGAGCGTCCCGCTCCGGTCGCCGAGCGCCCCGCCGCCGAACCGGTCCGCGAGCCGTCACCGGAACCGGTAGCCGCCGCTCCGGCCGAGGCAGGAGCCGAGGACGAGGCGCCGCGCAAGCGCGTTCCTCGCCGTCGCGCCACCACCATCGGCACCCCGATCGCCTCGACCACCCGCCCGCGCACCCGCCGCGCCAAGGCGACGACCGAAGGCAGCACCGAGGGCGGCGAAGGCTGAGGCCTGCGCAACCAACCGACAAGACTTTCCCTGAGGACCGCGTCGTCACCGACGCGGTCCTTTTCGTTTCAGGACTGGACGACGCGACGCCACATGCAAAAAGGGCGGCGCCGCATGGCACCGCCCTTTCCTTGAATTCTCGAAGCGTGGCTTAGGCCGCCGCGTCGCGCGACCGCTCGCGCTTGCGCTCGATCGGATCGAGCGTCGTCTTCCTGAGGCGGATCGACTTGGGCGTCACCTCGACCAGTTCGTCTTCCTGGATCCAGGCCAGCGCCCGCTCCAGCGTCATGCGGATCGGCGGCGTCAGGCGCACGGCCTCATCCTTGCCGGCCGAGCGGACGTTGGTCAGCTTCTTGCCCTTGAGCACGTTGACTTCGAGGTCGTTCTCGCGCGTGTGCTCGCCGACGATCATGCCCTGGTAGACCTTCCAGCCCGGCTCGATCATCATCGGGCCGCGATCCTCGAGGTTCCAAAGCGCGTAGGCGACGGCCTCGCCGATATCGTTGGAAATCAGCACGCCGTTGCGCCGACCGGGCAGTTCGCCCTTGTGCGGCTGGTAGTCGTGGAACAGACGGTTCATCACCGCCGTGCCGCGCGTGTCGGTCAGGAGCTCCGACTGGTAGCCGATCAGGCCGCGCGTCGGCGCGAAGAACACCAGGCGCAGGCGGTTGCCGCCGGACGGGCGCATCTCCACCATATCGGCCTTGCGCTCGCTCATCTTCTGCACGACCACCGAGGAGTACTCCTCGTCGACGTCGATCACCACTTCCTCGATCGGCTCCAGCGTCTCTCCGGTCGCTTCGTCCTTGCGGAAGACGACGCGCGGGCGCGACACGGCCAGTTCGAACCCTTCGCGACGCATGGTCTCGATCAGCACGGCAAGCTGCAGTTCGCCGCGGCCCGAAACGAAGAACGAATCCTTCTCGGTGCTTTCCTCGATCTTCAGGGCCACATTGCCCTCCGCCTCGCGCAGCAGGCGATCGCGGATCATGCGGCTCGTCACCTTGTCACCCTCGGTGCCGGCGAGCGGCGAGTTGTTGACGAGGAAGGTCATGGTGACGGTCGGCGGATCGATCGGCTGGGCGTGCAGCGGCTCGGTCACTTCGAGCGCACAGAAGGTTTCGGCCACCGTACCCTTGGTCAGGCCGGCGATCGCCACGATGTCGCCCGCCTCGCCGACGTCGATGGCGGTGCGCTCGAGACCGCGGAAGGCCAGAAGCTTGGAGACGCGGCCCTGGTCGACGACGTTGCCGTCCTGGTCGAGCACCTTGATCGTCTGGTTGGTCTTCACCGAACCCGAGGTGATGCGGCCGGTAACCACGCGACCGAGGAAGGGATTGGCTTCGAGCAGCGTGCCGATCATGCGGAACGCCGCGTCCTTCTCGACGTGCGGCGGATCGACGTGACGCAGCACCAGATCGAACAGCGGCGTCATGCCTTCCGCTTCGTTGCCTTCCGGCGAGGTCGAGAACCAGCCATTGCGGCCCGAACCGTAGAGGATCGGGAAGTCGAGCTGCTCTTCGGTGGCGTCGAGGTTGGCGAACAGGTCGAACACCTCGTCCACCACCTCGTGGATGCGGGCATCCTGGCGGTCGACCTTGTTGATGGCGACGATCGGCTTCAGGCCAACCTTCAGCGCCTTGCCGACCACGAACTTGGTCTGCGGCATCGGCCCCTCGGCGGCGTCGACCAGCACGATGGCGCCGTCCACCATATTGAGGATACGCTCCACTTCGCCGCCGAAATCGGCGTGACCGGGGGTGTCGACGATGTTGATCCGCACGCCGTGCCAGACCACCGAAGTCGCCTTGGCAAGGATGGTGATGCCGCGCTCCTTCTCGAGGTCACTGGAGTCCATCACGCGCTCGGCGACCTTCTGGTTTTCGCGATAGGTGCCGGATTGCTTCAGAAGCTCGTCGACCAGGGTCGTCTTGCCATGGTCGACGTGCGCGATGATGGCGATGTTGCGCATTTGCATGGGCGTACTCGGTTGGGAAAAGACAGACGGCCCGAAGCGAGCCTCCGGACCGTCATTCTGGCGCGCACTATACAAATGAATGTGACGGTAGCAAGAAAAACCTGATTATTGCGCCGATCATCAGCCATGCAAAGCGCAGCGACACTTAACAGCGCCTGCTAGTCTCTGCTAAAAGCGCCGCCTTCGGCCTTCACTTTCGGGACGATCCATGCAGCATGCCCCGATGACCGAGCGCCACGTCGCGGCGATCGGCTCACTCCTCATCGCACTCGGGCCGGTTTCGCTTGCCCTCTACACGCCGGCCATGCCGGAGCTGGTCACCGACTTCGCCACGACCTATCCGGCGGTGAAGGCGACGCTCGCCGCCTATTTCGCGGGCTTCGCGCTGGCCCAGCTGATCTGCGGCCCCCTGTCCGACGCCTATGGCCGCCGCCCTGCCGCGCTGGCCTTCCTGGCGCTCTATGCGCTCGGCTCGGTCGGCGCCGTGCTGGCGCCCACCATTCACGCGCTGACGGTTGCCCGCCTCGTGCAAGGCGTCGGCGCCGCCGTGGGGATCTCGGTTGCCCGCGCCATCGTTCGCGACAACTTCACCGGCGAACAGTCGTCGCGGGTGATGAATACCATCGGCATCTTCCTTGCCATCGGCCCGGCCATAGCGCCAACGCTCGGCAGCCTCGCCATGCTGGCCTTCGACTGGCGAGCGATCTTCGTGCTGATGGTGATCTATGGCGGGGTTCTCCTCGTCGCCGTCCATCGCTTCCTGCCGGAGACCAACCGAACGCCCGATCCCGCTCGCGCCAGACCCTCGGGCCTCCTGCGCGCCTATGCCGCTCTGGCCGGCGACAGCCGCTTCCTGTTTCCGGCCCTCATGATGGGGCTGGTGTTCGGCGGCTTCTACTCGCTGAGTTCGACGCTGCCCTTCCTGCTGATCGACACCGCCGGCCTCAGCCCGCAGGCCTTCGGCTTCGGCATGCTGGCCCAAACCGGCGCCTACATCCTCGGCGGCATCTTTACAAAGGCACTGCTGAAGCACGTTCCGGCCCGCGATCTGGTGCTGCCCGGTCTCGTGCTCGCCACCGCCGGTGCGCTGACGATGACCGTGTCGATCGCCCTCTTTCCGCCGTGCTATCTGACCGTGATGGCACCGGTCGCCGTGTTCGCCTTCGCGCTGGCCATGGTGACGCCCGACCTGACCACCCGCGCCATGGCCGCCTTTCCCGAGAAAGCCGGGGCGGCCGCGGCCCTTCTCGGCTTTGCGCAGATGGGCAGCGGCTTCGTCGACTCCGGCACCGTGGCGCTGATCGGCTCGCCGCCGGTCGCCTTTGCCACGGTGATCCCGACCGTCACGCTCGCCGCGCTGCTGCTCGGGTTCGTCGAACGGGAACCCGGCTGACCGCCTCATACTCGTTCCGCTTGATCTGGCTGCATCCAGCCCAAGCGGGTTTCGGCCTGACCGGCCGGCGCCCGGTCGGGCGCTTCCGCTTCCGTCAGGTTCCGCCCGAAAGGTCGAAACCCGACGGAACCGGCATCAGGCACGGCGGAAGCCCAGAAGTCCCGGCGCGGAATGCCAGAAGGCCTGCGCGGCAAAGCCCATGAACAGCAGCCCCGAGCCCCTGACGATGGCGAGCTCGTGCGCCCGGTAGAAACGGCGCACCGCGCCGGCGCCGATGATGGCGATCATCACCACGTCGGCGACGAGGAAACCGAAGAAAGATGCGGCGATGAGTGCCGGCAGGCTCGAGAAGGACAGCGTGTCGGCAACGCCGCCGACCAGCGCCGTGAAGGTGGCGAGCGCCACCGGATAACCCTTGGGATTGGTGAGGCCGAAGATCAGTCCGCGCCGGAACGGCCGCTCGACCGCCATCACCGCCCGCCCCTCGCCATTCGGCTGGGCGCGGAAGGCCCGCCAGCCGATGAAGGCGAGATAGGCGCCGCAGATGCAGCCGAGCAGATCGAACACCATCGGCCCCACGACATGGGCGCCGACCAGCGCTATCAGCGCAAGACTGGTCCACAAGGTGTCGCCGGCCAGATGCCCGACGATGAAGCGGGCGCCGGCGCCCCGCCCTTGTCCGGCGCCGATGCCGAGGAGCGCGATGAAGGCCGGACCGGGAATGACGACATAGAGAAAGGCGGCGACGAAGGCCGAAAGAAGAAGCGAAAGCGGCATGGAAGACGACGAGCCCTCTGGCGGGAGACGGCGGAGCTTCCCGCAATTTCGCTTGCCGCGCAATCGCCGCCGTGCCGATAAGCTAGGCAACGGGCATAGGCATTCCTGCCATCGCTGGTTTGCGCTGACTCGCGTTATTTTCGTCAATGCGTTTTACCCGCAATTAATCGGCGAAGGCGATGCTTGAACCGATGAAAGCCGGTCCTGGAGGAGACGGCGCGCCAACCGCGGCGCGACGCGGAGCCGGTTCACTCGGGGAGCGTTCAAATGCCAAAGCTCAGGCTCAAGGGATTCGCGATCGGATCGCGATTCCGCATCGCCACGAAGGTGTTCGCCTTCGGACTGTTCTCGCTCTTGGGCCTCACCGTGATCGGCGGGCTCTACATGACGCAGGACATCAACGCCAACGCCTATCGCCAAAGCGCCGCCAGCGCCCGCATCAACGCGGACCTTGCCGGTACGCTGCAAACCACCATGTTGCAGCTCCGCCGCTCCGAGATAGAGTTCCTGTTCACCGGCAATGAGCGCTACTCCGGCCTGCATGGCGACCTCACCCGCATGACCGGTTCGACCATCCAGCAGCTCGAAACGCGCATCAAGGCGACCGACCCGACCAAGGCGGGCAACGTTGCCGAGATCAGGACCGGCCTCGAGGAATACGGCTCTTCCTTCAAGGCGATCCTGGATATCAAGAAGCAGCTCGGTCTCTACCCGCAGCAGGGCGTCAACGGGGCGCTCCTGAAATCCAGCCAGGCGGTGGCCGATCTCTTCGCCGCCAATCCGTCGCCGGAACTCGCGGCGTTGTTCGCGACCATGCGAACCCAGGAAAAGGACTTCATGCTGAAAAGCGACCCGCAGGCTTTCACCGCCTTCGGCAAGACCTCCATGGACTTCACCCGGGCGCTGGCGCGCAGCTCGCTCGGCGCCGATGCCAAGGCCGCCCTCGGCAAGGCGATGGAGCAATACACCGCCAGCGTCGGCCAGTGGGTGGCGTTGCAGCAGAAGTTCCTCAGCATCTACGAGCAGCTGTCCAATGGCTACAAGACGCTGGAACCGCAGCTCGACAACCTGGTCTCGATGATTCGCAGCGTCGACACGGCCGCCTCCACCTCGGAGATCCGTGCTCGCCGCGACGCCCGGGACCAGTTGATGGTCGTCTTCGGCGCCATCATGGCGATGACGCTGGTGTTCGGCTGGCTGCTTGCCCGCGGCATCGTCAAGCCGATCGCCCGCATCACCGCCGCCATGAAGGCGATCGCCGCCGGCGACCGTGACGTGGTCATTCCCTATGCCGACCACCGCAACGAGGTCGGCGACATGGCGCGGACGCTCGACGTGTTCGCCAAGGGGCTGTCGGAAACCGAGCGGCTCCGGGCCGAGCAGGGAGAGAACGATCGCCTTGCCGCCGAGCGTCAGCTTCAGGAGCGGCAAGCGCTGGCCGATGCCTTCCAGTCGACCATGGGCGCGCTGGCCGATCGCTTCGCCCGCTCGTCGGCAGAAGTGGCGGAAGCCGCCCGCGAACTGTCCGAGACCGCCGACGCCACCTCCGGCCGGGCCCAGTCGGTGACCGGCGCCGCCGAGACCGCCGCGTCGAACGTGCAGACGGTGGCGGCCGGCACCGAGGAACTCACCGCGTCGATTCGCGAGATCAACGTGCAGGTCTCGAAATCGGCCGGCGTCGCCGAGGAAGCCGCAGCTGAAGCGTCCCGCACCGAGGCGAAGGTGCGGGCCCTGACCGACGCCGCCGTCCGCATCGGCGACGTGGTCAACCTCATCCGGGCCATCGCCGAACAAACCAACCTCCTCGCTCTCAACGCCACCATCGAGGCGGCGCGGGCCGGCGACGCCGGCAAGGGCTTCGCGGTCGTCGCCTCGGAAGTGAAGCAACTCGCCGCCCAGACGGCCAAGGCCACCGACGAGATCGGCTCCAAGATCGGCGAGATCCAGGAAGCGACCAACGAGACGGTGACGGCCATCGGCCGCATCACCTCGACCATCTCGATGATCCGCGAGGTCACCGCCTCGATCGCCGGGGCCGTCGAGGAACAGGGCGCGGCCACCGACGAGATCGCCCAGAACACCCAGCGGGCCGCCGAAGGCACGCAGACGGTGACCGGCTCCATCGCCGGCGTCGGCGAGGCCGCCGAACTGACCGGCCGTGCCTCGACCCACCTGATGGCGCTGTCGGCCGACCTGGAGCACCAGTCCACCGACCTTCAGAGCGAAGTGGGCAAGTTCGTCGACAGCCTGCGCGCGGCATAGGCGCCGCATCCGCCCGCAAACGAACAAGGCCCGCTCCGACGGACATCGGAGCGGGCCTTTTCTTTATGCGAAGCTCGGAGCGGCTCAGCCGCGATCGCGCTTGGCGAGCGTGCGCAGGCGCAGCGCGTTGAGCTTGATGAAGCCGGCGGCGTCCTTCTGGTCGTAGGCGCCCTGGTCGTCCTCGAAGGTGACCAGCGTCGACGAATAGAGCGTCTTCGGCGACGAACGGCCGGTGACGATGACGTTGCCCTTGTAGAGCTTCAGCGTCACTTCGCCCTCGACGTTCTCCTGGCTCTTGTCGATCAGCGCCTGCAGCATGTAGCGCTCGGGGGCGAACCAGAAGCCGTAGTAGATGAGCTCCGCGTAACGCGGCATCAGCTCGTCCTTCAGGTGGGCGGCGCCCCGGTCGAGCGTGATGCTTTCGATCGCCCGGTGGGCGGTCAGCAGGATGGTGCCGCCGGGGGTCTCGTAGACGCCGCGCGACTTCATGCCGACGAAGCGGTTCTCGACCAGATCGAGGCGGCCGATGCCGTTGTCGTGGCCATACTTGTTGAGCGCGGTCAGCAGTTCGGCCGGGCTCATGCGCTTGCCGTTGATCGAGACCGCGTCGCCCTTCTCGAAACCGACGGTGATGATGGTCGGCTTGTCCGGCGCGTCTTCGGGCGAGATCGTGCGCATGTGGACGTACTCAGGCGCCGCCTGAGACGGATCCTCCAGCACCTTGCCCTCGGAGGACGAGTGCAACAGGTTAGCGTCGACCGAGAAGGGCGCCTCGCCCTTCTTGTCCTTGGCGATCGGGATCTGGTGCTTCTCGGCGAAGTCGAGAAGATCCGTGCGGCTCTTGAACGACCAGTCGCGCCAGGGAGCGATGATCTTGATGTCCGGATTGAGCGCGTAGGCGGAGAGCTCGAAGCGCACCTGGTCGTTGCCCTTGCCGGTGGCGCCGTGAGCGATGGCGTCGGCGCCGGTCTTCTTGGCGATGTCGATCAGGTGCTTGGAGATCAGCGGACGGGCGATCGACGTGCCAAGCAGGTAGACGCCTTCGTAGACGGCGTTGGCGCGAAACATCGGGAAGACGAAGTCGCGGACGAACTCTTCGCGCACGTCCTCGATGAAGATCTCCTTGATGCCCAGCATCTCGGCCTTCTTGCGGGCCGGCTCGAGATCGCCGTCGCCCTGGCCGAGATCGGCGGTGAAGGTGACCACTTCGGCGCCGAGTTCGGTCTGCAGCCACTTGAGGATGATCGACGTGTCGAGACCACCGGAATAGGCCAGCACGACTTTCTTGACTTCGCCCTTTTTCATGGAAACTCCGTGGAGGTGAAAGCCGCGGCGGTCGGTGGGAGGCTGGCCGGCGGCTCAAAACGATCGCCGGCAATTTAACCGACTATGGCAGCCGCGCAAGGCTGGAGATTCGTCATTTGCCGGCCATGATCGCAGCTGATAAACCGGCCGCCCAACTAGCCGAGCCGAGCCGAGCATGACCGAGCCCCGCCTGACTTCCGACCGCGACTGGACGAAGCTGACCCTTCTGGTCATCGCCGCCTTCCTGGCCCTTCGCCTCATCGCCCTCCTCCTGAGCGGTTTCGAGCTCACCTACGACGAGGCCCAGTATTGGGCCTGGTCCCGCAGCCTCGCCTTCGGCTACTTCACCAAGCCCGGCCTCATTGCCTGGCTGATCCGCGGCACGACCGAGGTCTGCGGCAACGGCGTCGCCTGCGTGCGGGCGCCGGCGCCGATCCTGCACGCGGCGGCCGCATGGTTCGTCTTTCTCGCCGCCCGCCGGCTCTACGATTCCCGTGTCGGCTTTTGGAGCGCCCTCGCCTATGTGGCGATGCCGGCCGTCAGCCTGTCGTCGCTGATTCTCAACACGGACGTGCCGCTGCTCTTCTTCTGGTGCGTCGGCCTGCATGCGACGGCCCTGTTCGTCGAAAGACCCTCGCTCTCCCGTGCCCTCTATCTCGCCGGCACGGTCGCCATCGGCCTCAACGCCAAATATGCGATGATCTACCTGCCGGCCTCGCTGCTGGTCTATTTCCTGGTGGCGGCCGACCGGCGCCCGCTCTTGCGGAGCGGCACCACGTGGGTGGCGCTCCTCGGCGGCCTCGCCGGCTTCCTGCCAAACCTGATCTGGAATGCCCAGAACGGCTTCGTCACCTTCCACCACACCGGCGACAACGCCGGCTGGGAGGCGATCGGCTTCAAGCTTGGCAAGATCTTCGAGTATCTCGGCGGACAGGCCGCCATCCCCGGACCGATCCTGTTCGCCGTGGCCGTCCTCGCCGCGGTTCTCGGCTGGCGCTCGACCAAACCGGCCGCCGACCGGCTGATGATGTGGCAGAGCCTGCCGATCCTGATCGTCATCGGCGTCAACGCCGCCTTCGCCAAGCTGCATGGCAACTGGGCGGCGACGGCCTTCCCCGCTCTCGTCATCTTCGCCAGCGCCGTGCTCGTCGATGGTCGCTGGCGCGGCCTGCTGAAGCTGTCGGCCGCCATCAACGCAGCGGCGGCCGTCGGTCTCGCCATCGGTACCAGCCTCGTCGGTCACGTGGCGCTGCCGCAAAAGCCGGCGCAGCTTCATCGGCTGCTGTACTGGTCCGATTACGGCGAAAAGCTTGTCGCCGCCGCCCGGGCAGCCGGCACCAACACCGTCGTCACCGTCGGGCGGCCGATGAGCTCGGAAACGCTCTACGAGTTGCGCGACAGCGGGCTTGTCGTTCGCGCCTATGTCGCCCCCGGCGCCGCGCCGGCCGATCAGTTCGAGATGACCATACCCTACGATCCCGCCGTGCACGGGCCGGCGCTTCTGGTCACCGAGGTCGACCCGGCTACGCTCGGCATCGAGCCGGAGCGCATCGAGCCTCTCGGCGCACTCGAAACCCGCATCTTCACGGCAAATGATGGCCGCATGCCGATCTACCGGATCGACCGTTGACAGAGGGGACTTCGGTTCCCATTTCGACCCCATGCGCAAAGCCCATTATCCCGACCCCGAAATCATCGGCCCGGCCGAAGGCCACGAGGCCCGCGTTCGCTCGCGCTTCTGGAAGACAGTGAGGAAGGCGGTCGCCTCCATTCCCTTCATCGACGAGGTCGTGGCCGCCTATTACTGCGCGCTCGACCCGGAAACGCCGGCATCGGTACGGGCGACGCTCTTCGCCGCGCTCGCCTACTTCGTGGTACCGCTCGACATCGTGCCGGACTTCGTGCTCGGGCTCGGTTTTTCCGACGACATCACCGTGCTGGTCACGGCGATCGGCCTGGTTCGCCGCCACATTGGCGAGCGGCACCGCCTCGCAGCCCGTGCCGCACTCGATCGCCTCGCGGCCGAAAAGACCGGATAACTCCCGGAAGCACAACGCCAAAGGCCGGCCGGCCGCATTGTCGCCCGATTTCCGGCCAAGCCTCGCGCCGCGACAACGTGAAGCGTCCATGGTTGCCCTTGTCCGACAGATCGGTACGCCGGAGCAACCATTTGGTAACCATGACGCCTTAACGTTTCCCTAGGCTTCATGCGGACCGCTTCGGTGGGCGCATCCGTGTCCCACGACAAGACCCAAGGTGATTAGATGACGAACGCACGCACCCTCGGCTTGGCCGTCGCACTGCTGCTCGGCGCGACGACCCTCGCTGGCGCCCAGCAACAGCAGACCAAGGCGCCCACGCCTCTCCAGACGTTCGAGCGCTGGGCCACCTACACCTACAACAATGCCGGCGCCAAAGTTTGCTACGCCGCGACCCAGCCTTCCGGAACCCAGCCTCAGGGCGTCAACCGCGATCCGGTGTTCATGTTCATCACCAATCGTCCGAAGGAAGGCGTCAAGCACGAGATCTCGGTGATCACCGGCTATCCCTACAAGGAAGGCTCCAAGACGACGGTGAAGATCGGCGACGCCACCTTCAGCATGTACACCAAGGACCAGGGCGCCTGGGTCGATAACGCCGCCGAGGAAAGCCGCTTCATCAATGCCATGAAGGCCGGTTCGGACATGGTGATCACCGGCACGTCGCGCCGCGGCACCGTCACGATCGACACCTACTCGCTGAAGGGTGTCAGTGCCGCGCTGAAGCGCATCGACACCGAGTGCCAGTAACCGCAAACGGCTTGAAGCCGCCCCTGGGCGGCTTCCGGCGCCAAGCGGCGCCCGCGCGGAGCGCGAAAGCCAAAGGCCGGAGGCCTGCCGGCGACTGAGGCCAAGTCAATCCGAAGTCGCCGAAAGGCGGCTTCCGGCGCCAAGCGGCACCCGCGCGGAGCGCGAAAGCCAAAGGCCGGAGGCCTGCCGGCGACTGAGGCCAAGTCAATCCGAAGTCGCCGAAAGGCGGCTTCCGGCGCCAAGCGGCACCCGCGCGGAGCGCGAAAGCCAAAGGCTGGAGGCCTGCCGGCGACTGAGGCCAGGTCAATCCGAAGTCGCCGAAAGGCGGCTTCCGGCGCCAAGCGGCGCCCGCGCGGAGCGCGAAAGCCAAAGGCCGGAGGCCTGCCGGCGACTGAGGCTCAATAAAAGAGACTCGCGCTGGCGGAACGGCAGCTTTGCCGCCGCCGGTTTTGGCTTTCCGCTGATTTCTGATATAGGTTCGCATAACCGGGAACGGTCGGGACGGTCACGTCCGCGGCCGTTCTTGCTTTTCGTGCGGACATGTCCGCCTCGCCATCCCATCAGGACCCATCGAACGCCCATGTCGACCCTCATCGACCACAGCCCTGTTGCCGCCTCTCCCGCCGCCGCTCCCGAAAAGCCGTCGCTTGTCGGCATGACGCGTATCGAGATGGCCAAGGCACTCCTCGCCATCGGCGTCGAGGAGCGTCAGCTCCGGATGCGGGTCACCCAGCTCTGGCATTGGATCTATGTGCGCGGCGTGCGCGAATTCTCGGCGATGACCAACGTCGCCAAGGACCTGCGCGCCCGGCTCGACGCCGCCTACACGGTCGGGCGGCCCGAAATCGTCGCCGAGCAGGTTTCGGCCGACGGCACCCGCAAGTGGCTGTTGCGCTTCCCCTCGCGCGGCGCCGGCAAGCCGGTGGAGGTCGAGACCGTCTACATTCCCGAGGAAGGTCGCGGCACGCTCTGCGTCTCCTCGCAGGTCGGTTGCACGCTCAACTGTGCCTTCTGTCATACCGGAACGCAGATGCTGGTGCGCAACCTCACGGCCGAAGAGATCGTGGCGCAGGTGCTGATCGCCCGTGACCGGCTTGGCGACTACCCGGACGTGACGCCCAATGCCGAAGCGGCGATTCCGAGCGAGGGCCGCCTCGTTTCCAACGTCGTCATGATGGGCATGGGCGAGCCGCTCTACAATTTCGACGCGGTCAAGCAGGCGATCCACATCATCATGGACGGCGACGGCCTGTCGCTGTCGAAGCGACGCGTCACGCTTTCCACCTCCGGCGTGGTTCCCAACATCGCGCGGACCGGCGACGAGATCGGCTGCATGCTCGCCATCTCGCTGCACGCTGTGCGCGACGATCTTCGCAACGTGCTGGTGCCGATCAACAAGAAGTATCCGCTGAAAGAGCTGATGGACGCCTGCCGCGCCTATCCGGGGCTGTCGAACGCACGCCGCATCACCTTTGAATACGTGATGCTGAAGGGCGTCAACGACAGCCTGGAAGACGCCCGCGACCTCGTGAAGCTCCTGAAGGGCATTCCGGCCAAGATCAATCTCATTCCCTTCAATCCCTGGCCGGGCACCGTCTACGAGTGTTCCGACTGGGAGACGATCGAGGCCTTCGCCCAGTTCGTCAACGACGCCGGCTATGCCTCGCCGATCCGCACGCCGCGCGGCCGCGACATCGCCGCCGCCTGCGGCCAGCTGAAGAGCGAAAGCGAGCGGCTGAGGAAAACCGAACGGCTCAAGCTGGAGATGGGGCTCACGGAAGCCGATCTCGCCATGCGCGCCATGGTGGCCGGCCACGGAGAGGATTGATGCGGGCGATCGGCCGGATCTTCGCCGCGCTGATCGGCTTCATCCTGGCGGTGATCGCCGCCGCCGTGTTCATGCTGGCCGCCTCGGTCGGCTTCGCGCCCGCCGACCCGGCCGAAAGCCTGTGGTTCTGGGGCAACTTCGGCGTCGGCACCGCCTTGACCGCCAGCTATCTGGGCGCCATGGCGCTTGCGCCCTGGGCGGTGGTCATCCTGGTCACCGAGGTGTTTCGCCTGCGCACGGCCCTCATCTATCTCGTTGCCGGCGGCTTTCTCGGTGTCCTGCCCTCACTCGGGCTGGCACCGATGATGCGCTCATTCGACGGTGGACCGCGTGAGATCGCCATCCTGGTCGCCGCCGGCTTCGTCGGCGGCTTCGTCTACTGGCTGTCGGCCGGCCGCATGGCCGGCATCGACGGCGTGTTCCTGACCCGGCCGCGCGAGCCTAAAGACGGGCAGTGACCAGCCGGACCGCGAAGGCGCCCATCACGCCGGCGAACACATAGTCGATCCAGCGCATCGTCTTGGGCCGGGCCTTGAGAAAGGCGGCGACGCCGCTTGCGCCAAGGATCAGAGGCAGCGTCGACAGCGTCGACACCAGAAGAAACCACAAGCCGAGAAACAGCAGCTTGCCGCGAACAGCCGGATCGCCCGGCTCGACGAACTGCGGCAGGAAGGTCAGGAAGAACAGCGCCATCTTGGGATTCAGCACGTTGATCGCAAGGCCCTTCAGATAGAGCCGGGCAGCAGGCTCGGGCGGCAGAGCGCCGCCGTCCGGCGCGAAATGGCTGCCGTGACGGATGGCGCCAACGGCCAGATAGAGCAGATAGAGCGCGCCGACGATCTTCAGCACGTCGAAGGCAACAGGCGAGGCGGCGAGCAGTGCCGCGAGGCCGAAGGTCACCAGAAGCGTGTGGACCAGAATGCCGGTGTTCGTGCCGAGGAAGGCGGCGATGCCGGCGCGCCGGCCACGAGTGATCGTCGTGCCGACGAACATCGCCATGTCCGGTCCGGGCGTGTAGTTGAGCGCCAGGACGGCCAGGGTATAGGCGGCAAGCACGCCGCCGGTCGGCAGGATATCCATTCGGCACACTCCGCTGGTGCGATGGACGACACTATGGCTCGGGCCATCTTGACCGCAAGCCGCGACGCAGCGAAAACCGCCTCTCCTCAGAAGGACCCAACCGTTGCGTTCCATCCTGTTCGTCTGTCTCGGCAACATCTGTCGCTCGCCAACCGCCGAAGGGCTGATGCTGAACCATCTTGCCTCTGCCGGCCTTGCCGACCGCATCCGCGTGGACAGTGCCGGCATCGGCGGCTGGCACGCGGGCGAGCCGCCGGACCGCCGCGCCATCGCCGCCGCGCGCAAACACGGCGTCGACCTGACGCCGCTGCGCGCCCGCCAGGTCAGGAAGACCGATTTTTCAGACTTCGACCTGATCGTCGGCATGGATCGGCAGAACGTCGACGATCTCCGCCGCCTCGCCCCCAAGCAATCGACCGCGCGCATCGGGCTTTGGCTGACGGAAGCGCTCGGCCGTCCGGACGAGGTGCCCGACCCCTACTACGAGGACGACAGGGCCTTCGACGCCGTGTTCGATCTCTGCGACCGCGCCGCCCGCGCCTTCCTGGAAAAGCTGCGCGCCTGACGCGGCTCAGGCCGCGAGCGGATAGGCTTCCTCGACGAGATAGGGCCCGCCGCCGACCGAGGCGCGCGAAGAATAGAGCACGAAGCGATCGACCGGAAAGCGCGGACCGATGAAATCGCCGTGCTCGGACAGCCAGCGGGCGACGTCGGTCGAGGTGGTGCCCTTGAAGCGGGCAAGGGTGACGTGCGGAATGTAGCGCCGTCCCTCGGCCGGCAGGCCCAGCCGCTGAATGATGCGCTCATGTTCGGCTTGCAGCTCGATCAACTGGTCGGTCGGCTCCACCTTGACCGCCAGCGAATGCGGCACCCGGCCCGAGGCGAAGCAGTGCAAGCCTCTGAGGCTGAGCTCGAAGGGGGGCCGGTAGACGCGGTCGAGCGCGGCGGCCACCTCGTCGGCCGTCCGGTGGTCGATGTCGCCGATGAAGCGCAGCGTCACATGGTAATTGGCCGGATCGATCCAACGGGCGCCGGGAAGGCCGCCTTTCAGGAGTGACAGGTGGAAGCCGGCCGCGGCGGGGACTTCGAGGGCGGTGAACAGCCTGGCCATGGCAACCTCATCGGCGTTGCCGCCCGGGGCGCGGCCCTCCGGAGAGGAATCGTCGGACCGGGGCGGAAGGAGCAATCAAGGGTCGACCAAAGGTCAACCCCGATGCAAGCCCTTTTGTTCGCTTGGCCCGGCCAATGGCGCGATTATATACAGGCGAAACACGCAACAGGCCGGAGCCATGCAGTTCGACGATCCCGCCAATGACAACGATGATCCCGATGTCATCTTCGCGCGCAAGATAGCGCGGGGGCTGGCCGTTGTACTGGCCATCGGCCTGTTCGCCTATCTCGCCGTCACCTATATTCTGCCCGTCTGAGCCCGGCGCACTTGCCCGAGGCGCATGCGTCAAGGCGCATGACAGCGGCGGCCGATGATGGTAAAGCCTCTCGGCACTCCGCCCGGCGTCCCGCCGCGGCGGACTTTCCAACACGTACCGGCGACGGCCGGCCAATTCCGGGCAACGATTATGACGCGGGCGAAGATCTACATCGACGGCGAAGCGGGCACCACCGGCCTCCAGATCCGCGACCGTCTCGCCGCCCGCGACGATATCGACCTGCTAACCATCGACCCCGACAAGCGCAAGGACATGGACGAGCGCCGCCGGCTTCTCAACGAAGCCGACGTGGCCATCCTCTGCCTGCCCGACGACGCCGCCAAGGAGTCGGTGAGCCTCATCGACAACGACCGCACGGCGGTGATCGATGCATCCACCGCCCATCGCGTCGCGCCCGGCTGGGCCTACGGCTTCGCCGAGATGACCAAGGGCCAGGCCGAGGCGATTGCCAAGTCGAAACGCGTCGCCAATCCCGGCTGCTGGCCGCAGGGCCTGATCGCCGGCATTCGTCCGCTGATCGATGCCGGCCTGCTGCCCGCCGATGCGGCTCTCACCTACAACGGCGTCTCCGGCTATTCCGGCGGCGGGCGCAAGATGGTCGAGGACTATGTCTCGGCCGCCGATCCCTCGCCGTTCATGCCCTATGGCCTGACCTTCAAGCACAAGCATCTGCCTGAGATGTCTGCCTACACCGGCCTCAGCCACGCCCCGCAGTTCCAGCCGGCGGTGGGCAATTTCGCGCAGGGCATGCTGACCTTCGTGCCGCTTCGCCTCTGGTCCGTCGCGCCCGGCCTCTCCGCTCGGGCGATCCACGAGCTGCTGGCCGACCGCTATGCTGGCGAAGCCTTCGTCAAGGTGATGCCCTTCGAGGCCAGCGAACGGCTTGCCGGCCTCGATCCGCGCTCCCTCAACGGCACCAACGAGCTGCGCCTGCATGTGTTCGCCGACGCCGCCGGCGACGAGGCGCTGATCGTTTCGCTTTACGACAACCTCGGCAAGGGCGCCTCCGGCGCCGCCGTGCAGAACCTCAACCTGATGCTGGGACGGCCGGCCGCGACCGGCCTCGTCCCCGCCTGATCGCCTGGAGCATCGCGCGGAAAAGTGGGAACCGGTTTTCCGCGAGAACGATGCGACAACAAGAAAATGGTCGACATCGCGTTCACCGGAACGCATGTCGCTTCGGGAAAGGAAAGATCATGCAGAAATTCGACGTGCTCACCGGCGTGGCCGCGCCGCTGCCGATCCTCAACATCGACACCGACATGATCATCCCCAAGCAGTACCTCAAGACCATCAAGCGCACCGGTCTCGGCAAGGGCCTGTTCTCGGAGATGCGTTACCGCGAGGACGGCTCGGAAAATCCCGACTTCGTCCTCAACAAGGACGCTTGGCGCAAGGCGGAAATCCTGGTGGCCGGCGACAACTTCGGCTGCGGCTCGTCGCGCGAGCATGCCCCCTGGGCGCTGCTCGACTTCGGCATCCGCTGCGTCATCTCCACCAGCTTCGCCGACATCTTCTACAACAACTGCTTCAAGAACGGCATTCTGCCGATCATCGTCTCGCCCGACGATCTGAAGAAGCTGATGGACGACGCCGAGCGCGGCGCCAACGCCACGCTGACCGTCGATCTCGCCAACCAGGTGATCAAGGGGCCGGATGGCGGCGAGGTATCCTTCGACATCGACCCGTTCAAGAAGCATTGCCTCCTGAACGGCCTCGACGATATCGCCCTGACGCTCGAGAAGGCGTCGGAGATCGCCGCCTTCGAGGCGCAGAACGCCACCGTCCGCCCCTGGGCCTGATGCCGGACGCGCTCTCCCCGCCGGGGAGAGTGCCCACCGGAGGCTGACCATGCGCCAGCTCGTTTCCACCGGTTCGCCCTTCGAAACCGTCGCCGGCTATTCGCGCGCCGTTGCCGACGGTTCATGGTGCTTCGTCTCAGGCACCACCGGCTACGACTACGCGACCATGACCATGCCGGACGATGTCTCGGCACAGGCGGAAAACGCCATGGCCACCATCGCGCGAGCCCTTGAAGATGCCGGTTTTTCGCTGTCCGACGTGGTTCGCGTTCGCTACATCGTCACCGACGCCGCCTATGCCGACCCGGTGTTCTCCGTCGTCGGGCGCTGGTTCGCGGATATCCGTCCCGCGGCCACGATGATTGTCGCCGGCCTCATTCGCCCGGAAATGAAGATCGAGATCGAAGCCACCGCCCTGCGGAATCCGGCTTGATTCGTCGAGGTCATCGGCCATGACGATGCGTTGACCGATTGGTTCGGTCAAGCACTCGTGAGTGGATCGCCGCCCGCCGCTGGCGTATTCCTTGGATCAGCAAAGAACAAAGGCGAAGAGGTGGGCCTTGGATACCTTATTATGGCGGGGGACTTTCGGGGGATTTGCTCGCGGCATGGCATCCTGCTGTGTCGCATTGGCAGTCGGAAGCAGTAGCGCTGTTGCGGCCGACGTCGTCGAATTGTTCACCAGTCAAGGATGTTCCGCCTGCCCGCCGGCCGACAAGGTCCTGGCTAAGCTCGCTAAGGATCCCAACACCGTCGCCCTCACCTTCGCCGTCGATTATTGGGACTATCTCGGCTGGCGCGACACCTACGCCAAACCCGAGTTCACCCGTCGCCAGAGAGAGTACGCCAGGGCGCGTACCGACCATGCCGTGTTCACGCCGCAGGCGGTTCTCAACGGCCGCGAGGCGGCGATCGGCAGCCGCGAGGGCGAGATTCGCGCTTCCCTCGACGTCATGCGCGACAATGGCGAAACACCGGACCTCGCCGTTGGCGCCCGCATCAGTGACGACCGTATCGTCGTCAATCTTCCGGCCAAGAACTACGACGGCGAAGCCTCGGTTTGGATCGCCGGCTATCTGCCCCCCAAGACGGTGGACATCGGCTCGGGCGAGAATCGTGACCTCGCCATCACCTACGTCAACGTCGTCGACCGAATGCAGGTGATCGGCCTGTGGTCGGGCGAAGCGATGACGCTGGAACTGCCCCTCGCCGAAGTGGCGCCCGAGGGCACCGCCGGCCTTGCCGTCGTCGTTCAAGCCAGGAAGAACGGCCTGCCCGGGCCGATCATCGGCGCCACCCGGCTGGCCCTCCAGAGCGGCGGCTCCAGCTGATCGCTTTGCCCAGGCTGCGGTGATGCGGCTTGGCGGAAGAATGCCTCTTTCGCCTCTCAGCGATCAACGCGACCCGAGTAGCATCCCCGCTTTGCGTTGTGAACGTGGATGTACCTCACCGCCGGATTCGAAAAGAATCGCTCGATCGTCGTTTCGATGTGATTGCCGTCGGTCACATCAGCGTCCACCATCATGTCGTATTGATCGAACGCCCTGAGCGACAACAGGCGCCCCCTCATGACCTCAGGCACTTCGTCAACGGCATCATAGGCCGCCACGGCACCTTCGCGAACGAAGATTGCGTGCGAGGCACGATAGGGATTGTCCGCCAACTGGCTGAAATGGTTGACGAGCAAGACCGTTTCACCAACCTCTCCCTCGCGCATTTCCACCCGGTCCGGGTAACCCGGCTTATGGTCTACGACGTAGCGGATCGCGCCACGGACCGCGAGTTCCTCATCGGACAGTCCATAAAGCGGTTGGTAGGCGCTCGGCGAAATGCCCGTGATACGAAACGACATGATCGATCTCCGCTGTTGGTGCGGAGCAAAATCATGCCTTTCGAGGTCGTGAACCACCCGTTTCTTGCACAGGCGAACCGGAACGGTAGCTGAACCTGTCGAGAATCATCCGCGCTTCGGTTCTCGAAGCCACGTCAGCCCGAACGAACCTACACCCTCAGAATGCCCGGAAGGTCAGGGTCGTCAAGGTCCGCACGATACCGGGAATCGACGAGATCTTCTCGTTGATGAACTTGCCGATGTCCTCGTGGGTGGACGCGTCGACGTAGATCTTCATCAGCAGATCGTATTCGCCCGACGTCGAGTAGAGTTCAGAGGCGACTTCTAGGGCATAGATGGCGTCCGCCACGGCATAGGTCTGACCGGGCGCGCACTGCAACTGGATGAAAACGGGCTTCATGGTCTTCCTCCTCGCCGGCCACCGCGCGGCGCCGGGGCATCATACCGTTTCCGTCGGGTTTCGACCTTTCGGTCGGAACCTGACAGGAAGCGGAAGCGCCCGACCGGGCGCCGGCCGGTCAGGCCGACACCCGCTTGAGCCGGATGAGTCCGGATCAAGCGGAACGCGTATCACTGCCCGACTTCAAACACCACGGCCGCCCCTGCCGCAAGCCCTTCTTGAGGAATGCCGCAGGGCTCTTTCCCCAGATGACGCAGTCCGCTGTGGGCGAGATATGGTTAAGCTGGTCCTAATTCCGCCATCGCTGTATGCTTTTGGAAAGGTGGCTCAAAGCGGCCCCAACCGACAGGATGAACCATGGCAGGCGGCGAAGCGGGCGACAACAAGATCAGCGATGGCAAGGTCCGGCGGCTTTCCGACGCCGTACGGCGCGTGCGAATTGCCGAGAGCGAGCGTTCCGACGCCTACGCCGACCTGCACGAAGGCGATCGAGCGCGGCTGGACCTGCTGGCCGAAGAGCTGGCCGGCGTATTCTCCGAGCTTCCCGCCGACGACGCCTATTTCATCTGCAAGGTGGCCGGCTCGACACCGCCGCGCCTTTGGATCGATCCGACCACCCATGTGGTAATGGCGCGCGACCGCCGCTCCTATCGCTTTCTGAAGGACACGCGGCTGGGCCGCCTGACGCTTCACGAGAGCGCCGACCTCGATGAGACCGCCGACGCAGTGACCGACTACATCGCCGAGCGGCTGATCGAGCGCGATCGGGCCGTCGAAAGCGACGCGCTTGTCAGCAAGCTGCGGACCGTGGCACTCGACCGCCGCGAGGGCGGCGAGGCCGCTCGCGAACGGGCCGGCGATCGCGGCTCGACGCTGATCTGGGCGCTGATCGTCTTTCTCGCCGGATTTGCCGTCGGCGCACTTGGCCTCGTGGCCTATGCCTGGTTCATGGTGCCGGGCTGACGGTCATCGCTGACGATCTCCTCGGCGCGCGTCTCCACGAAAGCCCCCCCAGGCACCGCCTGCATCAAGCGATGATGCATCCGGAACCGACCATCGACCCTCTCGATGTCGAACAGATTGAAACCGGCGGCGGGATGACGGCCGTCCGGGCGTTGCGTCGCGGCGGGCACACCGATGACCGGCACGCTACCCCTCGGGCCGGCAAGCGACAACCGCGTCGGCTGATGGGTATGGCCATGCAGGACCAGTTCGGCGCCGTAGCGCGCGATGACCTTGCGGAAGCGCGCGGCGCCGGAAAGACGCTTGTGCCACGCCGTCGCACCTTTCACGGGGGGATGGTGGATCAGCACCACGCGGCAAAGGCCGGCACGGCCAAGCTTGTCGAGGACAGCCGCCAGCCGCTCTTCCTGCGTCTCGGAGAAGCTGCCCGTCGCCATGAAGGGACCGGTGGCAACGGCCGAAGACACCCCGACGATCGCCACGTCGCCGCGCCGCCGCACATAAGGCCAGCCGTCGGCCTCGCCGGCATCGGCCGTCATGTAGGCGGCCCAGGCTTTCCGCGCCCGCCGGGCCGCGCCGGGCACGTAGGCGTCGTGATTGCCTGGAACGGCGCTCACCACCTCGCCCGACCCGATCAGCCCGAGAAAGGCGGAGGCCGTGGCATACTCGCCGGCCAGCGCGATATTGACGAGATCGCCGGTGACCGCGATGTGATCGGGCCGTTCTGCGGCGATCGCCGCGATCAGTGCCGCCTCGACGTCGTCGCCGAAAGCACGCGACCGGTTGCGACGCCAGTTGACGTAGCCGAGGATGCGCTTGGAAGCGAGATCGCGAATGCGCGCCGACGGCAGCGGCCCGAGATGCAGGTCTGAGATATGGATCAGGCGGAACATGATCCTTGGGTAACCGATGCACGCCCGCCGGTAAAGATGAACGGCCCCACCATCAAGAAAAGGGGCGGATCGCCGCCCGGCGACCCGCCCCGAATGGTATGCTCACGAAGTTGGTTCACGCCTCGAACCGTTGCGCGTCCGGACCGGACTAACGCCCCCAGAATGTCAGCACGGCGGCGACGACATGGGGATTGTTCGCGTCGACGGCCGACACCCAAATATAACGCTGAGCACGGTTGAAGCGACGGCGGAAGAGGGAAAACATGATAGCCTTCTTCTGAGGTTGTTGAGAGAAATCACAAGCGACTTCTCTTTCACACCAAAGCTATAGCAAATGCACAATGTTTTTGCCATGAGGCGAAACACTGAGCTTTCCTTTGAGGTAGAATTGGTTAACCCAAAGTATAACCTATACGAAAGGCTAAATTGTCCGACCGATGACTCATCGACTTTCAAACCGGTCGCCGCGTGAGGATTTCGTGAGCGCAACTCGCCTGCTCGATGCCGTGCAACCCCTTGTCGCACAAGCCCGATCCCTGGCCGTTCGCCTGTGGGGCGGAACGACGCTGGGGGTGCGCGCCGTCGCCTTGACCGAGGGGCGCGTGCTGCTGGTTCGCCACACCTACGTGTCCGGCTGGCACCTGCCCGGAGGCGGCGTGAATGCGCGCGAGACGGCCGAAGCCGCCGCCCGGCGCGAGCTCTTCGAGGAGACCGGCTACGAGGCTTCGGCACCCGCCCGCTTCCTCGGCCTCTACTTCAATCCGGCCATGGCCGGCCGCGACCACGTGGCGCTCTATCATGTGCCGGATTGCGTGCTGCGCCGTGCCTTCCGCGCCAATCGCGAGATCGCCGAGCTCGGCCTTTTCACGCTGGACGGCCTGCCGGAGGGGACGACCACCGCCACGCGCCGCCGCCTTTCGGAGCTGTTCGACGGGCTACCGCCGGCCGATCGCTGGTAACGAAACGCCCGGCCGGAGATTGTCCGGCCGGGCGTTCAAGCTTGATCAGGCGACCTGCGGCTCAGGCAGCGACGACCGCCGCCGTCTCGAGCGCAACCGCCGCCGACTGGATGATGGCGGCGAAGCGAACGGCGGTCTGCACCGCCGAGGCCGGCAGGCCTCCCTCGCGCACCACCTTCTCGTGGCTGTCCATGCACATTCCGCAGCCGTTGATCGCCGAAACGGCGAGGCACCACAGCTCGAAATCCACCTTGTCGACGCCGGGCTTGCCGATCAGTTGCATGCGCAGCCGGGCCGGCATGGTCCGGTACTCCGGGTTCGACGTGAGGTGCAGGAAGCGGTAGTAGACGTTGTTCATGCCCATCAGCACGCCGGCACCGCGCGCCGCGTCCAGCGCCTCGGCGGAGAGGTGGCTCGCCGCCTCCCCTTCGAGCGCCGCCGCGACGTCCGCGTTGCGCGTCGCATGACCACAGGCCACGAACAGACCGTACTTCTGCTGCGGTGTCAGGCTGTCGTCCTCGGCCATCGCCGAGAGGTTCAGCTTCACATCGCGCGCATAGGCGGGGAACCTGTCCTGCAGGCTGGCGATGGACATCAGGCAGCCTTCAGCGTGTCACCGCCGACCTCGCGGTTGCACGGGCAGAGCTCGTCGGTCTGCAGCGCGTCGAGGACGCGCAGCGTGTCCTTCGGGTTGCGGCCGACGTTGAGGTTGGTGCCGTAGATGTGCTGGATCGTGTTGTCGGGATCGACGATCACCGTCACGCGGTAGGCAACGCCGGCCGGCGAACGAACGCCAAGACCATCGACCAGCGAACCGGTGGTGTCGGCGAACGACCAGATCGGCAGCTTGTCGAGATCCTTGTGATCGCGCCGCCAGGCCAGCTTGACGAACTCGTTGTCGGTCGAACCGCCGAGCACGACGGCGTCACGATCTTCGAAGTCCTTGGAGAGACGGGCGAACTCGGCGATCTCGGTCGGGCAGACGAAGGTGAAGTCCTTGGGATAGAAGAAGATCACCTTCCACTTGCCGGGGAAGGACGCTTCGGTGATTTCCTCGAACGCGGAGACGCCCCCCTCGACGTGATTGTTGAAGCCGGGCTTCACACCGGTGACGGTGAAGGAGGGGAGCTTGTCGCCAATACCGAGCATGTCGAATATCCTCATTACGAGTGGGTTTTGAAACGGACGGCCGGCACTATCGGAAACTCCGGCCGGAAATGCAAGCCTTTCTTAGAGGCATTTTAATGTAGGTCACTTGTATTTGATAATTAAGGGGTTTCACTGATATTTTCCGCCTAACCGCACGGGGATGCGCCACTGCGCGGTTTCGCCGGGCGTTCGGGCACACGGCACCCGTGGCGAAGGCGTGTCGTAACTCCGACAAAGCCTGTCACTTGCCCTGTCGTCTTCGTCGCACACCCTCCTATCTCATTGATATGAAGTGAATTTCAATCTGGCATGTCGCTTGCGCTGCACCGGACGACCTCGTTTCGTCCGGAGAGTGCCATGTCCTCGCAGATCGTTTCCCTCGACAGCCCGACGGTCACGCCAAGCCCGCGGCGCGGTGGCTGCACGTCGTCGTCCTGCGGCACATCGCCCCGCCCCGCCGGCATCGATGCCACGACCTGGGAGAGGATCAAGGATCACCCCTGCTATTCGGAAGAGGCGCACCACTACTTCGCGCGCATGCATGTGGCCGTAGCGCCGGCCTGCAACATCCAGTGCAACTACTGCAATCGCAAATACGACTGCTCCAACGAGAGCCGGCCGGGCGTCGTGTCCGAACGGCTGACGCCACAGGAAGCGGTGCGGAAGGTCGTCGCGGTGGCCGCCGCCGTGCCGGAGCTGTCGGTGCTCGGCATCGCCGGTCCGGGCGACGCGCTGCACGACTGGAAGAACACCCGCGCCACCTTCGAAGCGGTGCGCAAGGTCATTCCCGACCTCAAGTTCTGCCTCTCCACCAACGGCCTTGCCCTGCCCGACCATGTCGACGAGATCGCCGAAATGGCCATCGACCACGTGACGATCACCATCAACGCCGTCGATCCGGAGATCGGCGCCAGGATCTACCCGTGGATCTTCTTCGACCACAAGCGCCGCACCGGTCTCGAAGCCGCGACGATCCTTCTCGAGCGGCAGATGCTCGGCCTCGAAATGCTGACTGCGCGCGGCATTCTCGTGAAGATCAACTCGGTGATGATCCCCGGCATCAACGACCATCACCTTGCCGAGGTCAACAAGGCGGTGCGCGCGGGCGGCGCCTTCCTGCACAACGTCATGCCGCTGATTTCCGACCCCGCCCATGGCACCCACTTCGGCCTCACCGGCCAGCGGGGCCCGACACCAGCCGAACTCAAGGCGGTGCAGGACCAGCTGGACGGTGGCGCCAAGTTGATGCGCCACTGCCGCCAATGCCGCGCCGACGCCATCGGCCTTCTCGGCGAAGACCGTGGCCAGGAGTTCACTCTCGACCGGTTGCCGGAGATCGCCACCTACGACCCAGCCGCTCGCGATGCCTATCGCGCCTTCGTCGCCGCCGAGCGCGGCGACCGGGGCGCCGCCCGCGACGACGCCATGCGGCGCATCGGCGCGGTAGCCGACGACGCCCGCCTCCTCGTCGCCGTTGCCACCAAGGGCGGCGCCCGCGTCAACGAGCACTTCGGCCATGCCCGCGAGTTCCAGGTCTACGAGGCTGGGCCAAACGGCATCACGCTCGTCGGCCATCGCAAGGTCGACGCCTATTGCATGGGTGGCTTCGGTGAGGACGCGCCCCTCGCCCCCACCATCGCCGCCCTGAACGGCATCGACACCGTGCTGTGCGCCAAGGTGGGCGACTGCCCGCGCGATGCGCTTCTGGCCGCCGGCATCACCGTCACCGATGCCCATGCCTTCGACTACATCGAGGCGGCTGTCGGCAAGATCTACGCCGCGCGTTTCGGCCGCGCCATCGCCGCCGCCTGATCGCGAGGGATCGCCATGGTCGCAGATTCGGCCGTCTACCTCGACGCCAACGCCACCACGCCGGTCGACCCGCGCGTGGCCGAGGCCATGCTGGCGGCATTGACCGGCCTGCATGGCAATCCTTCGTCCGCTCACGCCGCCGGCCGTGACGCGCGGCGCGCGATCGAGGCCGCCCGGCGCGACGTCGCGAGGCTGATCGGCGCCGACCGGCCGGATGAGGTCGTCTTCACCTCTGGCGGCAGCGAAAGCAACGTTACGGCCATCCGTGCCGCGCTCGCCGCCCGCCCCGGACGTCGCGAGGTGGTGACGTCCACCGTCGAGCACGCGTCGGTCCATGCGGCGCTCGATCGCCTCGCGGCAACGGACGGCATCGACATCCATCGCCTTCCCGTCGACGAATGCGGCCGGCTCGACCTCGACGCCTACCGCGCCGCCCTCGGTCCCGGCACAGCGCTGGTGACGCTGATGACCGCCAACAACGAAACCGGCACGCTGTTTCCCATCGCCGACCTCGTGCCTGCCGCCCACGCGGCCGGCGCCCTCTTCCACACCGACGCCGTGCAGGCCGCCGGTCGTGTCGCTCTTTCGGTCGCCGCCAGCGGCGTCGACATGGCCTCCTTCAGCGCCCACAAGCTGCACGGCCCGAAAGGCGTCGGCGCCCTCCATGTCCGTGCCGGCAAACCCTTCGCCGGTCTGATCGTCGGCGGCCGTCAGGAGAAGGGACGCCGCGCAGGCACCGAGAACGTGCCGGGCATCGTCGGCTTCGGTGTCGCCGCTCGTGTCGCCCTTGCGGACTGCCATGCCCAGCGCATCGCCCGTTTGCGCGACCGCCTCGAAAGCGGTGTCGTCGCGGCTCTTCCCGGCACGCGCGTCCTCGGCGACCCGCAGGCACGCCTTGCCAACACCGCCTGCCTCGCATTTCCGGGTATCGACGCCGAGATGATGCTGCACCGCCTCGATCGGGCCGGCATCGCCGCGTCCTCCGGGTCCGCCTGCGCCACCGGCGAAGCCGCACCGAGCCATGTGCTCGCCGCCATGGGGCTGACGCACCTCGCCGGTTCGACCATCCGCTTCTCGCTATCGCGCTTCAACACCGACGCCGACATCGAACGCCTTCTGGTTTTGCTGCCGGCGATCGCGCGCGAAGCCCGCATCCTGGAGACCGTGGCATGATCGGCGCCCGCCTCAACGACACCACGCTGCGCGACGGCGAACAGGCGCCGGGCGTCGCCTTCACCCGCATCGAGAAACTGGCCATTGCCGAAGCACTGGCTGCGGCCGGCGTCGCCGAGATCGAAGCCGGCACGCCGGCCATGGGCGATGAGGAGATCGACACCATCGCCGCCATCGTCGGCCTGGCGCTGCCGGCCCGCGTCGCTGTCTGGTGCCGGATGCGCGACGAAGACATCGCCGCCGCCGTCCGAAGCAGCGCACCGGCCATCAACCTGTCCATCCCCGCGTCCGACCTGCAGCTCGCGGCCAAGCTCGGCATCGACCGGCGCGAGGCGCTCGCCCGCATCGCCCGCTTCGTGCCGTTGGCTCTCGACCTCGGCTTTTCGGTCTCGGTCGGTGCCGAGGATGCCTCGCGTGCCGATCCCGATCACCTCGCCGCCATGACCGAAGCCGTGGAGCGCGCTGGCGGCTGGCGGTTGCGGCTTGCCGATACCGTCGGCGTGCTCGATCCGCTGTCGACGGCGAGGCTGGTATCGGCCCTGAAGGCCCGCACGTCGCTCGCCTTGGAGTTTCACGGCCACGACGACCTCGGTCTCGCCACCGCCAACACCCTTGCCGCCCTGCGCGCCGGCTGCGCCGAAGCGTCCGTCACCGTGCTCGGCCTCGGCGAGCGAGCCGGCAACGCGGCGCTGGAACAGGTGGCCGTCGCCCTACTGCGTCTCGATGGACGGTCGACCGGCGTCGACCTGCCGTCGCTGAAACCGCTTGCCGAACTGGTCGCCAGCGCGGCCGGACGTGGCGTGCCGCCCGGCAAGGCCGTCGTCGGACGCGACGTGTTTTCCCACGAAAGCGGCCTCCACGTCGCCGGTCTTCTCAAGGAGGCCGAGACCTATCAGGGGCTCGATCCCAGGCTGCTCGGGCGACACCACTCGGTCGTCGTCGGCAAGCACTCCGGCGCCCAGGCGCTGGCCCACGTCCTCGCACGTTGCGGCATCGCCCTTGACCCTGAACTCGCCGCACCGCTCGTCGAGGAGGTCCGGCGGGCCGCGACCGAACGGAAGCGAGCGCTGACCAACGGCGAACTCGCCCATCTGCATGCCGCATTGGCGTCTTCGGCCGAACGATCGTCCGAGGGCTGACCGCTTCCCTTCCCGAAGGCCCTCCCCTATAAATCGTACAAAACTTAGGGAGGGCGCACATGTCCACGCACAAGCCGGTTCGTATCGGCGTCGTTTCCACCGCCAAGATCGCCCGTGAGAAGGTGATCCCCGGCTTCCGCACCACGCCTTGGCTGGAGGTGGCGGCGATCGCCTCGCGCAACGCCGACACGGCGAAGGCGACGGCCGATGCTCTGGGCATTCCCGTCGCCCATGGCTCCTACGAGGCGCTGTTCGCCGATCCGACCATCGAGGCGGTCTATATCCCGACGCCCAACGACAGCCATGTCGACCTGACGCTCGCCGCCGCCCGTGCCGGCAAGCATGTGCTCTGCGAGAAGCCCGCGGCGATGAACGCCAAGGACGCCGAGCGCCTCGCCGCGCTGCCGCCGGGCATCGTCTATCTCGAAGCCTTCATGGTCCGCTACCATCCGCAGTGGCTGAAGACCCGGGAGCTCGTCCGCGCCGGCGCCATCGGCCGTGTCGCCGCTGCTCAGTCCTTCTTCTCCTATTTCCTCGACGACCCCGCCAACATTCGCAACAAGCCCGAGAACGGTGGCGGCGGCCTGTGGGATATCGGCGTCTATCCGATCGTCACCGCCCGCTTCGTGTTCGACGCCGAACCGAAACGGGTGATCGGCCTGATCGAGCTGGACGAGACGTTCGGCACCGACGTGCTGACCTCGGCGATTCTCGATTTCGGCGAGGGACGCCACCTGACGTTCACCGTCGGCACGCAGACCGTGCCGCACCAGCGCGTCAACGTCGTCGGCTCCACCGGCCGCATCGAGGTGCTGATCCCCTTCAACGCCCCGCCGATGCAGGAGACCGTGATTCGCCTCGATCGCGGCGCGGCGCTCGGCGATGCGCAGATCGAGGAGATTCGCCTGCCGGCCTGCGACCAGTACGGCCTGCAGGGCGAGGCGTTCGCCAAGGCGATCCGTGGCGTCGAGCCCTTGCCCTACGACCAGCACGACGCCGTCAGGATGATGAAGATCCTCGACGCCATCGTCGAGTCCGGCAAGACCGGCCGCTGGGTCAGCCTGTAAGGAAACAAGGGGGCGGATGGCAATCGCCGCCCCCATCCCCTTCTATTCCTTCCAGAGGAAGGCGGCGCCTCGGACGCCGGAGCTGTCGCCGTGCCGAGCCTTGCGGATCGGCGTTGCCACGCTATCCGAGAAGACGAGCCGGCTGCCCTCGCCATCCCAGAGGTTGGTGCGGGTCGAGAGCTGCCTGGGCACGTCGTCGTAGAGCTCGTCGACGTTGCTCATGCCGCCGCCGAGCACGAACACGTCTGGGTCGACGAGGTCGATGATCAGCGCCAGCGACCGGGCAAGACGATCCACATAGCGATCGTAGACTTGGACGGCGGTGGCGTCGCCTGCCCGCTTCAGTGCGATCACCTCCGACGCCTTGCGGGCGACGCCGGTCGTCGTCCGATAATCGAGTTCGAAGCCGGTGCCCGAGCAGAACATCTCCAGGCAGCCGTGCCGGCCGCACCAGCACTTGGGACCGGGATACTCGCCCTCCTTGGGCCAGGGCAAAGAATAGTGGCCGATCTCGCCAGCCAGGCCCTGGAAGCCGTTGTGACTCTTGCCCTTGATGGCGATGCCGCCGCCATGGCCGGTGCCCAGGATGATGCCGACCACCACGTCGAGACCGGCGCCAGCGCCATCGACCGCCTCGGAGACCGCGAGACAGTTGCCGTCATTGGCGAGGCGCACCGGCCGGCCGAGCGCCGCCTCGAGGTCGCGGCCGAGCGGCTTGCCGTTCAGCCAGAAGGCGTTGGAGTTGCGGATGAGGCCGGTGAGCGGATTGGGGCTGCCCGGCAGGCCGATGCCGACGCTGCCGCGTTCGCCGGAAGCCGTCTCGACATGGGCCACCAGATCGACCACCGCCCGGATCGAGGCATCATAATCCTCGCGCGGCGTCGGGATGCGGTGCCGGATGAGCTCGGCGCCCCCGGCATCGAGGCCGATCACCTCCATCTTGGTCCCGCCCCAGTCGATCCCGATATACATCCGTGTCCTCCCTGAACCCTACCCGACCGGCTCGCCACAACCTCCCCGGCGACGGCCGCATCTTGCCAAATACCTGCGATCCGTCGTCAGCTGCCGTCGAGCTTCTCGGCCCGGCGAAGGTCGGGGAAGATCACCGACCACAGGCCCGCGACGGCGAGCGTGCCGACGCCGCCAAACACCACCGCCGGCACGGTGCCGATCAGCGCCGCCATGCTGCCGGCGCGGAACTCGCCGAGCTCGTTGGAGGCCCCGACGAACACCATGTTGACCGCCGAAACACGGCCGCGCAGCTCGTCGGGCGTGGCGAGCTGGATGAGCGTCTCGCGCACATAGACCGAGATCATGTCGCCGGCCCCCATCAGGCCGAGGCAGAGGATGGACAGCCACGGCGTCAGCGAAACGCCGAACACCACCGTTGCAAGGCCGAACAGTGCGACGCCCAGAAACATCTTCACGCCGGCCATAGCCCGGATCGGGAAGCGCGCCAGAAAGGCTGCCACCAGGATGGCGCCAATGCCGGGCGCTGCTCGCATCATGCCGAGACCGGCCGGACCGAGCACCAGGATGTCGGACGCATAGACCGGCATCAGCGCGACGGCGCCGCCGAGCAGCACCGCGAACAGGTCGAGCGAGATGGCGCCGAGCACGAGCCGGTTGGAAAAGACATAGCGGAAGCCGGCCGAAACCGCCTGCCAGGCCGGCTCCTTCTCTCCCTGCTTCACGGTAATCGGCGGCATTGCCAGCATCAGCGCCACTGCGGCGGCAAGCAGCGCCACCGCCGTGCCGAAGGCGGCGAGCTCGGAAATACCGTAGAGCAGACCGCCGGCCACAGGCCCGCCGATGGCCGCTACCTGCCAGGACGACGACACCCAGCCGATAGCGTTGGCGAGCGCCTCGCGCGGCACGAGGTTCGGCACCACCGACTGCATGGCCGGCCCCATGAAGGCGCGGGCAATGCCCATCACCAGGAGGATGATGTAGATCGGCGCGACGCTCGGCGACGCCGTCCAGGACAGGGCGAACAGCCAGACGGCGGCGGCGGCTTCGACGCCGAAGCACGCGATGATGATCAGGCGCCGCGAAACGCGGTCGGCCACCGTGCCGGTGATGAGCACCAGCAGGAAAGCCGGCAGGAACTGCATCAGCCCCACATAGCCGAGCGCCATCGGATCGCGGGTGAGGTTGTAGACCTTCCAGCCGACGGCGACCACGACGATCTGAATGGCGAATGTGGCGAACAGGCGGGCCAGCCAGTAGAGGAGATACGGCCGGTGGGCAAAGGCGTTCGGCGAGGGCTGATGGCTCATGGGGTCGCTCGGGCACCGCGGCTCGGGAGTGACGGACGGTGACTTGTGATCCAGAACGGAGCGCCGAACAAGTCACCGAAGGCGTCTTGCAGTTCGGTTGCTGTGCCGTCTCGACCGTTTCACACTTCCTCGCGCCGCGCCCTCCGCACCGCGAGCCTGTGCCGCCCTTCCAGAAAGGCGAGAAGCGCCAGAGCGAAGAAAAGCGGCACCACGAAGTAGATGAGGCGGAACAGGATCAGCGCGGCGGCAACATCCGGCCGATGGGCAATGCCGAGGCCGGTCACCACCGTCGCCTCGAACACACCGACGCCGCCGGGGGTGTTGGCGGCCATGCCGGCCAGGAAGGCGATGGAATAGGTGACGAGATAGCGGGCGGCATCCGGCACCGCATCGGGCGGCAGCAGGACATAGAGCGTACCGCAGGCCGCGAGCAGATCGAACGCCCCGGCCAGCACCATCAGGAATGCCGGCTTGGCCTTGGGCATGCGCACCACCATGCCGCTCACTCGGATGGCCCGTCGCTTCCGCGCCAGCCAGATGATGAAGCTCGACAGCGCGACGAGGACGGCAATCCCGACCAGCCGGTCGATGTAGTGGTGGGGAAACACCGGGTACTGCGTCGTCGGCTCCAGCGTCAGCGCCAGTCCGAGCACGAACAGGATGCCGGACCACATGGTCAGCCAGCTCATGATGATCAGCCTCGCCACCACCGAGAAGCTGACGCCGACCATGGAGTAGATGCGATAACGGGCTCCACCGCCCGACAGCAGCGGAAAGCCCAGGGTGTTGGCGAAAACGTTGGCGATGAGGCCGCCGAACACCGCCCGCGCCAGACTGACCGAACTCGTGTAGTTGAGCGCGTGCAGCGCCAGAAGATCGTAGGTGGCAAGCGCGGCAAGGCCGCAGAAGGTGAAGACGAAGGCCAGCACGAAACGGTGGGCCGGCAGCGCCAGCGCGGCATCGTGGACGTCGGCGAACGACATCCTGGTCGCCATGTCCCACAGCACCCAGACGGCGCCGGCGATCAACACCACCGCGATGATCGGCCCAACCCACCTCACCGCAAGCGCAAACCGCCTCGTTGGCAGTTCCTCGCTGGTGTCGTCATCGGTGGGGGAGCTCAAGTCCGGTCATCTCCATCTGGGAGGCGAACGGGGCGCAGCCCCGTCTCAGGCCCTTCATTTAGAACGCCGACCGTTAAACGCAAATGTCTTTTTCAACAATTGACCAGTCAACGGCTTGCCGCCAGGGCGGCGCCCATCATGGTCAGAACGAGGAGGTAATACCGCGCTCGTCGAACACGTTCTTGACGAGCTCATTGTAAAGGCGGCCGATTCCCCACTGTTCTCCCGGCAGCGTCTTGATGCGGGCCTTCATCACCACGCCCGCCGCGGAGAACGAGACAACCCCCCAAATATCGAGCGGTTCCAGTATGACGGCGCCCTTCGGCCCGTCCATCAGCCGGTCGAACGCCTCCCGCATGGCGGACTTCGCCTCTTCGAGATCGGTCGCGTAGGCAACGTTGACCGACGCCGTGGCGAAGGCGAAGCCGCGCATGGCGTTCGAGACGCTGGTCACCGACGAGAAGGGGATGATGTGGTAGACGCCGTCGGCATCCCGGATGCCGACCGATCGGATGGTCAGCCGGTCCACGGCGCCGGTGAGGCCGGCCACGGTGACGACATCACCCTCGTTCATGGCGTTTTCGAACTGGATGAAGGCGCCGGTGATGATGTCCTGCACCAGCTTCTGCGAGCCGAAACCGACGGCAAGGCCGACGACGCCGGCACCGGCGACCAGCGGCGCTATATCCACCCCGAGCTGGGACAGCGTGAGCATGGCGGCGATGATGACGAGGACGATCGAGAACGCATTGCGGAACAGCGACAGCAGCGTGCGCGTCCGCGCATTGGTGATCCGGCCGAGCGACGGGTTGAGCCGATACTCCACCCAGCTCGAAGCGGCGAGCCATATGCCGCCGGCAGCAAGCAGGATGATGACGGCCGAAAGGATGCGGCCGACCGCTTCCGTACCGCCATCCGACTGGAACCAGGCGATGAGGTTGAGGACGCCCCAGCTCTGCAGCAGCGTCGCCACCACGATTGCCACCAGCAGCATGCGCATGGCGCGGAAGAACAGCGGCACCATCATGTTGAGCCGCGCTTCGAGCAGCGGCAGCGTCTTCTTGACGTCGGCCGGCAGGCGGACGCCGCCGGAGATGGCATGGGACAGCAAGCTGTCGACCAGCCCGCCGATGATGACGGCGAAGACCGTCTCGACCGTCGCCCAGGCCATGTAGTCGACCGCGTCGAACGGACGGCTCACCCAGAGAACGAACGCCACGGCGAGGTAGACGATGACGATGACGTGCCAGCCGTGGATGAGAAGCGCCAGGATCGTGCGCAGGACCGAGCTTTTCACCGGCTCCAGCAAAGGGAACAGGCCGTTTCTCACATCGTCGCGCTTGGCGGTCACCAGTATCGTGGCGCCGATGAGCGTGATCAACACCACGGCAAGGCGGAAACCGATGCCGACGGAAAAGCCGATCGCCTTGTTGACCAGCGGGTGTGCCACCAGCACGCCATAGCCGAGGAAGCTGATCAGGCGGCTGAGCCAGAGGTACCAGAAGCGCGCCGTCGCCGGTTCGAGATTGAACACCCTCAACGCCGGCCGGCGATATTGCAGGACGGCGGCAAGGCAGCTCTTCAGGAACTCGATCACCACGAAGGCGTCGATGAACAGGCTCTGCATCAGGTCGATGCGGGCGCCGCCTGACGCGGCGATGGCGTAGGCCGACGTGCCGAACCAGGCGAGACCGATCACGGCCCAGTCGATCAGGAGGGCAAGGCCGCTCCAGACGACCCGGCGCGGAAAAGGCTTGTCCTTGGCCATCCGTTCGACGGCGCCAAGCGGAAAGCGGGCGATGAAACGGGCAACGTTCAGCGTGGCGAAGGCAAAGACGATGATGATCGCAAGCGCAAGGCCCTGCTCTTGCACACCTTCCCAGTTGACCGCCGCGCTACCGTCGAAAAGCCGCGTCAGATTGCCGAGACCGCGACCGATCTTCAGCACCACCTCGACCACCTGCCGAGAGAGATCCTGCGTCACCGATCCGATTTCACGGGCAAGCGGCACGGCTGGCCTGTCTGCAGCGTCCGTCGTCGTCGTCGCATCGCTCGAGGATGCGGCGGCATCGCCCACCGCCGGCTGGGCCAGCTTTTCGAGCTCGCCGATCAGAACGGCGCGCGCGGCATCGTCCTTCAGGATGTCGATCAGGGCTTTCGCCGCCCCAGGAGACGTCGCGGGCGGACCGGCCGTCGCGCCCTCTCCCGTCGCAGCCGGTTGGGCCGGAACCGCGACTTGCGGCAAGGAAGGAACCGTCTGCGCCGATGCGCCGAAAGGAAGCGCGAGAGCGACGACCAGGACAAGGAAGCGGAATATGGGCATGATTCGTTGGATCATTCGGCCAAACTGCCCCCCTGTCTTGCCCAAAAGAGGGCAGTGCGCAAGCCGGCCACTCGGGGCAACGTACCATCAGCCCTCGAGTTCCTCGCGCAGCATCTCCAGCCGCAGCCATTCTTCCTCCGCCGCGGCCAGCGCCGCTTCGGTGGCGGTGAGCTTTTCGGTCGCCGAGGCGAACAGCTTGGGATCGCGTGCGTAGAGAGCGGGATCGTCGAGCACGGCATGAAGGCGCTTGGCGTCTTCCGACAGGGCATCGATGCGGCCGGGCAGCGTCTCCAGGGCATGCTTGTCCTTGAAGCTGAGCTTCGAGCGCACTTTCGGCGCCGGAGCGGCCGAGGTTTCCTTCTTCGGCGCGGGAGCGGACTTCTCCGTCTTCCTCGCCTCGACACCCTTGCCCCGCTGCGCCAACATGTCGGTATAGCCGCCGGCATATTCGAGCCAGCGCCCATCCCCCTCGCTCATCACCACCGAGGCGACGACGCGATCGAGAAAATCGCGGTCATGGCTGATGACGATGATCGTGCCCTTGTAGTCACCAAGCAGTTCTTCCAGAAGATCGAGCGTTTCGAGGTCGAGATCGTTGGTCGGCTCGTCCAGCACCAGCATGTTGGACGGTTTGGCCAAGGCACGGGCCAGCATCACCCGGCCGCGCTCGCCGCCCGACAACGCCGATAGCGGCGTCCGCGCCTGTTCGGGCGAGAATAGGAAGTCCTTCATGTAGCCGATGACGTGGCGCTTCTCCTCGCCGATCACCACCCAATCGCCCTTGCCCTCGGTGAGTGCGTCGGCGAGCGTCGTCTCGGGGTCGAGGCTGTCGCGCTTCTGTTCCAGCGTCTGCATGTCGAGGGACAGACCGAGCTTGACGGTGCCGCTATCCGGCACGAGATCGCCGGTGAGGAGCCTGAGCAGCGTCGTCTTGCCGGCGCCGTTGGGACCAACGATGCCGATGCGGTCGCCGCGTGCCACGCGGATCGAAAAATCCTTGACGATCGGCCGATCGCCGAACGACTTGGAGATGGATTTCGCCTCGATCACCAGCTTCGACGACGCTTCGGACTCGGCCGCCGCCATCTTCACCGCGCCCTGCGGTCCACGGTGTTCGCGCTTTGCCGTGCGAAGATCGGCCAGGAGATCGACACGGCGGACGTTGCGCTTGCGGCGGGCGGTGACGCCGTAGCGCATCCAGTGCTCTTCCGCCTCGATCTTGCGGTCGAGCTTGACGAGGTCGCGCTCCTCTTCCTCCAGCACCTGGTCGCGCCAGGCCTCGAAATGGGAAAAGCCGCGATCGAGCGTGCGCGTCACGCCCCGATCCAGCCAGACGGTGGCGCGCGACAGGTTTTCCAGGAACCGGCGATCGTGCGAAATCAGCACCAGTGCCGACTTCATCGACTTGAGTTCGCTTTCCAGCCACTCGATGGCCGGCAGGTCGAGATGGTTGGTCGGCTCGTCGAGCAGCAGGATGTCCGGCTCGGGAGCGAGCACATGGGCAAGCGCCGCCCGGCGGATCTCCCCACCGGACAGAGAGGATGTGGACTCGTTGCCGGTCATGCCGAGTTCGTTGAGCAGATAGAGCGCCCGGTAATGGTCGTCGCCGGGAGCAAGTCCGGATTCGACATACTCCAGCGTCGTCGCGAAAGCCGAGAGATCGGGCTCCTGCCTCAGGTAGCGCACTGTCTTGCCCGGCTGGAAGAAGCGTTCGCCATCGTCGGCTTCGACAAGGCCGGCGGCGATCTTGAGCAGCGTCGACTTGCCCGAGCCGTTGCGGCCGACCAGCGTGATGCGGTCGCCCTCGCCGACGGTCAGGTCGGCGCCGGTCAGAAGCGGCGTGGCACCGAAGGTAAGGTGGATGTTCTTGAGAAACAGAACTGGAGGAGAGGCCATATCCGGTATCGTCTCCGTCAGTTGCGCAACGCGAAGGCTTCGTCGGCAAGGCGCTCGACGACCTCGCGCAGCGCCATCCTCGACGGGCCGGCCGCCGCCACCTGCCGCGATACGTTCGGCAGCGTGCGCCTGGATGCCACCCGTCCGAAGCGAGACTTGAGATCGGCCATGGTGGCACCCTGCGCGCCGATGCCGGGCGCAAGGATCAGCGAGGTCGGCAGCCGCTCCAGTACCTCGTCGGCGTCGTCGAGTGTCGCACCGACCACCGCGCCGCAAGGACCGTTGCCCGTCTTGCCGAGCACCCCCCGATTGAAGGCGGTGAGATCATCGGCCAGCGCGTCGGCAACCGTGCGCTCGTCCTTCTGCCGGGCGGTCTGCAGCAGGATGCCGTCCGGGTTGGACGAACGGACGACGACGAAGAGGCCGGCCCCATGCTCGGCGGCCCGCTTCACCACCGGCTCCAGCGATCCCGAGCCCATGTAGGCGCCAAGCGTGATGGCATCGACGGGCGTCCCCGCATCCTCGCCGATCCAGGCGCCGGCATAGGCCTCGATGGTGTGGCCGATATCCATCCGCTTGATGTCGGCGATGACCAGCGCATCGGCCGAGCGGGCATGGCCGATCACTTCGGCGGCGGATTTGAGGCCCTGCCAGCCGAAGCGCTCGAAGAAGGCGATCTGCGGCTTGAACACGCCGACGATATCACCCACCGCCTCGACCATCTCCAGGCCGAAGACGCGCACGCCCTCGGCATTGTAGGGCAGATCCCAAGCCTTCAGCACCTCCGGCGCCGGATCGATGCCAACGGTGAGCGGCGAGCGGCGGTCGGCGATCGTCTCGAAACGGTCGGCGAAGGATATGACGGACATGGCGAGGTCTCCGGCGGGGTTTGGCAGGCGATATAGCGCATCGCGCGGAAAAGTGGGAACCGGTTTTCCGCGAAAGCGATGCGGCACGACACCGGACGAAGCAATCCGGCGCCTCCCTTGTGAGCCGGCGCTCTCCCTACGTGACCATCCGGCGACGCTTGTCGGGCGTTCTTAAGCCGGCGCCTTTCGCACATACCAGCTCTTCGGCCGCGTCAGGCCATGGAAGCCGAGCGGCGATAGCGCCGCGCCACGCCCGGTATCCTTGACGCCGGTCCAGGTGAGAGCGGGATCGAGATAGTCGCACCGGTTGACGAAGACGGTGCCGGTCTCAAGATCGCGGCCGATCGCCTCGGCAGCATCGAGGTCTTCGGTCCACAGCGAGCAGGTGAGGCCGTATTTCGAGTCATTCATCAGCCCGAGCGCCTCGGCGTCGTCCCGCACCTTCATGATGCCGACCGCCGGGCCGAAGGTTTCCTCGTTCATGAACACCATCTGATGATTGACCGATGTCAGCACCTGCGGCGCGATGTAGGGCGTACCCTCCTTGTCGGCGGGAAACAGCTTCGGATCGATGTGGGCGACGGCGCCGCCCCTGAGCGCTGCCGCGATCTGCTCGCGAACCGTTGCCGCGCCGCGGGCGCGTGCCATCGGCCCCAGCGTCACCTCGGGATCGGTGGGATTGCCGAGCACGTATTTCTTCGTCAGGTCGACGAGGCCGGAGACGAAGTCGTCGTAGACCTTCTCGTGCACATAGACGCGCTCGATGCCGCAGCAGCACTGCCCCGAATTGAAGAAGGCGCCGTCGGCGACGTTCTCGATGGCGAAATCGAGCTTGGCATCGGCTCGCACATAGGCCGGATCCTTGCCGCCGAGCTCCAGATTGATGGCGATGAAGGTTCCCACCGCCGCCCGCTCCATGGCGGCGCCACCGGCCACCGAACCGGTGAAAGCCACCATGTCGGCCTTTCGCGCGGCGATGGCCGCTGCCGTCTGATCGTGGGAAAGCACGATGTGCTGGAACACGCCCTCCGGCAAGCCGGCGGCATCGAAGGCATCCTGGAAACGCTCGGCGACCAGAAGCGTCTGGTCGGAGTGCTTCAGCACCACCGTGTTGCCGGCCATCAGCGCCGGCATCACCGAGTTGACGGTGGTGAGATAGGGATAGTTCCAGGGCGCCACCACGAAGACGACGCCAAGCGGCTCGCGGCTGATGAAGCGGTGGGCGCCATGGTCGCCATGCTCCAGGCCGCTGTCGAGGGTACCAAGGCTTTCGGCGGCAATCCGAGCCATGTGGCGGGTGCGCTGTTCGACGCCATTGAGCTCGAAGGGCGTATAGCGGATCGGCCGGCCCATCTGCCAGGTCAGTTCCTCGGCGATGCGCGGTCGCATGGCGAGCAGGGCATCGAGCGCCTGGAGGCAATAGCCGACGCGAGTATCGAGCGGCAACCTTGCCCATGCCTTCTGGCTATCGCGAGCCAGCCGGAACACGCGGTTCATTTCCGCTTCCGTGGCGATGGATCGCTCGGCATAGACCGATCCGTCCACGGGGGAGACGAGCGTCATGACGTCGGACATGGTGGAGTGGCTCCCTTCGGCGCTGAACGACATATGGCAAAGCACTGACTTCATCTCTGCATGCCGGCTCCCGCCAATCAAGGACGGCATTCGAAATGATACGAGGCGCCCGATGAAGGCGCCCCGCGTTTATCTGATCAAGAAAGAGGGCTTACTCGGCCGGAGCAGGCTCCTCCGTGCCGGGCCCGCCACCGCCATTGGCGTGGGCAATGGCAAACTCTTCCTCCGGCGACAGGATCAGCTTGTGACGGCCGACGAGCGCGAAATAGGCGATCGCCGCGGCAAACCACACCGCCACCCAGAGCACGCCCTTGGAGAAGTTCGGATCCTGTACCTGATAGTAGAGCGTGACCACCGCGATGACGATCGTCAGCACCGCGCCGGGGATACCGAGCGGGCTCTTGTAGGGGCGCTCGATGTCCGGCTGGTTGATGCGGAGCATGATGAAGGAAATGGCCTGCATGATGTAGGAGAACATGGCGCCGAATACCGCCATGTTGAGCAGTACCGAACCGATCGCTGCCCCGCCTTCGGCCGCGCCGAGCGCGAACCAGATCACCATCATCACCAGCAGGCCGGCAATGGAGCCGGTGACCATGGCGACGTGCGGCGTCTTGTACTTGGCGTGGGTCAGCGACAGCGCGGTCGGAAAATAACCGGCCCGCGACAGCGAATAGACCTGCCGGCCCTGCGCGTAGAGGATGGTGTGGAAGGAGGCGATCAGGCCGGTCAGCGCCACGATGCCGAGCAGCACGACGCCACCATCGCCATAGACGGCACGGAAGCCGTCCAGCAGCGGCTCAAGAGATGAGCCGAGATGGAAGGCGCCGACGCCGGCGACCGACGGGTTGAGAAGCACGATCATGAACGCCGAGAGGATCAGCGTGGAAATGCCGAGGATGATGCCCTTGGGCATGTCGCGCTTGGGATCGACCGATTCCTCGGCGGCCAGCGGCAGTTGCTCGATGGCGAGGAACAGCCAGACGGCAAACGGCAGCGTGGCGAGCACGCCGGAGAAGCCGAACGGGAACCATTCGCCACCGCCATCCGGCAGCTCGACGGCCGCCCCGTCGGAACCGACGCCGATGTTGAGCGCCCAGCGCGAGAAGTCCATGTTGGGAATGGCGCTGACCCAGAAGAACACCAGGACGGCCAGCGACAACACCGTCACCACCAGAGTCACCTTGAACGACAGTTCAAGGCCGAACACGTTGAGCCCGAGGAAGATCGCATAGAAAGCGATCCAGACGAGCGGCGAATAGGCAGCGTCGAGGCCGAGAATGGAGTTCACGTAGGCGGTGATGAAGGTGACGATCACCGCCGGCGTGATGACATATTCCACGTTCTCGCAGAGACCGGTGATGAAACCGCCCCACGGCCCCATCGCCGTGCGGGCGAAGGAATAAGCGGCGCCGGTGTGCGGCAGCGCCGGACTCATCTCGGCGATCGAGAAGGTGAGGCCGAGATACATGACGGCGATGATGGCGCCGGCGGCCATCATGCCGCCCCAGCCACCGGTGGAAAATCCGAAGTTCCAGCCGGAAAAATGGCCGGAAATCACGGCGCCGACGCCGAGCGCCCATAGCGACCAGATGCCGGCGTAACGCGACAGGTGCCGCTGCTCGAAATAACTGGCGTCAGCTTTCTTGTAGCTGACGCTCCCTTCAGACGTGGACATCGAGTTCCCCTTTTCTTTTTTGGCTCCACGCGCTCGATACGGATTTAAAGCCGGTACCCGTTCCCCGCCGAAGCAGGTCCCTGCGAACGGTGAGCGCGGAAGCTGGGGGTCTCTGTGCAAGGATCATGCTACTTTTGGCCAATAGCCGTTTGGTCTCCGCTTGCGCAAGGACCGCACGGCAGCTAGCCGATAAATTGACGCAATCGAAGGAGCGGCTCATGGCGCCGATCATATTCGTCCTGGGCGGGGCCCGTTCCGGCAAGAGTCGTTTTGCCGAGGAGCGGACTTGCGCCTTCGCGGCGAAGGAAAAGGTCTACGTTGCCACCGCCGAGTGCCATGACGAGGAAATGGAAAGCCGGATCGACCTCCATCGCGCGCGGCGAGGCGCCGGCTGGAGGACGATCGAGGCGCCGCACCGGCTGGCCGAGACCTTGTCCGCCGAAGCGAGCGACGACCGAGCCATCCTCGTCGACTGCCTGACGCTATGGCTGACCAACCGCATGCTCGCCGACGCCGATCTCGAGGCAGAGTACGAGTCCCTGGCCGTCGGCCTAAACACCGCCGCCGGACCGGTCGTGCTGGTGTCGAACGAAGTGGGGCTGTCCATCGTCCCCGAAAACGCCCTTGCCCGCCGGTTTCGAGACGAAGCCGGCCGCCTCAACCAGAAAGTCGCCGCCCTCGCCGACGAGGCCTGGTTCGTCGCCGCCGGCCTGCCGCTCAGGCTGAAGTAGTTCCGCGAGACCGACGGACGGCGAAAATACCCACGACCAAGGATTCGATTTGCCGGCAGGCAGGTGTGATATAAGTTTAATCAAAATTAACTATGGAGAGGGTGCAAAGGCTGGGAGTGTCGTGACCATGGTGTACGATTTCGGACCATTGGCGACGAATTCCGCATGGCACGAGGTTTGCATATCGGCCTGTTAGCAGGTTGAGCTTTGCGCTGTATGCATGGGCTTTCCGCTTTTCCAGGAGGCAACGCAGCTTGCGGGATTAGGGGAAATCCATTACTTTGGTAAATGTTTCGTTATTTCGGAGTGATCGTTGCGGCGATTTTGAGCCGGACTGTTTCCGAAGGTTTTTTAGAATTTAGTTTTTCAGTTTCGGGGGATGTAATGCGTCTAACGGACCTTACCCATGATTTTTCCAAGGGTGGCGCCGAAAGCTCGTCTGGATTGCGCGATCTGACGCCAGCCGAGGGCAGTTCTTCCGCTCGCTTCTTGGCCTCAGGCACCATGCGCGTGACGTCGACGTCGGCCTTTTCGGCTGGACAGACGGTTGCGCTGGCGTCCTACGGCGGCGCCACCATCGACGATGGTGAAGCGGCCGTCGCGGTCAACTGGCGCCCCGCCCATCTCGCCGCGAAACGGCTGATCGACATATTGGGAGCAGCCTTCGGCCTGCTCCTCCTGTCGCCGCTTCTCATAGCGGTTGCGGCAATCATCAAGCTCACCAGTGTCGGACCGGTGTTTTTCCGCCAGGAACGGACGGGACTGGGCAACAAGCCCTTTCAGATTCTCAAGTTCCGGTCGATGTATACCGACCGCTGCGATATCTCCGGCGTGGCCCAGACGATCGCCGACGACCCCCGTGTAACGCCGATCGGCCGGATCATTCGCAAGACCAACATCGACGAGTTGCCGCAGCTCATCAACGTCCTCTGGGGCGACATGTCGCTGGTGGGCCCCCGGCCGCACGTGCCGGGCATGCTGGCCGCCGGCGTCCGCTATGAAGAGCTGGTCCTCGGCTACGAGCGTCGCCACGCCATGCGCCCCGGCATCACCGGGCTCGCCCAAGCCAACGGCCTGCGCGGCCCGACCTCCGAGGTAGAACCCTCGGTCATGCGGGTCGTGCGCGACATCGAGTATATTCGCGACTTTTCGGTTTGGCTGGACATCCGCATTCTGTTCCGCACCGTGATCAACGAGATCCTGCGCGGCAAGGGTTTCTAGAGCGCGTCCGGCGAACTTCGGTTCGCCGACATGCTCTATCTCTTTGTTTTTACGCAACTACGGACGCAAAACCGGTTCCCACTTTTGCTGGAGTTGCTCGAGGTATCGGATGCGCAAGCGCCCCGCCGCCTTTCGGCGACGAGGCGCTGCCAGAGCAACGCGGCTCGATTAGCGAACGCTCTACAGGCGAACCCACATGCGCGGATTGTCCGGCGACTGCATGGATATGAACCGATAGCCCGTGGCGCTCCAGGGTTTGACCAGAGAGTTGAGATTGTCCAGCACGAAGTCGCCGCGGTCGGTGCGCACCATCAAGACCGCATGCGACTCGCCTCGCCGGGTAACGACGCTCGTCATCAAGAGGGAAGAACTGGGGAAGCCCTTGCGCATCAATGCGGCTCGCTTGGTCAACGCATAGTCCTCGCAGTCACCCGAGGAGCCGCCGATCTTCCAGACATCGACCGTTCCGGACTCGGCCTGCGGACGCATCGCACCATTGATTTCGCGATTGATACGATCGATCAAGCCGAGCGTGTCGATGGTCAACCGAATGCTGCCGGCGGACGCCGACACATTGCGCGCCCGCTGAACCTTGCAAGCGGAAGGGACGGTCGCGCACATCACGTAAAAGCCGCTCGGACCCAGCGTCGGGCCCTTGGCATTGACCTTCCCGGCGACTGGCAAATCCAGGCTCTGCTTGGGAACATTCAGAAAGCCAGCCGACGCCACGTGAGGAAAGAGACAAACAACAGCCGAAACCACCAGCGTCCGGATCAACTTGTTCATGACAACAAACTCCGCCAAGCCTTAAGTGGGTTCAGTAGACCATATTTCCTTTGAGATTCTGTTAGTTAGCGTGGGCAACAAGTTCGTGATGTCGAGCGGATAAATCGAAGCAAATACAATTCAAATTTTAAGTAAAACTCTGCCGGCAGTGTTAACCGTGTTCCCGAATTTCCGCAGCGTGATAGAGCCGCCTCTCGCCGTGACAGGTATGGCGAATGGGAAGATCTGGCTGCCGAGTCAGGGACGAAAAATGCCGAAATTCAGCGCGTTCCGAAGAGCGATCGAGGCCGAATCGATGCATGTCGGCCCCACCTAGGAAAAACACGCAGACGGGAGAAAACTCCGCTTGCACGCCATCAACTACTTAATGTAAACTATCGGAAAATGTGGCGACGGGTGGGGCTAGGCGCTCCAATTTGATGCAACTTTATAGGAGACAATCAATATGACCAGATTTTTCCTTTCTGCTTCCCTTGGGACGGTAATGGCGTTTTCGTCGGTCGCGAGCGGTTTTGCAGCGACCACTGCAATTGGTTTGGTCGACGAGCTTCAGGGAACCGGCGTTGACACTGCCTATGTGACGGCCGCTCAGAGCTCCTGTGCCTCTGGCACTGCCTCTGAGTGCATTCTGGCGCTTCAGGCACTTCTGAAAGCCCTGCCCGCCAATCTGCCCGCCAGCGTGATCGCTCAGGTCACCGAGTATGTGACGACCACCGCCGGTAGCCGCGCTGACGTCGTGGCAAGCCCCCAGTTGGTCAGCCTCAATGACACGCTCGCCTCGCTCGGCTCGTCTCAGGTCACGGGCTCCGTGAACCCCGATGACAATCCGGCCAGCCCCGGCGCCTGATCGAGTTAGCCGCTTCCAAATAGGCTTTCACGCCATCCTGAAAACCGTGGCTCTCGAAACATAGGGCCGCGGTTTTTGAATGTCGATCTGATGGATGGGGTGGTGGTTCCGGGCTTGGGCTGCCACTGATATTGTGGCTGGCAGAGCATCTTTTTCGGGGCCGAGCCTCTTCCGTGTGGGACTAAATTTCGCGCATTTTTCTCGCATGACAGCACTGCATTTCGCTCAGTGTCGCTTGGTCGGCGGCGCGATTTCGGTCATAGTGGTCGCGCGGGAGTAGGTTCAAGGAAGTTTTCTTCAAATGGATTCATCCGAGTTCGATGTTCGCAATGCAATTGGTCTCGTCCGTCGCCAGATCTGGCTCATTCTTTCAACAGTTCTGATTATCGTCGGGTTGGCAGCCGTCTACGTTTTCCTGCAGACGCCAACCTATACCGCCTCGACGCTGATCCTGGTCGATCCCCGGCAGAAGAACGCCCTCGACCCGGAAAGCCAGATGTCACTTCTTCCCACCGACAACGCGCGGGTGGAAAGCGAAGTCGAAATCCTGAAGTCCCCCTCGACCCAGATCGGAGCGATTTCCCGCCTTGGGCTGGTCAAGGATCCAGAATTCGGCGTCAAACTCAGCACAGTCGACCGCTTGATGGTTTTCTTCAAGATCAAGTCGACGGAGAACTTGCTGGCCGATACCGACGCTCAATTGCGCGCGGTGTTGACCCGCTTCTCCAACAACGTCACCATCGCACGGCGTGGCCTGACCTACGTCATCAGCGTATCCGCCACCTCTTCCGATCCCGCCAAGGCGGCACTGATCGCCAACACACTGTCGTCGACCTATATCGACGCCCAGGTCGACGCCAAGATCTCCAATGCGCTGAGCGTGCGCGACGCCCTCAACCGCCGCCTCGTCCAGGCCTCGACAACCATCAACGAAAACGAGAACCGCATCGACGCTTTCGTCAACGAGAACATCGAGAAGGTTTCGAACGAGAGCACCCGCGCCGACATCTCGGCCATGCGATCCAGTCTTGAATCGCTCAAGGCCGAGAGCATATCGGCGCAGTCGCTGCAGGCGAGCGTTTCCACCCTTGCCGCCAACAAGGACTGGGACGGCATCGCCGCCCAACTGCGGTCGGATACGGTCAGCCAGATCAAGGCCGAACGCGACAAGGTGCTGGCCGACATCGGCAATGCCGCCGCCGGCTCGAATCGCGAGAGCAACCTGCGCGCCAGCCTCTCCCAACTCGACAAGCGCCTTGCCGATCAGGTGAACGTCGAGCTCGGCACGCTGTCCGATCGTGTCAAGACGGCGCAACAGGAACAGGACCGCCTGCGCACGTCCATCCGCGACACCGTACTGTCCAGCAACCTTACCAACGACGTCATGGTCAAGATCTACGAACTCCAGCAGGAGTCGTCGGTTGCCAAGACGCTCTATCAGGACCTGCTGCAGCGCCTGCGCGGCGTGGAAACGCAGGCCGACCTTCAGCTTGCCGACAGCCGTATCGTATCCTCGGCATTGCCCCCTGACGCGCCCAGCGCCCCGAAGACCAAGCTGATCCTGATGCTGGCTCTTGTCGCCGGCCTGGGCCTGGGCTTGGGACTGGCCTTCCTCAACGAGAACTTCATCGGCGGCTTCACCTCCGACCAGCAGTTCGAGGCGGTGCTCGGCGTGCCCGTCATCTCGTCGATTCCGCTTCTGTCGCGAGCTGGGCGCTCGATAACGGAACGATCGCAGGTGGCAAGCGAGCTTCTCGACCACCCTCTCACTGCCTACAGCGAGTCGATCCGGCGGATTCGCCTCGGCCTTGAGAACATGCTGAGACGCAAGTTGCAGGACAAGTCTCGCGAAGGCGGCCTGATCGTCATGGTCGGCTCTGCCATCCCCGGCGAGGGCAAGACCACCACGGCCATTGCCATCGCCCGCGCCTTCGCGCTGTCGGGCAAGCGCGTCCTGCTCGTCGATTGCGATCTCCGGCGGCCGTCGATCGCCCCGGCACTGAGCTTGACGCCGGAAAACGGCCTTTCCGACTACCTGACGCTCTCGCTCGATTCCCAGTCCATTCGTCAGTTCGTCACCAAGGACAAGGTGCCGGGCCTCGACATGATCGTCGGCAAGAACACCCACAGGACGTCGACCGACAGCCTGATCGAAACGGCTCAGTTCAATCTCCTGATGGAACTTGCCAAGGAGCGCTTCGAAATCATCGTGCTCGACACGCCGCCGATCCTGCCGGTGGTCGATGCCCAGTATCTTGCCACCCGCGCCGACATCGTGACGCTGGTCGTTCACTGGGCCTCCACCTCGCAACGCGACGTCCGTTCCGCCATCAACGACCTCAGGACGACCGCCGGCGAGGACCTCCCCATCGCCGCCGTGCTATCCAAGGCCGAGCTTGGCGTCGGGTCCTATCGGAACAAGTACAACAGCTACTACTATTACGCTCCCGAAAGCTGATGGCGCTCAGCCAAGGAGCTTCGACCACCGGTTCTGGCAGCGGATTCCTTGAGAGTCCGTTTGCCATGGCCTTGCCCGAATGCCGCGCCTCACCGTCCTTCGTTGACCTCGGGGACTGTCGAGACTAGAGCTTGGCATCCCCACGCTTGACGGAGCCTCCCGTGAAGCTTCTGCTGCCCCTGATCGTCGCGTGCTCCATCGTTTCGTCGTCCGCTCTTGCCGGCGATCCGCCGAGCCCCGGAAGCCGCCCGATCGCCGTCCGCACAACCACCGCCAAGCTCGAGCCGTACGCCGAAACACTGGTTCTGACCGGTGAAGTTCGCGCGCGCACCTCGTCTCAGCTGTCCTTCCGTGTCTCGGGACGGATTGCCGAACGCTTCGTCGACGTTGGCGACCACGTCAAGGCGGGACAACTTCTCGCCCGTCTCGATCCCAGCCAGCAGCAGGCGGACGTCGCCAACGCGGAGGCAGCTCTCGCGGCCGCGGAAGCCGGCGCGCGCCAGGCCGCGTCGGCCTTCGACCGCCAGAAGGCCCTGCTTGACAAGGGCTTCACCACGCAATCGGCCTTTGACGCCGCCACGAAGGCGGTACGGACGACCGCCGGCACCGTCGATGCGGCCAAGGCGGCTCTCGATATCGCTCGCGCCAATCTCGCCTACACAGAGCTGCACGCCGACACCGATGGCGCCGTTACCGCCCGCACAGCCGATGCCGGAGAGATCGTCGCCGCCGTTCGCCCGGTCTTCGTGGTCGCCGTCGATGGTCCGCGTGATGCCGTCTTCGATGTCTACGAGCAGTTGTTCCTGTCTCTCACCGAGCTTCCGGACATCACGGTCGGCCTCGTCAAGGATCCGTCCGTCTCGGTATCGGGCAAGGTGCGGGAGATATCGCCCACCGTCGAAACGCGAACGGGCACGGTGCGCGTCAAGGTCGACATCGGCACGCCGCCTGTCGTCATGAGCCTCGGCGCACCGGTCACCGGTCGCATCGATGGGCGAAAAATGCCGGCGGTATTGCTGCCGTCCAGTGCGCTGGCGGAAAAGAACGACGCCGCCGCGGTCTGGGTGGTGACGGCCAACGGCACGAGCGCGGAACTTCGCCCGGTCGGCATTGCCGGCTATACGACCAAGGACATCGTGATCGGCACCGGTATCGCCGACGGTGATCGCGTCGTCATCGACGGCGGCAAGCTTCTTCGCCCCGGAGCCACCGTGGAGATCGTCGGGGAGGAGGCACCATGAACCGCCATCTGGTGTTTGCAGCCTTCGCCGGCCTCCTGCTCGCCGCCTGCCAGGAGGAGACGGCGCCTCCAACAGCGGTGCGGCCCGTCCTGTCGGCCCGTGTGGCCGTCGATGAGGCCGGTCCGCAATCCTTCGTGGGAACGGTCGAGGCACGCGACAAGGTCGATCTGGGCTTCCAGCTGCTCGGCCGGTTGTTGACGAGAACCGTCGATGTCGGCGATGTGGTCCGGTCCGGCGAAGTTGTCGCCACCATCGACCCCACCACGCTCGATCTCACCGTCCGCTCCGCCGAGGCTGCACTCGGCAACAGGCGAGCCGAACGCGAGAATGCGGCCGCCACCGTCACGCGTGTCGAGGCGCTACGCGCGACCGGCACGGCAGCGGAAGCCAGCCTCGAGGACGCCCGCACCGCCTACGACGCCGCGGATGCCGCCGTTCGCCAGGCGGAAGCCGATCTTGCCAAAGCGCGCGACGCTCTCGGATATGCGGAACTCAGAGCAGGCTTTAACGGCATCGTCACCGCAACGGGTGCCGAGCCCGGCCAGACTGTAGCCGCCGGCGAGAGCATCGTCACCATCGCCAAGCCCGATCCCCGCGACGCCGTCATCGACGTACCCGACTGGCTGGTCGGCACCCTGAAATCGGCGGTGTCTTTCGCCATCGCTCCGCAGATCGCGCCCGACCAAACCATCGTCGGCCAGCTACGCGAGATCGCACCGGACGCCGACCCCCTCACCCGGACCCGCCGCCTCAAGATCGCGCTGACGGACCCGCCGAGCCTGTTCCGCCTCGGCTCCACCGTCGAGGTCAGGACCGATCGACGGGCAAGCCCGACCATCACCCTGCCCGAGGCTGCCGTGCTGACGCGCGATGGCGGAACCTTCGTGTGGGTCATAACGGTCAACGAGACGGGTAGCTCGGCGCAACGCGAAGGCACCGTGGCCCTGAGGCAGGTAACCACCGCGCCGGCCGATCAGGGGCGTCTTCACATCGTCTCCGGTCTTTCGGCCGGTGAGCGGGTCGCGATCGCCGGCGTTCACAGCCTTCAGGACGGCCAGAAGGTCCTCGTGCCGGCGGACGGCACTAGGGGCTCCGAGGGAGACGCATCGTGAAGAGGTTCAATCTCTCCGACTGGTCGCTCGATCACAAGTCCCTCGTCTGGTACTTCATGATCGTCTTCACGCTGTTCGGCGTGTTCTCCTACATCAATCTCGGCCGGGAAGAAGATCCCTCCTTTACCATCAAGACCATGGTGGTTCAGGCCTACTGGCCGGGCGCCTCGGTCACCGAAATGACCCGGCAGGTCACCGACCGCATCGAGAAGAAGCTGCAGGAGCTGCCGAACCTCGACTTCACGCGCAACCTGACGCGGCCCGGCGTCACCACCGTCTTCGTCAACCTGCGCAACGACACCAAGGCCGCCGAGGTCGACGGCACCTGGGTGCGCGTGCGAAATCTCGTCTCCGACATCAGGGCCGAGATGCCGGATGGCGTGGTCGGCCCCTTCTTCAACGATGATTTCGGCGACGTCTTCGGCAACATCTACGCGTTGACGGCAGACGGCTTCACGCCGCGCCAGCTCCGCGATTATGCCGAGGCCATTCGCACCCGCATTCTCTCCGTCGAAAATGTCGGCAAGGTCGACATCGTCGGCGCCGAGGACGAGGTGATCTACCTCGAGTTTTCGCCGCGGCAGCTCGCGGCCTACGGCGTCGACGAAAAGGCGGTGCTGACCACGCTGGCCGAACAGAACGCCGTCAATCCGTCAGGCACCATCGAGACCGGCTCCGAACGCGTGTCGGTGCGAGTGTCCGGCGAGTTCCGCTCTGAAAAAAGCATCGAGGCGGTCAATCTCCGTGTCAACGGGCGCTTCTTCCGCCTGTCGGACGTGGCGAAGATCAGCCGTGGCTATGCCGATCCGCCGACCGAGCTGTTCCGTTACAACGGCGAACCGGCCATCGGCATCGCCATCGGCATGCGGGCTGGCGCCAACCTCCTGAAGTTCGGCGACGCGCTCCGGGCGGAGATGGCAAAAGTCGAGGCCGAGCTTCCGGTCGGCATCGCCGTGCATCAGGTCGCCGACCAGCCGAAACTGGTTGAGAAGGCGGTATCCGGCTTCACCCAGGCGCTGTTCGAGGCGGTCGCCATCGTCCTGCTGGTCAGTTTCCTCAGCCTCGGCCTCAGGGCCGGCGTGGTGGTGGCGCTATCCATTCCACTGGTGCTTGCCATCACCTTCATGGTGATGGAGGCCTCGGCCATCTCGCTGCAACGCGTGTCGCTCGGCGCGCTGATCATCGCGCTGGGTCTCCTGGTCGACGATGCGATGATCGCCGTCGAGATGATGGTCGCGCGTCTCGAGAAGGGCGACTCGCTCAGGAAGGCGGCCACCGCCGTCTATACATCCACCGCCTTTCCGATGCTGACCGGCACGCTGGTCACGGTGGCCGGCTTCATTCCCGTCGGTCTCAACTCGTCGATGGCCGGCGAGTTCACCTTCACCATGTTCGTCGTCATCGCCGTATCCTTGCTGGTGTCCTGGATCGTCGCCGTCGTGTTCACCCCGCTGATCGGCGTCACGGTGCTGCCGGCGAAGCTGAAGCATCAGAAAGCTGAGAAGACGCGCTTCACCCGCGGCTTCGAGCGCCTGTTGGTCATCGGCCTCCGCAACCGCTTCATCGTCATCGCTCTGACGCTGCTCGCTTTCGGCGCGTCGCTCTATGGGCTCACCCGTGTCCAGCAGCAGTTCTTCCCCGACAGCGACCGTTCCGAGCTGATCGTCGATTTCACATTGCCGCAGAACGCCGCCATTGAGGAAACCGCCCGCGTGATCTCCCGTTTCGAGACGGACATGCTGGCCGGCAAGGATGGCGTCGACCACTGGTCATCCTATATCGGGCGCGGCGCGGTGCGCTTCCTGCTCACCTTCGACCAGGAACCGTCCGCCCCCTATTTAGGCCAGATCGTCGTGGTCACGCGCGACGAGGAGACGCGCAACCACCTCAGGGCCGAGTTCTCCGACTATCTTCGCCGCGCCTTCCCCGGCGTCGACAGCTTCGTCCGCCTGCTGGAAATCGGCCCGCCAGTCGGGCGGCCCGTCGCCTACCGTCTTTCAGGGCCGGATATCGAAAGCGTGCGCGAAACCTCCGGCCGTCTCGCCGCCATCGTCGCCGCCAATCCCCACGTCGACAACGTCGTGGCCGACTGGGGCGAGCCGGGGCGCGTCGTCAAGGTCGACGTCATGCAGGACAAGGCGCGGCTGCTCGGCGTCTCCTCGCAGGACATCTCCAACGCCCTCTACAGCATCATCGGCGGCGCCACGGTTACCAAGATCCGCGACGACATCTACCAGATCGACGTCATCGGCCGCGCGGTGCCCGAAGAGCGCAACTCCATCGAGACCCTGAAGAACCTGCAGCTCGCCACGCAGACCGGATCGAGCGTACCGCTCGCCGCCGTCGCCAATCTCCACTACGAGCTCGAACAGCCGGTGGTGTGGAGCCGCAACCGTCTACCCACCGTCACCATCCGGGCAGCTCGCGCCGACGCGACCCAGGCGGACACCATCGTTGCCCAGCTTCGGCCTGATATCGACGCCTTCGCCGCCACGCTGCCGGCTGGCTACAAGGTGGAAACGGCCGGCTCGGCCGAGGAGTCGCAGAAGGCGATGGCGCCCATCGTCGACGTCGTGCCGCTGATGGCCTTCATCATGCTCACGGTGTTGATGATCCAGCTCCAGAGTTTCAGCCGCCTGGTGCTGGTGGTGGCGGTGGCGCCGCTGGCATTGATCGGCGTGGTCGCTGCCCTTCTCCCGACGGGCGCACCGCTTGGCTTCGTCGCCATTCTCGGCGTGCTGGCGCTGATCGGCATCCTCATCCGAAACTCGGTGATCCTGGTCGACCAGATCGAGCGGTTAAGGGCCGATGGCATGCCGGCGTGGAACGCCGTGGTCGAGGCAACCGGCCACCGCTTCCGGCCCATCGTGCTGACGGCACTGGCGGCCAGCCTTGGCCTCATTCCGATCGCCAACGAGGTGTTCTGGCAACCGATGGCCTTTGCCATGATGGGCGGCATCATCGTCGGCACGGCCCTGACGCTGATCTTCCTGCCGGCGCTCTACGTCACCTGGTTCCGCATCCGCGAGGAAAGGGCCGACGAGCCGACGCCGGCCGCCCCTGTCGAAACGTAGACCCAGCTACTAGGGCCGCTTTCTCTTGAGCGGCCCTATCCCACTCACAAGCATGTCAGGCGGCCGACAGCGTCTTGCGCAGATCGTTGAGCTTGCCGACGCTGCCGGCGATGTCGTCGCGCGAGATGCATGTTGTGCCGCCGACGAAGATATCGACAAGACCGCTGCCATAGTCGCAGATGTTCTGCGTGGACACCCGACCATCGATGCTGATCGCCGTGTCGCAGCCGCGCGCATCGATCAGCCCGCGCAACTCGCGGATCTTGCGGTCTGCGAAAGCGGCCTGCTTCTCACCCTTGTTCCAGGCATAGCCGGGATTGATCAGCATCAGCAGAACGGCGTCGCACTTCTCGATGACGCAATCGAGCATGCTCACCGGGGTCGCGGGCTTGAGCGCCACGCCGGCCCTGACGCCCTTGGCGCGGATGCGGTTGAGCTGGTTGTCGACATGACGCTCCGACTCCAGGTGGAAGATCAGTTGCTCGACACCGATGTCCATCAGCTCGTCGACAAAATAGTCATTGTCGGTCGCCATCAGATGCACATCGAACTTCAGCTTGGTGAGTTGGCGCAGACGACGGACGGTCTCGAGGCCGAGCGGCAGACTGGGGCTGAAATGACCATCGATGATGTCGACATGCAGAACCTCGATGCCGGCCGCCTCGCAGGCCCTCACCTGGGTTTCCAGGTTGCAGAGGTCGAGACAGATCAGAGAGGGCGCCACAAGGCAGGAATTGCGCCAGGAAAAGGTCATAGGACACCTTCCGTTATGATGAGGGACAGGATTTCGTCGCGCGTCGGCAAAGCTGTGATCGCTCCCTTGCGGCGCACACAGAGCGAACCGGCCGCCGCCCCATAGGCGGCGGCGTCGCGCAACAAATCGAGAGAGAGGTCAGCGACACGCGACACGCCGTGATTGACGAGATGCGACAGGAAGGCACCCCAGAAGGCATCGCCGGCGCCGGTTGCGTCTACCGCCACGGCCGGCACCGGCGGCACATGGATGGTCTCACCGGCGAAGTGGCAGCGCGCGCCGCGCGCACCCAGCGTTTCGACGGCGACAGCAATGCCCTGCGTTTTCAGGCAATCGGCGAGTCCCGCCGCCCCACCGACCAGATGGACCTCTTCCTCGGACACCTTGAGGAGGTCCACGAAGGGCAGCGCCTCGCCGATCCTCACCGTGGCATCGCGTTCGCAAACCCAAAGCGGCGCCCGATAGTTGACGTCGAAGGATACGAGTTTGCCGTGCGCGCGGGCGAGGCGCAGCGCCTCGAGCGTCGCTTCGGCGGATGGCGATCGGGACAGCGAGCACGAGCCGATGTGAACGATTGTCGCTGCGTCGACCACCTCGGGGCGGATGTCGGCGGGGGTGAGCAGCATGTCGGCGCCCGGCTTTCGAACGAAGGTGAAGCTGCGCTCCCCGTCCTTGCCGAGCGTGACGAAGGTCATTGTCGTCACTGCGTCATCGGTCAATCTTTTTAGCGCCACTTCGACGCCGTTCTCTTCGAGCGTCGCCACCAGGAAGCGGCCGAAATCGTCATTGCCCATCAAACCGAGAAAGGCGGCCGACGCCCCGCTCCGCATCGCGGCGATGGCGACATTGGCGGGCGCGCCACCGGCATTGCGCAGATAGCTGCCTGGCTCCGAGCCGGGAAGAAAGTCGATGACCATTTCGCCGATGCAAAGAAGATCCACAAGCCACACTCCTCTGGCCTTTTGGCCAGATTCTTGAACAAGCCCCCGCGTCCCGGGATCGGACGGAACCGGACTCGTCTGAGGATGCCGGACTTACGGCCATGCTAATCCTCTGGCCGGGTCCTCACGGAACCGGCCAAGGGAAAATGATGTCGGGTCGGTCCAGCTAAAGATTGTCAGGCAGCCGGCGGATACTCGGTGCACAGCAGCCGATAGGGCGCTTCGTCCTCCTCGATCTTCGGGAAGCGCGGGTACTGCTCAAGGAAGCGATTGTCGGTGTTGTCATCGTTGCACATGGAGACTTCGCCGATCAGTACCGACCCCGTACCTGGCTCGACGATGAACTCGTGGTAGTAGTAGGGGTAGAAGGTAAGGCTCTCGCCCGGCTTGATGAGGATGTCCTCGCCGGCCTTCACCGTGTAACGGCGACCGTCGCGGTTGATCTCGACATCGGTATCGGCCATCGCGCCGTCCTTGGTGGCGTTGTAGAGACGGAAGATCAGGTTGCCGCCCCCGCGATTGATGATGTCCTCCATCTTCGACCAATGGAAGTGCATCGGGGATACCTGCCCCTCCTCGATCATGATGATCTTCTCGGCATAGGTCTTGGTGTACTTCTTGTTCTTGACGTTGCCGTTGCGCAGCGTGATCAGCGCAATGCCGAGTTCCGCATACTTGCCCATACCATAGTCGGTGACGTCCCAGCCGAGCATGTTGTCGCGGATCTCGTCATACTCATGTCCGGCCGTCTTCCACTGTTCGGGCGTCCAATGCAGGAACGGCGGCAGCGCGAACCTGTAGTCGCCGAGCATCTGCTCCATACGGCGGATTGCGCCGTTGATTTCGGATCTTTTCATCGGGAGGTCCTCCAGTTCATCGGCGCGACAGCCGACGTGCTTCATTCTGAACGCGGTCGATATCCTCATCGCCGTCGAGCACGGTGATGGTCAGTTCGAAGGTTTCCTTGGCCTGCGGTGGAAGCATGTGCAGAGCGCCGGCGGAGACATGATGCGGCCGGCCGTAGACCGACGAGTTGGCGGGCTCCAGGCCCATGGCGTAATCGCCGGCCGCCATCGACTTCCATTGCATGAAGTAGGGCAGCGCCTTGCGATTGAAGTCGAGGCGGACACCGAGCTTCAGCTCGGGGTTGACGAGGGCAGCGAAGGTGTTGCCCGCCGCGTCGGCGGCCAGCTCGTGCAGGAACACGTACTCCGGCTCGTTTTCCGAAGGCGCCGCCACCGATGCCCAATCGTCCAGGTGCGGCCGGCTGGTCTCGTCACGCGGGCGCGTGTCCAGCGCCGGCAGGACCAGGCGAGCCGCTTCCGACAGCAATGGGTGGCCGACATTGAAGTGATAGAGCAGCATCAACGGTTCGGGGCGAAACGCCTGATTCTCGACTTCGTCGACGATCCGGACGATGCGTTCGCCAAGACGGGTCTCGATCGACCGCCGCAACACGAGATTCTCGCCGAACAACTCGGCTTCGCGGATCTCGCCGGACACGCGCATTACATAGTCGTCGCCATCCCAGAAGGCGTCGGCCGACCGATGCTCGGCCGGCGTCGTACGGATGCGCCCGTGCATCGGGTAGTCCTTGCCGTCCAAGGTACAAGGCGCACAGATGTTCTCATAGCCGGCCGTGAAGAGCATGCCGCCCATGATCGACCGCTGAGCTTCCGCACCATGCGTGTCGTAAGCGGTCCGGCCGATCAGCCCCGGCTTCGACAGGAAGTTGAAGCCGACCCCGCGATAGCTGAAGTCGCCGATATCCAGCCCCTTGTCGGCCAGCACGTCGAAGGCGAGCGGTCCATTCCGGACTGCGTAAGCGGTGAGGCCGTCGGCCTTTCCCTCGCGGTAGGTCAGAGGGCGGACGGACGCCAGCTGTTGCATGCTGCCCATCCGAGCCAGCATGTCTCGCTTGGAAAGGATGGTCATTCGAGGTTGGCGTGGTATTGCCACAGCCCCTTCAGGTCGAGCTTGCGCTCGTCGATGATCATTTTGGCGACGATGTCGCCGAAGAGAAGCAGCGATTGCTCGAACAGCGAGGTCATCGGTTGCCGGGAATCGATCTCGTCATCGAGATAGAGCTTGGTGCGGACGGGAATGCGCACCATGAAATCGGCGACCTCCCGCATGTCCGACTGCGGATTGGAGCCGATGTGCACCACCTTCGCCCCGACCGTCTTGGCCTTGCGCGCGATCGCCACGGGGAACAGCGACGACCCGCTGCCCGAGCCAACGATCAGGAGATCCTTCGGCGTAATGGCCGGTTCGGTGATGGCGCCCACGTAGGTGATGGCGATGCCGAGATGGGCGAAGCGCTTGGTCATGGCCTGCAGCGCCAGGAGCACGCGCCCGACACCCACCACGAAGACCTTGTCGGCGGCGAGCAAGGCGTCGACGAAGGCCTGAACCTGGGCGGGATCGATCCGGTCGAGCGTCCGGGAAAGCTCCTCGACCACCAGATGCGAGGTGTCGCGGAACACGCTTTCATAGGGTTGCACGGTGTTTCTCCGATGGAGTTCGACTTGAAGGGAGAGGGCACGGCGGAGCGGAGGAGAGGCGCGCCGTGCCCCGTCGCCGGCGGGGTCAGCCCCGCCGGGCGTTCATGGCCTGAACCTGATAGATCAGCACGGCGCCGAGGATCAGCAGGGCGCGGGCGACGTACTGCCAGTATTCGTCGATGTTGAGCAGCGTCATGCCGTTGAGCATGATCGATAGGAACAGCACGCCGACGAAGGTGCCCCAGACGCGGCCCTTGCCGCCCATCAGGCTGACGCCGCCGATGACGCAGGCAGTGATCACGGTGAACTCCCAGGTCACGCCGACCGTCGGGTTGCCGGCCTGGATCTGGCTCGACACCATGATTGCGGACAGCACGGTGAAGATGCCGATCATCGACATCACCGCCATGCGGACGCCCAGCACGTTGATGCCCGAGAGTCGCGCCGACTCGGCATTGCCGCCGACCGCGTAGGCCGACTTGCCGAAGACCGTGTAGCGCGAGATGAACCAGGTGACGATGAAGACCAGCAGGAAGACGAAGGCTTGGAAGGGAATGCCGAAGATGGCGCCCGAGCCGAAGAAGAAGAACCAATCCGGATAGGGCGTCACCGGGAAGCTGCCGGTCAGGAGATAGGCGCCGCCGCGGAAGGCGGCCATCCAGGCCAGCGTGGTGATGAAGGTCGGCACGGAAAGCACATGGCGCACCCAGCCGGTAAACATGCCGGCGAGGATGGCGATGCCGAAGCAGAGCACGACGCCGATGACGATGGAGATCTCGGCCGACCAACCCGCCGTTGTCAGGCTGTCGGTGACCACGGCGAGCAGGCAGCCGAAGAAGGCCAGCCCTGACCCGACGGAGATGTCGATTTCCCCGAGGATCAGCACGAACGTCATGCCGAAGGCGATGATGCCGGTCATGGCCGCGTTGCGCAGGATGTTCATCCAGTTGTCCCAGGTCGCAAAACCGGGAGCCGTAAAGGCCAGCAGCAGGATGATCACCAGCAAGATGGCTTCGAGGACGAAATCGGACAACTTGAAGAAGGGCCGGCGCGTGGCGGCGAGGGGCGCGAAGCTGCCCTTGGCCTTGCCGGTGGTATCACTTGTGGTCATTTCGCCATCTCTCCCATGCACATGGCGTACAATGTCTCGATCGGCGTGTTCTCCGGCTCCCGGACCTCGCCGATGAAGCGCCCCGCCTCCATGATCAGGATGCGATGGCAGACCTCCAGCAGCTCCTCGAGTTCGGAAGATACGAAGACGACGCTCAGCCCGCGGCGTGACAAGTCCCACATGATCTGGAAGATCTGCTGCTTGGCGACGATGTCGATGCCGCGCGTCGGCTCGTCGAAGAACACCACCTTGGGGTTGGTGTTGAGCCAGTTGCCCACGACGACCTTTTGCTGATTGCCGCCCGACAGGGATTGTACTTCCTGCAAGGCGTCCGACACCTTGATCTGCAGGCGCCCGATCCACTTCTCGGCGACCGGCGCCTGCAGGAAGTGGCTGAGGAAGCCTCGCTGGCCGACTTCGTCGAGGCTGGCCAGGCACAGATTGTCCTCGATGGACATGATCTGGATGAGGCCTTCCTCCTTGCGATTTTCCATCGTCATGGCGAGGCCGAGCTTCTTCATGCGGGTCACCGTCGGTCGCCGCACCTCGGTTCCGTTCAGAACGATGGTGCCCCCGTCGATGGCGTCGGCGCCGAAGATGCCGCGCAGCAACTCGCTGCGACCGGCGCCGAGCATGCCGGCGATACCGAGAATTTCTCCGGCGCGCAGATCGAAGCTGATGTCCTCATACTTATCCTTGCGGTGAAGGTCCGTGACCTTCAGGCGGATCTCCTCGCCAACCTTGAGGTCGGCCGGCCGGCTCTGGAGGGTCGTTTCGCCGAACATCATGTCGACGATGACTTTCGGCGTGGCGACGTCGATCGGCACGGTCCCGACCAGTCGGCCGTCGCGCAGCACCGTCACGTAGTCGGCAACGCTGCGAATTTCGTTCAGCTTGTGGGTGATGAAGATGATCGCCACGCCCTTCTCGCGCAGCGACCGAACCACTTCGAGCAGGCTGTTGATCTCATGGCGGGCGAGCGCGGAGGTCGGCTCATCCAGAAGCAGGACGCGCGGATTGAGCGACATCGCCTTGGCGATCTCGATGACCTGGCGCTGACCGACGGAGAGCTCGGAGATTTTCCGCGTGACGGGTATGTCGATCCTGAGCGATGTCAGGATGTCCTGGACGTGAGCGTTGGTCTTCTTCCAATCGACGGTAATGTCGCCCGGCCCCATGGTGGGGAAACGACCGAGCATGATGTTCTCGGCCACCGTGAAGTCCAGGATCAGGCTGAGTTCCTGATAGACGACGGCGATGCCGGCCGCATTGGCATCCGCCGGCCCCTTGAACCGGGCCTCGACGCCGTCGATCCGGATCTCGCCGGATGTCGGGACGACCGCTCCCGACAGGCATTTGACGAAGGTGCTCTTTCCCGACCCGTTCTTGCCCAGGAGGGCGTAGACTTTTCCGCCGTCGAAGGCGGCGGAAAAGTCGTCGAGAGCGAGGACCCCGGGATAGGCTTTCGTCAGATTGCTGATTTCAAGCTTTGCGGGTCCCATCATCCGTTCCTAACCTCGGTTACTTGACGGTCTTGGCGTACTCGGCAACCGCCTCGGGGTTGGCGCGAGAGAGCGTCAGGCCGGGAACGATGATCTCCTTGTCGACCGCCTCGCCCTTCAGCGACTTGATCGCGTTTTCCATGGCCAGAGCGCCGATCTTGAACGGGTCCTGGGCGGTGGAAGCCTGGAGGATGTTGTCGTCCGACTTCAGGAAGCCGACGATCTGCTTGTCGAGATCGATGCCGAACACCGGGATCTTCTTGCCGGAGTTCTTGACGGCGAGAACCGCGCCGATCAGGCCGCCGGCGTTGCAGCCGTACATGAGATCGATATCAGGATGAGCCGTGATAATGTCGGCGGCCTTCTTGATGGCCTCCTCCGCGACGGGCGAAGAAGCCTCGGCCACAAGCGTCACGCCGGGAATATCCTTGATTTCGTTCCAGAAACCGTCCTGGCGCGCGTTGCTTTCCGGCGGGAGCTGGGCCTTGTAGTTGATGATGGCGACCTTGATCTCCTTCTTGTCGCCGTAGTGCGCCTTGATGTAGGCGGCAGCTTCCTTGCCGCTGCCGGCGCCGAGCAGGGTGTTGTCCGACATTACGGTGGACACCGGGAAGTCGGCAGCCAGCTTGTTGTTGAAGCTGACGATCTTGATGCCCTTGTCGTTGGCGGCCTTGACGGCCGGGATCGAGGCGGCAGCCGGATCGAGATAGGTGATGGCGATGGCATCGACGCCGCGCGCGGCGTAGGTGTTGACCACCTCGACTTCCTTGCTGATCTGGTTCGAGGTGTTGGACGTCAACAGGTTGACGCCTTCCTTCTCGGCCACCGACTTCATGCCGAGCAGCGTCGTCTTCATGAACTGGTCTTCCTGGAAGACGATACCGGCAACCGTGAACTTGTCAGCGGCCTGCGCGACGACAGGCAGCATGAAGACGGCAGCAAGCGCCGCCGTGACGAATTTCTTCATCGAAGAACCTCCCAAAGATCGCGGATAGTGACAGGTCGTCCCGTGCCGTTCACGGGAACCTCACCGTCTGGCGGCGTACCGAACCTCCCCGGCACGCGACGAAGACATATAGCACCAATTTGTGTATTCGCAATACAAAAACAAAAAGAATCTGAAATAAACTAAAGTACAATACGTCAAAGAATCAGTTTAGCGCGACCTACGGCCGCGTTTTGTTCAAGTTTACACAATATAAAAAGAGATTTACCGCCCGTCGTCCTCCGCCCCTTGAAGGGCTCGCACCGACTGCCGATGAACGATCTCCGTCCGAAGCATCGCGGCTTGGGAGGAGCCTTCGCCATTGATCTCGGCCAGCAGCAGATTCATCGCCAAACGGCCCAATTCATAGGTTGGGCGCCGTATGACGGTCAGAGGCGGCGTGAACACCGATACCCATGGCGGGTCGTCGAACAGGATCAGCGACAGATCTCGTCCGATTTCGAGACCGATCTCTCTTGCAGCGGCGATGCAGCCGATCGCCATCTCTTCGTTGGTCGCCAAAATGGCCGTCGGCCGCGGCTCGTCCTTGAGGATTGCCATCGCCGCCGCCCTGGCGTGCTGGAACTCGCCCCGGCTGTAGCGCAGCCACTTGTGCGTGGGAGTGATTCCGGCCTCGGCCAGCCCGACGGTACCGCCATGCATGCGTGCTTCCGCCGTCCAGACAATATCCGGAGGCTCTTTGGTGGTGTGACCAACGGCCGCCGCCGTCGCCACCATCAGGCCGATGCGGCGATGGCCGCAGGCGACGAAGTGGCGAACCGCCTCGCGCGAAGCGGCAAAGTCGTCGGTGGTGACCGAGCTGATCTTCAGCCCTTCGACATAACGGTCGAGCAGGACGATCGGCACCGAGAGGCCGCCCTCCTCGGGCTGGAGATGGCTGAAGTGCCGACGGGAGGAGGGAACCACCACCATGCCGTCGACGCGCTTTTCCACCAGCACGCGAATGGCGTCGCGCTCAGCCTCGAGATCGTCGCCGGTGTTGAGCACCAGGATCTGGTAGTCGGACGAAGCGGCGGTATCGATGATGGCGCGGATCGACGTACTGAAGAAGGAGTTGGAGATATCGGCGACAACCACGCCGATGGTCAACGTGCGCCCCGACCGCATGGAACGGGCCAACTCGTTGACCCGATAGTTGAGTGCCTCGGCGGCGGCCAGCACCTTGGCCCGAGTTTCCTTCGTGACCAGGCCGTAGTTGCCAAGCGCCCGGGCGGCAGTCGCGCGCGACACGTTCGCACGCTGGGCGACGTCGATCAGCCGCGCCCGTTTGCGCGCACCATCGCCGATATCGCCGGACTTGCCGTCATCCATACCCTCGTCTCCCTGACTGATACGGACAAACCGCCCGCATCGGCGGATGAGAACGATCTCATTTGCGAGTGAAATTGTCACAGACACTCTGCGCTGTCAATACTGATGAAATATCTATGTAGTCGACCTCTTCTACGACTTTTGGAGGTACGCTAGACTACGAGTCGAGCTTTCGGAGCGGACGAGAGATGAGGCGCCGGCCCTGGCTCGGCGAGGGATGACGACCGACCGTTGAGACAAATGGGATCGAGCTCATTGAAGCGGACCACGGGTCGCGTTCCACGCAACATTTAAGCTCCGGAGGAGGTTCGGAGCCAGGAGGACAAGCAACATGAAGCTTCAGCTCGCGCTGGACGACATTTCGACCGACGAGGCCCTGGCTTTGCTCGATCGCGTGCATCCGTTCATCGACATCGTCGAGGTCGGCACGCCGTTCCTGCTGGAGGAGGGACTGCGACCCGTACGGCTCTTCCGGTCCCGTTATCCGGACCTGCCCGTGCTGGCCGACGCCAAGATCATGGATGCCGGCCACTACGAGGCTCGACAGGCCTTTGCCGCCGGTGCCGCCTACGTGACGGTTCTCGGCGTCACCGATCTCCTGACCGTCAAGGGATGCCTTGAGGTGGCGGCCGAGTTCGGCGGCACGGTGGTCGCCGACATGATCTGCGTCGAGGATCTGCCGAAGCGGGTCCGGCAGTTGGAGGACCTCGGCATGAAGGCCCTGGCGGTCCACACCGGCGTCGACCAGCAGGCCGCCGGTCGTACGCCGGCCGACGAACTCGCAGTGATGAAGCAGGCGTCGCGGCAGTCCGAGCTGTTCGTGGCCGGTGGCATCACCCCTGCGACGCTGTCCCGATACATCGATCTCGGCGCCGACGTCGCCATCGTGGGGAGCGGCATCCGGCATGCCCCCGACCCGGTGAGCGCCGCCGAGGAGCTTGCCCGATTGGCGCGGCGCTGACGACGACAGAGGAAAGGGAAGAGATCATGAGCATAGCCGACTTCACCGGCACGATCCTCGACGAACTGCGCTCTGTCCTGTCGAGAGTCCCAGCGGCCGAGGCCGACGCCTTCGTCGCCGACATCCTGTCGGCAAGACGGATCTTCGTGGCCGGTGCCGGACGATCCGGCCTCGCCGGACGCGCCTTCGCCATGCGCCTGATGCACTTCGGCTTCGATGCCTTCGTGATCGGCGAGATCGCTACCCCGGCCTATTCGGCGGATGACCTACTCGTTGTCTGCTCCGGATCGGGCGAAACGGGGAGCCTCGTGTCCATCGCGGAGAAGGCGCGACGGATCGGCGGCAAGATCGCGCTGGTCACCATCGTTCCCGAGTCCAGCATCGGCAGGCTCGCCGACCGGCGCCTGACTCTGCCGGCACCGTCGCCAAAGGCGAAAGCCGGTGAAACGGTCCGGTCGGTCCAGCCTATGGGCTCGCTCTTCGAACAGGCAGTCCTGCTGTTCCTCGATGCCGTCATCCTTGAGCTGATGGCGCGGCGCGGCGTGATCAGCGAAGAGATGTTCACCCGCCACGCCAATCTGGAATAGCGGCTGACAAGCGCCCACCGAAGCGAAGCCGCCTCGCGGGCGCGCAAAGCCGACGACGTCAGATCGACAGCGTCGGCCGGAAAGCGTCACGGATCGCCTCCAGACCGGCGATGCGGCGAATTTCGGCCTCGACGAAGGCGTCGTCCCTGAGGCGGGCCGGACGCTCGATGGCGAGGCGGGCGACGATCCGGCCCGGACGGCCGGACAGAACCACGGCGTGATCGGCCAACCGAACCGCCTCGGACAGGTCGTGCGTTACCAGCACGACCGTCACACCGCGCTCCTGCGCATCGAGCCGGACGAGTTGCTGCATCTCGCGCGACAGGCCGACGTCGAGCGCCGAGAAGGCTTCGTCGAGCAGCAGCAGATCCGGCTCGACGGCGAGAGCCCGTGCCAGCGCCACCCGCTTCTTCATGCCGCCGGACAACTGATGCGGATAAAGGCCGGCCTCGCTGTGACCGAGCCCCACCTTGACCAGCATCGAGCGCGCCCGCGCGAGCCGGTCGGCGCGCGCCAGCCGCGTGCCGGCGAGGCCAAAGGCGACGTTGCCGCGCGCCGTCCGCCAAGGCAGGAGGAGCGGATCCTGAAAGACGAAGGCGGAACGCTCGAACGGCCGTTCGACGCGGCCGGCATCGGGGACGAGAAGACCGCCCAGGATCTGGAGCAAGGTTGTCTTGCCGGTCCCCGACGGACCGAGAATGGCAAGGACCTCCCCCTTCGGCACCCTAAACTCGATGTCGTCGAGCACCCGCGCGCCGGCAAAGCCGTGCCCGATGCCGCTTGCCGCGAGCGCACCCTCCTGGCTCATGTGGCCTCCCCCGGCAAACCGCGCCGCCACGTCTCGAAATGCCGGCGGACGGGCTCGATGACGAGGCGGTCGACGACGAGCAGCAGCGCCACCACCACGATCACCCAGGCCATGGTCTTGGCGGTATCGACTTCGGCGCGGGCCGCCGCCAGGCCGTCACCGATGCCGCCGGCGCCCGACAGAAGCTCGGCCATCACCGCCACTTTCCAGCTCATGGCGAGCGCCGTGCCAAGAGCCGGCAGCAGATAGGAGAGTACGTGCGGCAGGTAGACGTCGGCGATCATCGCCCCGAGCGGCACGCGGAAGGCGCGGGCCATGGTGCGGAGCCCACCATCGACCGTCCGCGTACCTTGCGTTGCCGCGGCGAACACCACCGGTCCCGCGGCGACCGCCACCGAGAAGGTGGCCGCGAGGCCCGAGCCGCCGAACCACAGCAGCGACAGCACCACCCAGGCGATGGCCGGTACGCCGATCAGCATGGTGGCGATCGGTTGCAGCATGGCCCTGACCGGCATCGAACGACCGGCGATCCCACCCAGGAGCGAGCCGGCCAAGGTTGCCGCGAGAAACCCCGATAGAGCGTCGCGCGCCGTCGTGACGACGGCCGGCCAAAGATCGCCGCTGGCGACGATGCGCCCAAGGGCGACCAGCGTGGAGAGAGGTGACGGCAGCACGAAGTCGCCATAGACGCGATGGCCGACCTCCCACAGCGCGACGACCACGGCGAGCCCCAACGCCGCCCAGCGGCGTTCGCCGCCGCCGACAAGCCGGCGCCAGGAGGTGCTGGCCATCCTCTACGGCCCCCAATAGAAGGCGGTTGCCGGCAGATGGTCGGCGACGATGTCGGGCGACAGCGTCATGAGGGCACTGAAATAGGCTTCAAGGTCGACCTTGGCTTCGAGCGCCGACGCGACTTTCAACCGAAAGCGAGGCAACGAGGCCTCGACGATGGGTGCCGGCAGCTTCAGCGGATCGGCGATCAGCGCGGCCGCCGCCTTCCGGTTATCGGCGACCCAGCCCGCCGCTGCGACCGACGCGGTATGCAGCGCCGAGACGACGTCGGGGTGTGCGTCGAGAAAGGTCTCCGTCACCGCGAGGCCGGCCTGCGGAATGCCAGCCGGCCGGCCGCTGCGGGTCGCGTAGAGTTCGGTCACATCGAGGGCGCGGGCGATGGAAATGCCCGCCTGCTTCGCCTTGATCTCGGCGGCGCTGGCCGCCGGCTCCGGCAGTACGGCGGCGTCGGCCTTGCCGGCAAGGAGCAGGGGCACCGCCTCGGCCGACGTGCCGACATAGGAAAGAGTGACGTCACGGTCCGGATCGAGCCCGGCCGACTTGAGCACGAAGCGGGTGAGAAGATCCGGCGCGTCGTTCTTGGCGCCGACCAGCAGCGTCTTGCCGCGGAGATCCTCGACGGTGTCAAGGCGCACGCCCTGGCCGGCAAAGACGTAGAGCAGTCCCCATGTCAGGACGTTGACGAGCCGGACCCCGGCGCCGCGATTGAAGAGGTTGGCGGCGGCATAGGTCGGCGCCGCGAACAAGGCGATATCGCCCGAGACCACGCCCGCGCGCATCTGGTCGGCCGTGCGCCAGACCTCGAAGCTTGCATCGCCAACCAGCGGCGCCAATGCACCCGAGGCCACGGCGCGCGCCAGCACGACCGAGGGTGACGCCGGCATGCCCCAGACCGTCAGGCGGTCGAGGGCCGCAGCCTCGGCCCTTGCCAGAGCTGGTAACCCGACAAGACCGGCTGCGATGGCTGCGCACTCGATGAAGCGGCGGCGGCTCATGCCGACAGGCATGGATAAATCTGTCATGGCGGAACCTGAGATCGGCGGTATGGCCGCCTCCTGAGAGGAGTTCTCATTACACTAGACCAATTTGGTCGCCGGGGAAATCGCCAGCCGAGCCTCCGAACCGGAGGAACAACGAACTGGAAACCAAGTTATTCCGATGATTTACGGATAGGGCTTCACCTTCATACGCGATAACGCGTAACACGAAAGCTGAGAACCATAAGCATCTAAATCGAAAAAGAGAAAAAGCAACTACGTAGCCCGCGACGTTTGACTTTCATCATTGCTGTTTGCATGGCAGATGCCTATGGAACGCATGATACGGACACATTTCCCCGAGGGTCGCTCGCCTGTGACAGACTTATGGGGAACGCCCAACCAAGTGGGGATGGAGCATGGCACAGGTTGTTTATGGCGTGTGGGACGGCGTCGTCCACGACTATCGCCAGGGAAAGGCCGTGGAGGGCGCGACGCCTCCCGACCTCAAGGACTTCGAGGTATTTGACGACAACAACCCGATCCGTGCCTTCGTGGCCGATCGCGGCTTCTTCGTCTTCGACGAGAAGGTCAACCTCATCGACACATTCTGGCAGTATCTCAGCAAGGCTGCCGACGAGTCCTGCGGCAAGTGTACCCCTTGCCGCATGGGCACCGTGCTGGTGCGCGACGCTCTCGGCGCCATGCGTCGCGGTCTCGATGCCGACCTCGGCCTCGACGAGATCGCAACCATGGCCGAGCAGATGCGCGCCACCTCGCTCTGCGGTCTCGGCCAATCCTGCGGCACCGCGCTCGGCAAGGCCATCGCCGCCTTCCGCGACGAGTTCGAGGCCGAACTCGCCAAGAAGGAGCCGGCCCGCCAGCAGCACGCCATGAGCTACATGACGGCGCCCTGCATCGAGGCCTGTCCGTCCAAGGTCAACGTCCCCCGCTACATCGACTACATCCGCGACGGCAAGCCCGAGCACTCGCTCGGCGTCATCCTGCAGAAGTATCCGATGGCCGCCACCTGCAGCCGCGTCTGCGTCCGCTTCTGCGAAGCGGCCTGCCGCCGCAAAATGGTCGACGAGGCGGTCGGCATCAAGATCCTGAAGCGCTACGTCGCCGAGTATCAGACCGGCCCGCATCCGCTGGTGTTCTCCAAGGAGATGATCGCCAACGTCCTGCCGGAAGACCAGCGCGTCGCCGTCGTCGGCGCCGGCCCGGCGGGCGTCTCTTGCGCCTACCATCTGCTGATGCGCGGCTACCACGTCGATGTCTATGAAGCACAGGGCGAGATGGGCGGCATGGCCGCCATCGGCATCCCGTCCTACCGTCTTCCGAAGGACGTTCTTCTCAACGAGATGAACGCCATCACCAAGCTCGGCGGTCGCTTCTTCTTCAACCAGCGCCTTGGCACCGACTTCTCCGTCGATGACCTGATGCAGCGCGGCTACAAGTCGGTGTTCCTTGCCCTCGGCTGCCAGGAAGGCACCAAGATGGGCTGCGAGAACGAAGACACCAGCCTTGAAGGTTACGAGTCCGGCATCGGCTTCCTGCTCAAGGTCCACGACCACGTGGCCGGCATCAAGACGCACAACATCGATGGCGAAGTGGTCGTCGTCGGCGGCGGCAACGTCGCCATGGACTGCGTCCGCTCGGCCATCCGCATGGGTGCCAAGAAGGTTCACCTCGTCTACCGCCGCACCGAGGCCGACATGCCGGCCGACCACGAGGAAGTCGTGGCCGCCCATGCAGAAGGCATCGAGTTCCATGTTCTGACCAACCCGCTCTCCATCATCTCCGAGAACGGCAAGGTCACCGGCGTCAAGCTCACCAAGATGGAGCAGACGGAAATGGACGCCAAGGGTCGCCGCAACGTGCGGCCGATCCCCGGCAGCGAGTATGTCATGCCCTGCTCGGTGGTGATCGCCGCCATCGGCCAGCAGGTCGATACCGGTTCGGTCAAGCCCGAAGACGGCGTCGAGATGAGCAAGTGGAACTGGGTGGTCGCCAACAAGGAGACGCTCGCCACGTCGCGTCCGGGCGTGTTCGCCGGCGGTGACTGCTACCTCGGCCCGTCGACGCTGATCGCCGCCATGGCCGACGGCCTCAAGGCTGCCCGCAACATCGACGATTACCTGCGTCGGGGTTCGACCCGCTTCTTCCCGCGCTCCCGCATGCGCAAGATCCTGGAGAACAACAAGCTGTTCTCCAACGACTGCATCGAAGTGCCGGTCAAGAACGAGTACCGCGTCCACCATCCGGAACTGTCGCCGGAAGTGCGCAAGACCATGTTCGGGGAAGTCGAGCAGATCATCAGCTCGGAGGACGCCTACAAGGAGTCCATGCGCTGCATGCGCTGCTACCGCATCTACTCCGTGATCACCGAACACTCCATCCCCGAAGGAGCGGCGTGAGACCATGTGCAACGTCGAAACCCTCATCCCCGTCGGCGCCGAGGCCACCATCGGCTTCAAGATCAACGGCAAGGCCCTGACGGCCTATCCGAACGAGACGATCCTCTCGGCCGCCCGCCGGCACGACTTCTACATTCCGACGCTGTGCGAGCTGGCGGACATCGACCACACCCCCGGCACCTGCCGCGTGTGTCTGGTCGAGATCCAGATGCAGGGCCAGGCCAGCACCCACATGGTGACGGCCTGCAACACGCCGGTTAAGGAAGGACTTGCCGTCGAGACGCGTACCAAGAAGGTGCGCGACATGCAGAAGCTGCAGGTCGAGCTCCTGATGGCCGACCATCTTCAGGACTGCGCCACCTGCATCCGGCACGGCTCGTGCGAGCTGCAGGACGTCGCCCAGTTCGTCGGCCTCAAGGAAAACCGCTTCTTCGACCCGATCCGCGTCGCCACCCGCGAGATCGACCGTTCGTCGCCCGCCATGGTTCGCGACATGACCAAGTGCATCCGCTGCCAGCGGTGCGTCACGGTCTGCCGCAACTACCAGGAAGTCGATGCGCTGGTCGTGACCGGCACCGGCCTCGACACGGCGATCGGCCTGCGTCACGGCAAGAACCAGAAGGACTCCACCTGCGTCACCTGTGGCCAGTGCGTCCTCGTCTGCCCGACCGGCGCTCTTGCCGAGAAGGACGAGACCGATCGCGTCCTCGACTACATCTACGATCCGGAGATCACCACCGTTCTCCAGTTCGCGCCGGCCATCCGCGTCGGCTTCGGCGAGGAGTTCGGCATGGCGCCGGGCACCAACGTCGAGGGCCAGATCATCGCCGCCTCCCGCAAGCTCGGCATCGACATCGTGCTCGATACCAACTTCGGCGCCGACGTGGTGATCATGGAGGAAGGCACCGAACTGCTGCATCGCCTCGGCGAACGCAAGCGTCCGACCATCACCTCCTGCTGCCCGGCCTGGATCAACTTCGCCGAGGTCCATTACCCCGAGCTGCTGCCGCTGCTCTCCTCCACCCGCTCGCCGCAGGCAGTGGTCGGCGCCATCGCCAAGAGCTATCTGCCGGTCAAGATGGGCCTGGATCCCAAGAAGATCCGCGTCATCTCCATCATGCCCTGCACGGCCAAGAAGGACGAGATCGTCCGGCCGCAGCTCGCCGACGATGACATGCCGAACGTCGACGTGGTGCTGACGACGCGCGAGTTCGCTCGCCTTCTGAAGCGCGAAGGCCTCGATCTCAACACGATCGAGCCGTCGACCTTCGACAACCCCTACATGAGCGAGTACACCGGCGCCGGCGTCATCTTCGGCACCACCGGTGGTGTCATGGAAGCGGCGCTGCGCACCGTCTACAAGGTCGTCAACGGCAAGGAACTCGACAAGATCGAGCTGACCCAGCTGCGCGGCTTCGAGGGCGTTCGCTCCGCCACCGTCGACCTCGGCGGCAACATCGGCGAAGTGAAGATTGCCATGGCCCATGGCCTCGGCGAGACGCGCGCCCTGATGGAGGCGATCAAGGCCGGCGAAGCCGACTTCGACTTCATCGAGATCATGGCCTGCCCGGGTGGCTGCGTCGACGGCGGCGGCACGCTCCGCTCCAAGAAGCAGTACCTGCCCTACGCCCTGAAGCGGCGCGAGACGATGTTCAACATCGACCGCAAGGCCAAGGTGCGCCAGTCGCACAACAACGAGCAGGTCAAGGCCCTCTACCGCGACTTCCTGGGTTCGCCGAACTCCGAGAAGGCGCATCACCTCCTCCACACGTTCTACAACGACCGCAAGGCCGAGCTGGAACTGACGGTCAAGGAGATCTGGGGCGAGATCAAGATGAGCACCATGATCTACTGAGATCGGGCGCTCCGAGACAATCGAGACCGGGCGGCGGGCCAACCTGCCGCCCGGTTTTTTATTGGGCTTCAAGCAAACCGCGAAAACACCAGGGCCGCGTTGACGCCGCCGAAGCCGAAAGCGTTGGACAGCACGTGATCGATGGCGGCGGGCCGGGCTGCCCCGGCGACCAGATCGAATCCCTCCGCCTCGGCCATCGGGCGCTCGATGTTGAGGCCGGCGGGCAATGTCTGGTGGCGCAGCGCCAGGATCGAGAAGATCGCCTCGATGGCGCCGGCGGCGCCCAGCATGTGACCAGTCGCCGACTTGGTGGAACTCACGGGCACACCACCGCCAGCCACACCGAACACCGATGTGAGAGCGGCAAGCTCCGCCGCATCGCCTACCGGCGTCGAGGTGGCGTGGGCGTTGACATAACCGATGGCGCCCGGCTCAAGGCCGGCCATTCCCAACGCCAGCCGCATGGCGCGCGCCGCTTCCCGTCCGTCCGGCCAACCGGAGGTAACGTGGTGAGCGTCGGTCGTCGTGCCATAACCCGACACGATGGCGAGAGGCACCGCCCCGCGCGCCTCGGCATGCGACAGTTTCTCGATGACCAGCGCCGCTGCGCCTTCGGACAGAACGAAGCCGTCATGATCGGCATCGAACGGCCGCGACGCCCTGGTCGGCTCGTCGTTGAAATTGAAAGACAACGCCTTGGCCGCCGTGAAACCGCCGATCGCCACGGGATCGACGCAGCCTTCGGTCCCGCCGCAGAGCGCGATGTCCGCCTCGCCGTTCCGGATCAAGCGCATGGCGTCGCCGATGGCCTGGGCCGACGCCGCACAGGCGGTAACCGGCGCGCCAGAGGGGCCACGAAAGCCGAAGCGGATCGATACCTGACCAGAGGCAAGGTTGGGCAGAAAGGACGGGACAACGAAGGGCGACAGCCGACGAACGCCGTCCGTCCGCAAGGTCTCGCTGGCTGCGGTGATCGCCGGCACGCCACCGACGCCGGTGGCAATCACCGTCGCCGTACGCATCCGCTCGGCTTCGCTTTCAGGATGCCAGCCCGCCTGGGCGAGCGCTTCGGACGCTGCCGCCATGGCGTAGTGGATGAACAGATCGGTACGTCGCAGCTCCCGCGGGTCCATGGCGGATTCCGGATCGAAGCCGCCTGGCTCGTCACGTCCGGGAACGAGACCGGCAATGCGGCACTTCCAGCCATCGGTATCGAACCGGTCGTTTCGCCGGATGCCGCTGTCACCGGCGATCAGTCGCTTCCAGATGGTCTCGACACCGGCGCCCAGCGGCGACACCGCACCCATACCCGTCACAACGATCGGCTCTTGCATGTCCGCCTCCATGTGTAGAAGCACCGTGCATATACACTATCGGAGTATGAGACAAGTCGCGTGATCGTCAGCGCGAGAACCGCTTGCTGATCTTGAGGTAGGTCTCGGTCTCTTCCGGTGAGCTGCTCCCCTTGAGAGCCGCCTGCGCCGCCTGCCATTCGACGATCAAACGGTCGAGCAGAACCTCCCCCTCCTCGGTCAGTTCGCTCACCCGCGTGTTGCCGCCGCCGTTGTCCGTCCGCCGCACCAGTCCCTTTGCTTCGAGCCGGTCGAGGTTGCGGATCAGGCTGGTGCGATCGAGATGGATGCGGGACGACAACACCCCAACCGTGGCGCCGGGGTTGTAGCGTATGGCGGCAAGCAGCGAGAATTGCTGCACCGTGACACCGAACGGCTTCAGCTCGGCATCGTAGCGCCGAACCAGCGCGCGCGCCGCCGCAACGGTGTTGAGCACGAGGCAGTTCGCAAGATCGTCGGGCAAAGACATGGGCCATGCTTGCACGCCCCGCGCGGCCGAAGTCAAGCGGCACCGGCAGATGCAAAAAGCCCCCGACCGCAGGATCGAGGGCTCTTCTCGTCACGGAAAGATCAGGTCAGCCGGCGTTGAGTGCCAGTACCCGGTTGACCGCCGACACCACGGCGGACAGCGACGCGGTGACGATGTTGGTGTTGATGCCGACGCCATGCAGCTTGCCGCCGGGGTGCTTCAGCTCGACATAGGCGATGGCCGAGGCATCGGAGCCCTGCTGGAGCGAGTGCTCGGAGTAGTCGGCCACCGACACGGGAATGCCGATATAGACCGACAGCGCATGCACGAAACCGTCGATCGGACCATTGCCGTGCCCCTCGATGCTACGCGAAACGCCGCCGTCGACGATCTCGGCGACACAAATGCGCCGCCCCTTCACGTCCGGATCGGGGAAGGTGTGGTGGTCGACGAACCTGAGCCGTCCTTCCGGCTGGTCGACGTAGAGCTGCATGAAGCGCTCGTAGATGCGCTGCGAACTGAGCTCGCGGCCCTCGCGGTCGGTGATCGACTGGATGTCCTCGCGGAACTCCACCTGCAGGGCGCGCGGCAGGTTGATGCCGTGGTCGTTCTGCATGAGATAGGCGATGCCGCCCTTGCCCGACTGCGAGTTGATGCGAATGATCGCCTCGTAGGAGCGGCCAACGTCCTGCGGATCGATCGGCAGATAGGGCACCTCCCAGACGCCGGTGTTCGACGCCTTCATGGCCTTGAGGCCCTTGTTGATGGCATCCTGGTGCGAACCGGAGAAGGCGGTGTAGACGAGTTCGCCGACATAAGGATGGCGCTCGGGCACCTTCATCTGGTTGGAATACTCGAACACGTCGCGGATGTGCTCGATGTGCGAGCAGTCGAGGCCGGGATCGATCCCTTGCGTGAACATGTTGAGCGCCATGGTGACGACGTCGACGTTGCCGGTGCGCTCGCCGTTGCCGAACAGGGTGCCCTCGACGCGATCGGCACCGGCCATCAGCGCCAGTTCGGCAGCGGCGACGCCGGTGCCGCGATCGTTGTGCGGATGCAGCGAGATCAGCACGGAGTCGCGCCGGTCGATGTTGCGGCTCATCCACTCGATCTGGTCGGCATAGACGTTGGGCGTCGCCATCTCGACGGTGGACGGCAGGTTGAGGATCAGCTTGTTGTCGGGCGTCGGATCGATGATCTCGATCACGGCGTTGGAGATTTCCAGAGCCACTTCCAGCTCGGTGCCGGTGAAGCTTTCCGGCGAATACTCGAAGCGGAAGCCGCCGCCGGCCTTGGCCGCCATGTCGGCGATCAGCTTGGCGCCGTCAACGGCGATCTGCTTGATGCCCGAGACGTCCTTGCCGAACACCACGCGGCGCTGCAGGCTGCTGGTCGAGTTGTAGAAATGGACGATCGGCTGCTTGGCGCCCTGCAGCGCCTCGAAGGTGCGGACGATCAGCTCCGGCCGGCATTGCACCAGCACCTGCAGAGACACGTCGTCGGGCGCGCCGCCCTCCTCCACGCACCAGCGGGCAAAGTCGAAGTCGGTCTGCGAGGCCGAGGGAAAGCCGATCTCGATTTCCTTGAAGCCCATCTCCAGCAGCAGGCGGAACATGTGGGCCTTGCGGTCGTGACCCATGGGGTCGACCAGCGCCTGATTGCCGTCGCGCAGGTCGACCGAGCACCAGATCGGCGCCTTGTCGATCACCTTGCCCGGCCAGGTGCGATCGCTGAGGTTGATGGGCGTGAAGGGGCGATACTTGGTGGAAGCGATGGGCATGCCCACCCTGTCGCGGCTCGTCCCGTTCTGAAATGTATCGGTCATGATGGCGTCACTCGTCTCTGGCTGGCACCATGGGCCGGTCGCGTCGCTCATCGACGTCAGAACACGGCATCAGGCACAATTGGTCACACGTTGGGTTGAGAACGAGAGAGCTCATGGCCAGCGGCGGGCTATCGGCCGCCGGGCGCTCCCTCACTGGACCCGGCAACCGCTGATAAGGCCGAGACGAAGAAGCGAGCCGAGCATCCGTGCGCGGTCCCCGGGGGCGGTGCCCTCGGCGGAGATATGGCGCGAGATGTCGTGCGTCGTGGTCATAGAAAGGGCTATACCCGTAGAAATGCGACCTGACAAGGGCTCACATACCCTGCCATCGCGTCAAAGCGGCGCCAGGATCGACACCCAGCCAGGAAAGAACGCGCGCCGCCATTTCGCGGACCATGTCGTCGATGGTCTCCGGCTTGCTGTAAAAAGGCGGCACCGGCGGTGCCACAACGGCGCCCATGCGGGTCAGCATCAGCATCGAATTGAGATGCGCCTCGGTTAGCGGCGCCTCGCGCGGCAGAACCACCAGCCGACGCCGTTCCTTCAGCATCACGTCGCCGGCCCGCGTCAAGAGGTTGTCGCCGAAGCCATGGGCGAGCGCCGAAAGCGTCCGCATAGAGCAGGGAACGACAGCCATGGCCTCGGCGCCGAACGAGCCGGAGGCGATCGAAGCGCCGAGGTTGCCGATGTCGTGCACGACGGCGGCAAGCCGGCGCACTTCGTCGATACCCGCCGGCCCGAGCTCGTGGGTGATGGTCCGCTCGCCGCCGGGGGTAACGACCAGATGCGTCTCGGCGCCGGCCGCACTGAGCTGGCGTAGCACCTCGCGACCAAGCGTCGCACCGGAAGCGCCGCTGATACCGACGACGATCTTCATGGCGCCGCTCCGAACAGCTCTACCCAACGGGCGTCGACCGAAGTCTTCACCGCCTCGTCCATCGTCATCACCCGTCCCCACTCACGGCTGGTCTCGGCGCCGATCTTGTTGGTGGCGTCGATGCCGATCTTGCCACCGAGCCCTTCGAGCGGCGAGGCGAAATCGAGATGGTCCATGGGCGTGCGGTTGAGCACCAGCGTGTCGCGGGCCGGATCGGCGCGCGTTGCCACCGCCCACATCACGTCGGACCATGAGCGCACGTCGATGTCGTCGTCGACGACGATCACCATCTTGGTCATGGTGAACTGCGGCAACAACGACCAGAAGCCCATCATCACCCGTCGCGCCTGACCGGCAAAGCGCTTGTCAATGGCGATGACGGCGACGCGGTAGGAACAGGTCTCCGGCGGCAGCCAGAGGTCGCGGATTTCCGGTATCGCCTCCATCAGCAGAGGTTTGAACACGTCGGCCAGCGCATCGCCCATCACTGCCGGTTCGTCCGGCGCCCGCCCGGTGAAGGTGGTGAGATAGGGCGCGCCCTCGCGCATGCGCATCGCGGTGAGACGGAAGACCACATGCCGCTCCGGCGGATTGTAGTAGCCGGTATGATCACCGAACGGCCCTTCCATCGCCGTGTCGCCGGCGGTGATCGTACCTTCGAGGACGATTTCGGCCGAAGCCGGCACATGCAGTGGAATGGTGCGGCAAGGCGTCACGGCAAGACGCGCCCCGGCAATGAGGCCGGCGAGCGACAGTTCCGTCACCCCTTCCGGCGCCGGCATGACGGTGGCGAGAATGGTGGCAGGGTCGGCGCCAATGACCACGGCCACCGGCATGCTCTCGCCGGCCTTCAACCATTGCCGATGATGCTGCGCACCGCCGCGCATCGGCAGCCAGCGCATGATCGCGCTCGTCTTATCGAGCACCTGCATGCGGTAGGCGCCAAGATTGTAGCTGCCGAGATCGTCGGCGCCAGGCGCGCGCGTGACCACCAGCGGCCAGGTGATGAGCGGGCCGGCATCCCCGGGCCAGCAGGTCTGGATGGGGAGCGCCGAGAGATCGACCGGAAGGTCGCGCCAGCGGCCGCGATCGCCAACGATCTTCGGCCGGGCGTTGAGCGCCGCGCGCGCGACCGGCCACAGACTGGCCGTCTCGCCCAGCGAGCGAGGCGGCTTCGGCGAACGCAGGAAGGCCATCATCCGGCCGAGCCGGGCAAGACCGGCCTCATCGGTGCCGAGACCGGCCGCGACGCGGGCGCGGGTGCCGAACAGATTGGCGACGACCGGCATCGCCGACGGTTTGCCGCCAACGGTGGGCGCGGAAAACCGGAGAACCGGTCCGCCTGCCTCGATCACCCGCCGATGAATTTCCGTGACCTCCAGCCGCATGTCGACCGGCGCCGCCACATCGCGGACATCGCCCTGCTTGTCCAGGAAATCGAGAAAGCTCGTGAGATCGGGAAAGCGCGGCAGGCTGCGGCTGAACATTCGATTTTCCCGACCTTTCGTTCGCATTGCCCGGGGGCCTTCGGTCGTTCCCCACTGGCACCGGGCAGAGCCGACACATAACACCCTTTTGCCAATCGGGCAGATTGCCACAGGAAAAACCGGTGCGTCTTTGAGCTATGACAAAAACATGAGCAGCGGTCTGTCCTAAGCTGACCGTCTTCGAAATGGATAACGTGATGGCCGAACATTTCCGGGGCGAACTGCCCAGACTTCTCCGCATTCTGGCGATGCCGGCCGGTTTTCTGCCGCTGGGGCCAGCGCTGACGCTGGCCGTTCGCCGATTCGCACGCCGCAAGCCGGCGGTCTTCGACCGGCTGGGCGACTACGGCAAATGCTCGTTCCTGATCGAACCGTCCGACCTCGATTTCAGCTTCCTGATGGTTCCGGACGGCGTGCGCGCCGAAGTGAAATGCATGCGCCGCCGGGCCACCCAACCGGCGGACGTGACGGTGCGGGCGCCCCTCCTCGTTCTGCTCGGCCTGCTCGACGGCACCCTCGACGGCGACGCCATGTTCTTTAACCGTGCAATCTCGGTCTCCGGACGCACCGACGCCCTCGTCGCGCTGCGCAACGCCATCGAGGACGCCGAGCTGACGCCGGCCGATTTCGTCGGCGCCACCGGCGGCCTTGGCAAGCTGGTCGACCGCTCGGTGATCGGTGGCCTCGGCCTTGCCCGCCGCTTCACCGGCTCGCCGATTCCTGGAGAGCCGTCATGAGTCTCGAACTGGTCTGCCCCGCCGGCACGCCGTCGGCACTGCGCGCCGCCGTCGAGGCTGGCGCCCATTCGGTCTATTGCGGCTTCCGCGACGAGACCAACGCCCGCAATTTCCCCGGCCTCAATTTCTCGCCCGACGAGATGATCGAGGGCGTCCGCTTCGCCCACGCGCATGGCGCCAAGGTGCTGGTGGCCATCAACACCTTCGCCAAGGCCGGCTCCATGGACGCCTGGAAGGCGGCGCTTGCCAATGCCGAGAAAGCCGGCGCTGACGCGGTGATTCTGGCCGACCTCGCCGTGCTCGATCACGCCGCGACGCACCATCCCAACCTGCGCCTGCACCTCTCCGTCCAGGCCGCCGCGGCGACGCCGGAAGCGATCGCTTTCTATGCCGACACCTTCGGCGTCAAGCGCGTCGTCATGCCGCGCGTCCTCTCCGTCGAGGAAATCGCCAAGCTCAACGCGGCGATCAACGTGGAGACCGAAGCCTTCGTGTTCGGTGGCCTCTGCCCGATGACCGAGGGGCGCTGTTCGCTGTCGTCCTATGCCACCGGCAAGTCGCCCAACCTCACCGGCGTCTGTTCGCCGCCGGAGCACGTCGCCTACTCCGAGGATAAGAACGGCACGGCAACGCGCCTCAACGGCTTCACCATCGACCGCTTCGGCGCCGGCGAGCAGGCGGGCTACCCGACGCTTTGCAAGGGACGCTTCATAGCCGGCGGCAAGACATCCTATCTCTTCGAGGATCCGGTCAGTCTCAACGCAGCCAGCCTGATCGCCGCGTTCGCCAAGGCCGGCATCACGGCGCTGAAGATCGAGGGGCGCCAACGCGGCAAGGGCTACGTCACGGAAGTGGTGCGCACCTTCCGAGCCGCCGTCGATGCGATCGATGCCGGCGGCACCGAGGTCGAGGTCGGGCGTCTGCTCGCCGGCCTCGTCGAAGGCGGCCGGCAGACCTCGGGCGCCTACAAGAAGACATGGCGCTGATACCCGGAACAGAGAAGTCGACTAAGATGACCAAGACCGGCCTCACCCTCGGCCCCGTTCTCTTCAACTGGTCCCCCGACCGGCTTCGCGATTTCTACGCCCGCATCGCCGATGAGGCGGAGGTCGACCGCGTCCACCTCGGCGAAGTGATCTGCGGCAAGCGTCAGCCTTTCACCGACGGTCTCTGGCCGGAATTGATCGAGCGCCTGCAGGCGGCAGGCAAGCAAGTCGTCCTCTCGACGCTCGCCCTGCCCTATAACCCGCGCGAACGCAAAGCCGTCACCGACTTCTGTGAGGTGGGTGAGATCGTCGAGATCAACGATCTCACGGCTCTGCCGAGCGTCGCCGGCAAGCCCTTCATCGTCGGCCCCTTCGTCAACGTCTACAACGAGGGCGCCGCCCGCTTCCTGGCCGGTCGCGGCGCCACCGGCATCTGCCTGCCGGTGGAATTGCCGATCGCTTCGGTCTCCATCATTGCCGGCGCACTGCCCGAGGTGGAGTTCGAGCTCTTCGCCTTCGGCCGCCTGCCGCTCGCCCTGTCCGGCCGCTGCTACCATGCCCGCCTGCACGGACTGCACAAGGACGGCTGCCAGTTCGTCTGCGATCGCGATCCGGACGGCCTGCCGGTCGACACGCTGGATGGCCAGCAGTTTCTCGCCATCAACGGCATTCAGACGCTGTCGAACGGCGTCGAGGCCTTCTGCCCGACGCCGGACGAACTCGGCAAGCTCGGCGTCCGCCGCCTGCGGCTCTCCCCTCACACCGTCGACATGGTGGCGGTCAGCCGTCTCTACCGTGCGCTGCTCGACGGCCGCGCCAGCCGGGCTGAAACGCTCGCCGCGCTGAAGGGGCTGAACCTTCCAGGCGAACTCGTCGACGGTTTCACGCGTGGCCAGCCTGGGAGTGCCCGCGTGGAGATGGCATGACGAGGCCGGATCCGTTCCGCGTCGCCTTCGTCCTGGCGGCGCTGACGGCGCTCAGGGCCATCGGCCCAGATATAGCTCCTGGGATCGGCGACATTGCCACCCACCCGAACGAACTGATCTTCGGCTTCTTCGGCATCCAGCTGTTCGGCTTCCTGACCGTGGCACTGCCACGCTGGATCGGCCGGCCGATCACGCCGGCTCCCATGCTCTGGGCCGTTCTCGTCGCCCATGCGGCAACGTTCCTCTGGGGCTGCGTCGACCCGGAACCGGCCGGCTTGCTGCGGGCGTTGGTGACGCTGTGCGGCGTCATTCTCCTGCTGTCGGTGACGCCAGCCGGCAAGACGGCCGAAACGCTGCCGATCCTCGGCCTTGCCGCCCTGCATGGCCTCATCGCCATCCCCGCCTTCCTGTATGGATGGCCCGAGGCCACCATGGCCGGCCTCGCGATCATCGTGCTGATCTGCATCGAGGTGTCGAACCGCATCGGCATCGCCGTGCTGGCGGTGGCGCGCGAGCGGGCGGGCTACCCCAAGCTCAAGCCCGTCCCGGCCATCATCGCCGTGCCGCAACGCGCCTTCACCATCCTGGCGCTCGCTTTGTGGGGACTTGGCTGGAACGCCGGCTGGCCGGCGCTGGCCGCCTTCCTGTTCGGCATGGCCTGGCTCATTCATATCGAGCCCTGGCGCATCAAGCCTTACGCCGGATGCGTCATCCTGGCGGTCGGCCTCGTCTGGAAACGGCTGGCCTTTCTCATGCTGGCGCTGATGGACCTCGGCATCGCCAACATCTCGCCTTTCGCCGTCATCCACGCCTTCGCCGTGGGCGGCCTTGCGACGCTGGCGATCGGCATTGCCACCTCCATCGTCCGCAAGAAGGACAAGCGATCGCTGATGCCCTCGCTGCTTGCCGATCTCATTTACGTGGCGATTGCCGGCGCCGCCATCGCCCGCGTCGGTGCCGCCATCGACGTCGAGCTTTACGACACGCTGATCCCGCTTGCCCGCTGGAGTTGGGCGGCAGCCTTCCTGGGATACATTCTGTTCACGCTGCGCGGTGCGGTCTGGCCGACGCCAGCGACCAAAGTATAAGCCAAACGAACTTATAAAGGCGTTGAAACACTTACCATGCAAATAGGGCAACCCAGACCATAAAAAACCAACGTCTTGAAGGATATAGTCAAACTTGAAAAGTTGACTCGCTTTGGCCTATTCTCGGCGATAGGAAGAACCTAGCTTCTCGCAGGCAATACCGACCTGAAGCGCTTTCAGGCCGGCCACTGGGACCCAGATGCAGACCGACAATCCACTCAGCGCAATCGTCGAACGACTCCTGAAGGATGGCCACGGCCGTCTGTTCGGCCAGCGGTCGTTGCGCGCCGGGCAGATCGTCTATGGCGGCGACGAGAGCACCGACGGCGATCTCCTGATCGTCCGCTCCGGCCGGCTGCGCTGCTTCACGTCCTTCGAGGGCAAGGAGCTGACGCTCTATATGCTGGAAGCGGGCGATGCCATCTATCTGCGTGGTGGCGCCATGCTGGAAGTGCGCAACGCCGCCAACGTCCTTCTCGCCTCTCCGGCCGTCTTCCGCCAGCTCGCACTCGCCGAGCCGGAGCTGGCACTGGCCGTGCTGCCCGCCCTCGATCGTCTGGCGCAAAAGTCGATCCGCATGATCGAGGACATCGCCTTTCACGGCGTCAAGCACCGTCTCATCCGCGTGTTGTGCGACACCGCCGACCGGATCGGCCGGCCAGCCGAGGAAGGCATCGTCATCGACCACCTGCCCAACGCCGAGGATTTTGCCATGCAGATCGGCGCCACGCGGCAGTCGGTCTCAACCGTCATCGCCGAGCTGGTCCGCTCGGGCATCCTCTACCGCTTCGGCGGCGGCTCGATGGTGATCTCTGATCTCAGCCGCCTGCGCCGTGAGCTCGCCGACGTCCGCTAGAGCCGTTCCAGCAAAAGTGGGTACCGGTTTTGCGTCCGGAACGGCGTCTTGACAAAGAAATAGAGTTTTTCCGGAGAACCAGAGTTCACCGGAAAAACTCTAGAGCATCGGACCGAAAAGTAGGGCCGCTTTTCGGGAAAATCTGGTGCTTGAATAAAAGGTTAGAGTGGCAGCACGGATATGTCCGGGCGTCCGCCGCTCTAACGACCCTATTTCAGGAGTTTCCGACCATGTGCAGCGATTGCGGCTGCGGCAGCAAGGCCGCCACCACCACCATTCCCGTCGTCGAGAATCTTCTGTCGGAGAACGACCGGATCGCCGCTCACATCCGCGAGCACCTCAATGCCCACGGCGTGCTGTCGATCAACCTGATGTCGTCGCCCGGCTCGGGCAAGACGCAGCTTCTCGAAGCGACGATCGCCGCGCTGCCGAAGGGCATCCGCGTCGCCGTCGTCGAAGGCGACCTCGAAACCGAAAACGACGCCGACCGCATCCGCCGCCACGGCGTGCCGGCGGTGCAGATCACCACCGGCGTCACCTGTCATCTCGACGCGGTGATGATCCACGACGCCTTGCACGTCCTCGACCTCGACGACATCGACGTGCTGTTCGTCGAGAACGTCGGCAACCTCGTCTGCCCCGCCGACTTCGACGTCGGCCAGCACCACGACGTCGTGCTGCTTTCGGTGACCGAGGGCGACGACAAGCCCGACAAGTATCCGGTGATCTTCCGCAAGGCCGACCTGGTGCTACTCACCAAGACCGACCTGCTGCCGGCCATCGAGGAGTTCTCGACGGAGCGCGCCCGCGCCGCCATCGGCCGTGTCCATGGCCCCGGCCCGGTGTTGGAAGTCTCCGCCAAGAAGGGCGCCGGCCTCGATGCCTGGACGCAATGGATCGTCGATCGCCTTGCCGAGCGGCGGCAGGCGATGGGGCGCTCCTGAGCGAGTCTCCGTTTCGGTCACGCGACCAGCTTTGCCGCCGCCTCCGCAAGAGCGGCTTCCGCCCACTCGTTGAGGCTCTTGCCCGAGAGCTCGGCGGCGGTGGCCGCCTTGGCATGAACTTCCGGAGAGATGCGGAACATCACCCGACCGGAATAAGGTTTCTGCGGCGCCTTACCGATCGTCCGACAGGTTTCGAGATAGTCGTCGACCGCGTCTCGGAACGCTGCCTTGAGGTCTTCAACCGTTTCCGCGTGGAACCCGACGACATCGCTGAGTCCCGCAACGCGACCCACGAAGATCTCATCGGCAGCGTCGAATTCGACACGGGCATGATAGCCCTTGTAGGTCATGCCGCTCATGGCTCGACTCCCAGCTTCGACAGAAACTCGCGGGCATCCCGCACTTGGTATCTCTTGGCCTCCTTCTCCGGGTGAGGCCGATGAAAGCTGGCGATGACGCCATCCCTTTCGAACCTGACCCGTGAGCCGGCACCCTCGATCACACGACAGCCCACCGCAACAAGAAGCCCCTCAATATCGGCCCAAGCGATCGTGCCCGAGACGGGTTCGGCGAAAACCGAGACCAGAGTCCTCTTGTGCTTGCTATTCATGCTAGCAATATAGTGAAGATCGACCTTGCGGACAAGTGCAACACCACCCGTCAACCCTTCGCGGCCTCGAAGCTCTCGATATAGAGTTCGCGCCCGGTCAGCACATCGGCGTCCGAACCGCCGCAGCCCGAGCAGACGAACTGGTACTTCTCCACCGCGAACACGGTGCCGCAGGTGCGGCACTTCGCCGTCACGCCGACCTCATCGATGTCGAGCCGCGCGCCCTCCGCCAGGGTGCCTTCCGCGAAGATCTCGAAAGCCAGCCGGATCTGCCGGCTGTCGATGCCGCGCAGCTTGCCGATCTTCAGTCGAACGGCCACCACCCGATCGACGCCATTTTGCTTGGCGTGATCGGTCAGGATGCGCATTAGCCCTTCGACGACCGCGGTTTCATGCATCGACACGTCCTCTCTAGTCTGTCGGTTCATCTATCCCAATCGATGCCTCGGTGGGAATACTTGTGCGTGAAATGACGAATTTTCCGGCCTTTTATTGCAAACCGCTCGCAACAAAGGGGAATCCCTTGGATTCTGCATGGCGGGAATGCACAAAGCTGTATCGGACATACTACTTAGAAAGCGCCTTCAAATCGCCACTTAAATCCTTTTGAAGCGCGCGATTCGAGACGGGCCCGAACGGCAGATAACGAAACAAACAACTGATTTTATTATCGTTTATATCCCGACAATAATATGAATGTAAATATCATTTTTACTTCCAGCGACAAAGCATTGGCGTCGTGGGAATGCGTATATGTCGGCTAGCCGACATACCCTAGTGGATGCTGTGATTAACGTCATCCATGACAGCCAAGATGCATGCCTGCGGAAGGATCTCCTCTCATGCTCTCCCTCACTCAGATCGACCCGATGGCGCTGGCCTGGATGGGCGCGATCTTCCTGTTCTTCGGTGAAGTCGCCGCTCTCATGAGCCTGCCGAGTCTGGTACGCGTCGTCATTTGGTCGACCGTCGCCGAGATTGGCTACATTCTGATCGGTGTCGGTCTCGGCGGCGAAGCCGGCCTGACCGGTGCCTACATGCACTTTGGCTATCAGGTCATCATGCGTGGCCTCGTGATCGCCGCCGGCTGGTACATCATCCGCCGCACCGGCTCTTCGCGCCTCGACGATCTCGCAGGCTCGGGTCACCGCATGCCGGTGGCAGCCACGTTGTTCGGCTTCGGCCTGTTCTCCGTGATGGGGCTGTCGCCGTTCAAGGGATCCTTCTCCAAGTTCCTGGTGCTCTATGCCGCCATCGAGCAGGGTCACTGGGCCATCGCGCTCATCGGCACCGCCGCCTCGATCGTCGCCGCCTACTACTATCTGGTGGTGATCCAGCGCGTCTGCCTCGAGCATCCGGCGCGCCGCGTCGAGCTCAACAGCGCCCCGGCTCTTGCCTTGCCGATCGCCTGGGCTCTCGCCGCCGTCACCGCGCTGATCTCGGTGTTCCCGCTGCCCTTCCAGCATGCGGCCGAAGCTCTGGCCGGCGCCGTGGGTGGCGTTCCCGAGTTCGAGTCGCCCTGGGCGCTGCTGGTTCTCGTGCCCTACATCGGCGCCTTCGCCGTTTACGGCCTCGGCCACGTCTCGACCCGCGCCCGCGATATCGGCGCCGTGGTCCTCGCCGTCGCGACGCTGGCCCTCGTGGTGTTCGACACGAGCCTCGATCCGGCGTCCCGCGTTTTCGCGCTGGTCTTCGCCGGCATCACCGCCGTGATGATCGTCTACTCGATCGGCTACATGGCCCGTGCCGAGTGGACCAACCGCTACTACTTCTTCGCCTTCCTGATGATCGGCTCGCTGCTCGGCCTCACCACCGCGCACGAGATGGGCAACTTCTACGTCTACTGGGAGCTGATGACCTGGACCTCCTACTTCCTGGTCATTCACGAGCAGAACCAGAAGTCGCTCCGCGCCGGCCTCATCTATTTCATGATGTGCGCCTCCGGCGCCTATCTGATGCACTTCGGCATCCTGCTGACGCATGCCGAGATCGGCTCGTTCGAATTCGCCACCCTGGCCGAGAAGGTGGGCATGATCTCGCCGCTGTCCGGCCTCGTCATCGCGCTGTGCTTCTTCGCCGGTTTCGCGGTGAAGGCGGGCGTGTGGCCGGTCCATAGCTGGCTGCCGATCGCCCATCCGGCCGCGCCGTCGTCCATCTCCGGTCCGCTGTCCGGTATTCTGACCAAGGCCGGCGTGTTCGGCCTCGTCAAGGTGCTGTTCATCGTCATCGGCGTGCCGGCGCTCTCCACCTTCACCGGTTGGGGCCTCAGCCTCGAAGTGGTGCTGATCGGTCTCGGCCTGATCACCCTGCTCTACGGCGAAATCCGCGCTCTTCTCGAAACCGAGATCAAGCGGATGCTGGCCTTCTCGACGCTTGCCCAGGTTGGCGAGATCGTCGCGGTTCTCGGCATCGGCACGGCGCTCGCCACCGACGCCAGCCTGCTGCACGTCACCAACCACGCGGTCATGAAGACCCTGCTGTTCTTCGCAGCCGGCGCCTTCATCATGCAGACCGGCCGGCGCAACATCGCCGACCTCGCCGGTGTCGGCCGCGTCATGCCCTTCACGGCCGGCTGCTACGCGCTCGCCACCGTGTCGATCATGGGCCTGCCGCCCTTCTCGGGCTTCGTCTCGAAGTTCCTGATGGTCTACGCGGCGGCTGAAGCCGGCCACTACGAGGTGGCCATCGGCCTGCTGGTCGGCGGCATCATCGCCGTGGTCTACTATCTCCGCGTCGTCGGCATGCTGTTCTTCCGTCCCTGGAAGGGCGAAGCCGGCGTCAAGGAAGCACCGCTTCCGATGCTGATCGCCGTCGGCGTTCTCGCCGCCGCGATCATCTTCGGCGGCTTCGTGCCCTCGTTCCAGCTCGACCTCGTCGGTGCCGTCGGCGCTGAGGTGGCTGCCCGCAGCGGTCTCGCCGCGGCGGCGCTGCCGAGCCTCGTCATGACCTGGACGCTGCCTGCCACCATCGCCTTCCTCGGCGCCGTGGCGGTCTGGCTGGTTGGCCGCAAGTCGGTACAGCAGGCCGGATGGCTTGCCGTGGCGGTGCTTGTCGCAGCCTTCCTGGCGGTAATCTTCACCGCCCCGGCCTACGACACGTTGTCCTTCTGGTTCGCGGTGCTGATCGCCGGCGTCGGCGCGCTCAACATGCTGCACGCCACCGCCTATCTCGCCCACAACCACGCCCAGCCGCGCTTCTTTGCTGCCTTCGGCATCATGATCGCCGGCCTCCTGGGCATGACGGCGGCGAAAGACATCTTCACCTTCTTCGGTTTCTGGGAGTTGATGTCGAGCTGGGCGCTCTGGGCGGCCATCATCCATGAGGAATCCGACGTCGCGCGGAAGGAGGGCTTCAAGTACTTCTTCTTCAACACCGTCGGCGCCTCCTTCATGTTCCTCGGCGTCGCGGTGCTCGCGGCCCATGCCGGCACCTTCGATCTCGTCGAGATCGGCCAGAAGGCGCTCGACATGCCGCTTGCCACGCTGGCCATCGGCATCGTCCCGGTGTTCATCGGCCTCGTCATGAAGGCTGCCATGCTGCCCGTCCGCATCGACGTGCAGATGCATCCCGCCGCCGCCCCGACGCCGGTCTCCGGCTACATCTCGGCCGTTCTGCTGAAGTCCGGTCCGTGGGGCGTGCTGAAGCTGTTCAGCCTGTTCGGCGGCAGCGCGGTGTTCCTGCGCCTCGGTGGCGAGATCGGCGGCGTTCCGGCTCTGATGGACGTCATCGCCATCATCGCCGGCATCACCGTCGTCTACGCCGGTGCCATGGCGGTGGTTCAGAACGGCATCAAGCTCTTGCTGATCTACTCCACGGTCAGCCAGCTCGGTTACGTGCTGATGGCGCTCTGCCTCGGCACTTCGCTCGGCGTCGCCGGCGGCCTGTTCCACTTCGTCAACCACATGTTCCTGAAGGACACCCTGTTCCTCGTGGCCGGCGCCGTCATGGTGAAGAGCCATGCCAGCCAGCTCGACGAACTGGGTGGCCTCGGCCGGAAGATGCCCATCACCTTCGGCTTCTTCCTGTTCGCTGGCCTGTCGCTGGCTGGCGTGCCGCCGCTCAACGGCTTCTCCTCGAAGTGGATGATCTTCTCCGCTGCCTTCGAGAGCGGCCATTGGGCGCTTGCCACCGGTGCCATGGTGTCGTCGCTGTTCACCCTTGCCGCCGTGCTGAAGTTCGCCCACGCCGCCTTCATGGGCGCGCCGACGGCGAAGGCCCTCGAGGCCGAGGAAGCGCCGATGTCCATGCTGGTGCCGATGGGCATCCTGGTGGGCGCCAGCGTCCTGCTCGGCTTCTTCCCGGGTCTTGCCCTGGTGCCGATCGCCAAGATGCAGGCCGAACTCGGGCTCACCCCGATCGACGCCTCGATCTTCGGCCCGCTGCCGGGTGCCGGTGGCTGGAGCCCGCTCGCCCTCAGCCTCCTGGTGCTGATCGTCGCGGCGGCCTTCATCCCCTGGATGCGCCTGGCTCACCGCGGCATCCAGAAGAGCGGCCTGCACTTCGCCGGCGCCACGCCCACTGACTTCCTGCCGGAAGCCGGCGGCCGTGTCGGCGCCGTCAACCTGTTCGAGTCCCCGACCGCTGCCATCCGCAGCCTCCTGGCGGCCAAGCCCGCCAAGGCCAAAGAACAGCACTGACGGGAGAGGAGAGACTCAAAATGTCCAACCAGATCGCAATCTTGCTGGCGGTGCTCCTCTTCCCAGGTGGAGTCTTCGCCCTCGCTTTCGGCCTTGCCATGAAGGGTGTCGACCGCCGCGTCGCCGCCCGCCTCCAGAGCCGTGTCGGACCGCCGCTCTTGCAGCCGTTCTTCGACATCATCAAGCTCGGCTTCAAGCGCACCATGGTGCCGGCCGCCGCCAATGAGACGGTGTTCCTCTACACCCCGCTCGTCGGCGTCGTGTCCATGCTGATCGCCGCCGCTCTGGTGCCGATCGCCTCGGTCTATGCGCCGGACGCCGCCATCGGCAACCTTCTGGTGCTGCTCTACCTGCTGATGATCCCCGGCATCGTGCTGATGATCGCCGGCTCGGCTTCCGGCTCGCCCTACGGCGCCATCGGCTTCTCCCGCGAGATGGCCCTGATGATCGCCTACGAAGGCCCGCTGGTGCTGATCGCCGCCGCCGTCGCCATCCGTACCGGCATGGGCATGGGCGGCTGGGCCACCTTCTCGCTGAACGACATCATCGCCTATCAGCAGACCCACGGCTCCTTCCTGTTCGACCCGGTGATGTGGCCGGCGGTCGCCGCCTTCTGCTTCTTCTACCCGGCCAATCTCGGCATCGTTCCCTTCGACATTCCGGAGGCCGAGACCGAAGTGCTGGAAGGCCCGCTGCTTGAATACTCCGGCCCGGTGCTGGCGCTGTTCAAGATCATGTCGGCGCTGAAGAAGGTGGTCGTGCTGAGCCTCGGCATCGCCCTGTTCTTCCCGGCGGCCCCCGCGGGCATCGTCGGCGGCTTCCTGGTGTGGCTGATCAAGATGGCGGTGCTGATGCTGGTCGGCATCACCGCGGTCCGCCTGTCCATGGGCCGCATGCGCATCGACCAGGCCTTTGTGTTTTTCCTGAAGTGGCCCCTGCTGCTCGCCGTGGCGAGCCTTGCGGTCGTCGTCGTGGTCTGAGGAGGGCTAGATGGGCCTGATACCCGATTTCAAGAAGATCGCCACGCGCTCGCCCTGGATCTACCGGATCAACGCCGGCTCCTGCAACGGCTGCGACGTGGAGATGGCGACCACCGCGCTGATCCCCCGCTACGACATCGAGCGTCTCGGCTGCCAGTACTGCGGCAGCCCCAAGCACGCCGACATCGTGCTGATCTCCGGTCCGCTCACCGTCCGCGTCAAGGATGCGGTGCTGCGCATGTACGAAGAGATCCCCGATCCGAAGGTGACGGTGGCGGTCGGCGTCTGCCCGATCTCCGGCGGCATCTTCCGCGAAAGCTACGCCGTGCTGGCGCCGATCGACCAGTACATTCCGATCGACGTCAACGTGCCCGGCTGTCCGCCCCGGCCGCAGGCGATCATCGCCGGCGTCGCCAAGGCCATTGCCATCTGGCGCGAGCGTCTCTGAGGAAAGGTCCCAAGATGAACTTCCTGACGATTTTCGCCCGCAACCTGAGGCAGGGTCCCCAGACCGAGGCCTTCCCCCTGGGACCGGCCTTCACGCCCGAGCGCCTGCGTGGCCGCATCGAGTTCAAGGCGGAGAGCTGCGAAGGCTGCCGCATCTGCGAGCGCGTCTGCCCGGCCAATGCCATCCGCTTCGCCAAGACGCCCGATGGCATGACCTTCGACTGCTGGCACAACACCTGCGTGTTCTGCGGCAATTGCGAGTTCTATTGCCCGACGGACGCCATCCATCAGACCAACGACTGGGACCTGTCCCATGTCAATGCCGACAAGTTCGACATGGTCGAGCATGGCCTCATTCCCAACCAGAAGTGTGTCGAGTGCGGCGCTACCGCGCTGAATACCGCACCGATGGTGAAGAATGCCAAGCCGCCGCTCAACGCCGAGGAATATACTGAGCTGCGCGCGCGCTGCCCGAAGTGCCGCGCCAAGTATCTCAAGAACCGGAAGGTCCCAGCATGAGCCGCCTACCGCAAGACCTGGAAGCCCGCCTCACCGCAGCGGCGCCGGCCGGCGTCGAGTACTCGGCCGAAACCGACCAGTACGGCGTTACCGTCGCCTGGTTGGGCCTCGCCAGCGCTGCCGATCTGTCGCCCGTCGCCGCCCTGCTCAAGGATATGGGCGCGCGCCTGTCGATGATTACCTGCACCCAGCCTTCCGCCCCCGAAGAGGAGGAGGAAGACGAGGACGAGGATAACGACGGCGAGGAAAAGGCCGAAGCCGAGCCCAAGGAGACGCCGAAGTCCTTCGGTGGCACGCTGCTCGACGGCACCTCCTACGAGATCGACTATCACTTCGACATCGCCGGCGACGCGCTGACGATCATCGCCTACGTGCCGCAGGGCGGCTCCATCGCCTCGCTGACGCCGCTGTTCCGCAATGCCGACTGGCACGAGCGCGAGATGATGGAACTCTACGCCGTCAAGGTGACCGACCATCCCGATCCGCGCCGCCTGTTCCTCGACGCTTCGGTCGACGGCGCCGTTCTCGAGCGGCTGATTCCGTTCTCGACGCTGGTCAATGCCGCCAGCACCAAGGGCCTGTGGGAACGCCTCATCGCCGGAAAGAAGGGTGCAGCATGAGCACGCACAACGTACCCGAGACCTTCAGCATTCCCGTCGGCCCGCTGCATGTGGCCCTCGAGGAGCCGATGTACTTCAAGATCGATGTGCAGGGCGAAACCGTCAGCCACATCGACATCAATGCCGGCCATGCCCATCGCGGCATCGAGTACCTGACGACCAAGCGCTCGATGTACCAGAACGTGGTGCTGACCGAACGCATCTGCTCGCTGTGCTCCAACAGCCACCCGCAGACCTTCGCCATGGCGGCCGAGAAAATCGCCGGCATCGAGGTGCCCGAGCGTGGCATCTACCTGCGCACCGTCGCCGACGAACTGAAGCGCGTCACCTCGCATCTGTTCAACGTGGCGCTCCTGGTTCACCTCGTCGGCTATGAAACCTACTTCATGCACATGATGCAGGTGCGCGAGATCGGCCAGGACATGCTGGAGTCGATCTTCGGCAACCGCCAGGACATCGGCGCTATGTGCATCGGTGGCGTCCGCTACGACCTCGACGACAAGTCGATCGCCTACATCAAGGGCGCGATCGACAAGATCGAGGCCGAGACGAAGGACATCATCAAGACCTTCAAGACCAATGGCTCGATCCTTCGCCGCACCAAGGGCGTGGGCGTGCTCACCCATGCCGACGCCATCACCTGTGGCGTCGTCGGCCCGGTGGCCCGCGCGTCTGGCGTCGATTACGACGTGCGTCGCGAAGCGCCCTACGCCGCCTACGATCGCCTGCCGCTGGTCGTGCACTCGCTGACCGACGGCGACGTCTGGTCGCGCGCCATGGTCCGTCTCGAGGAAATCCTGACCTCGATCGACCTGCTGCGCGTCTGCCTGCGCGACCTGCCCGGCGGCCCGGTCAACATCAACGACCGCCCGGACATCCCGCCCGGACAGGCGGTGACCCGCAGCGAAGCGCCGCGCGGCGAAGTGATCTACTATCTCCGCACCAACGATACGCCGCAGCCGGAACGCGTGAAGTGGCGCGTGCCGACGTTCATGAACTGGGACAGCCTGCGCTTCATGCTGCAGGACGCCAAGATCGCGGACATCGCCATGATCGTCAACAGCATCGACCCCTGCCTTTCCTGCACGGAACGCTGAGGACGGTCATCAGGGAAGTTGCCAACTTTCCTGATCACGCAAAAACGCGAAAACTCTGCCGAGAGCAAGGATGCAATCCGATTGCTCCCGGCAAACCGAAATCGGGGCGGCACACAAAACGGACAACCGCGCCCCGTTGGACAACCAAGAGGAGTGACACCCATGGCCTTTATGATTGACACCTCCACCTGCACCTCCTGCGGCGCCTGCGAAGACGAATGCCCGAACAAGGCGATCAGCCACAAGGGCAAGGTCTACTCGATCAATGCCAAGAAGTGCACCGAGTGCGAAGGTCACTTCGACACGCAGCAGTGCGCCGAAGTCTGCCCGTCGGGCTCCTGCATGCAGGCTGCCGCCTGAGGCTGCTTTTCGGAAGGCGCCGCCATCGGCGCCTTCCCACGACATCGAGGGGGAGCGGAAGCCATCGGCGCCGCTCCCTTTTCTTTTGGGGATCAGCGGTCGGGATCGATGGCGCCAAGGAAGGCGGACATCTCGTCCTCGCCGGCCTCGGGCTCGGCGCCCACCATGGCGGCAACGGCAAAGGCGATCGCCGAGGATGTCTCGGTATGCGTCGCCGCCCCTGCCCTCAGGTTCATGACCAGCGTCGGGCAGAGGAACAGCGCAAGGCGGATCACCTCCCGCCAGTCGGCCGGCAGTAAGCCACACGCCTTGAGATCGAGGAGCAGCGGCTTCCAGACGAGCTCCGCCTTGGCAGAGAGCAACGCCTGCCGCACCGGCGTCAGCGCCCAGTCGGTCTCGATCGCCAGGGTGCCGTCACCAAGCCGCGCGACCGCCGAAAATCGCCGCGTCGCCTCCGCCGGATCGTAGAGCCAGAGCGGATGGGCGAACACATTGTGGAAGGTGGCCTTGGCTTCGGCGATCAGGGCCGGCACGTGCTCGCCGGCGAAGGCCGGGTCGTAGAAGCTGAGCATCGGCCCATCCGTGCCCTGACTGCACCAGACATTGGCGTTATGGGCATCGCCATGCGCCACCACGCCGCCGGCATCGGCCAGCATATGGGGGCTCAGGCGCCGACCGGCCATTTCGAACAGCTCGCCGATCGTCCGGCGGTAGGCCCGTCCGTTGATCACGAGGCGCCGGGTCGCGAAATCGTTCCAGCCGAGCTCCACGCCCGGCAGACGCACGGTTTTGCCGAGATAGAAGCCCGAAAGACGGCCACCGGGAAAGCGCCGCCCCGGCATGTCGACAAGGCGATCGTGAAACAGGCGGTGGATCGGTTCGGCCGCAGCCTCCACAGGCGTGACCGGATGCAGGCTTTTGAGATAGACCCGTGCGATCGCCGTATCGAGGCCGCGCTCGGCGGCGACGGCGGCCGCTTCACCGGCCAGATCGCGACGACCATCGAGCGTGGCGATGTCGAGCGCCCTGAGCACATCCGAGAAACGGGGATCGGAGCGGCGGCGATAGACCAGCACCTGCTCGCCCGGCAGGTTGGACACGAACACCGGCATGTCCACCGGCAGGCCGGCGCGGGCGAGAATGTCGGCGCGATAATACTCGCCGGTCATCGCCTCCTCGCCGTCCTCCTGATGGAATTTGAAGAAATAGTCGGCGCCGCCCGCCGAGAAGAAGCCGTTCAGCGAGTTGAGGCTGTACTGATCGCGGTTGATGGCGACGCCCTCGGCTGCAAGGCCGAACAGGTCGGCGAACAGCGCCGCGAGCGCCGCCTCGGCAGCGCTCTCGTCACTGGCGGCAAGGCGCCGGATCTCGGCGGTGCGGCTCGGTGCCGTCATCGCTCAGCCCTTGAGATAGGCGTCGCGCACCGACGACACCGCCTGTTCATGCGAGGAGAAGCCCTCGTAGCGGGCAAGCACCCGGGCGGTGTGGGCGAGTTCCGGATAGGCGCCGGCCGTCACGTAGCCGATCGACGAGCGCTTGACGAAGTCGAACACCGACAGCGGGCCCCAGGTGCGCGCCCAACGACTGGTCGGCAGCACCGCATTGGGGCCGAGGCCGAAGTTGGCGATGGACACCGGCGTATACGGACCCATCAGGATCTCCGCCGCCTCGGTGATCTTGCCGAGATGGGCATAGGGGTCGGTGGACAGGATCTCAAGGTGCTCCGGCGCATAGGCGTTGACGAAGGCATGGCTCTCCTCGACCGAGGAGGTCAGGATGATGCCGCCAAAGGCGCCGCCGAGCACTTTCTTGGAGAACTCGACCCGCTGCGGCGTCATGCGCGCCCAGTGCTCGGGTAGCGCGGCCAATGCCTCCTCGGCAACCCGGCGCGAGTGGGTGACGATATAGGCGGACGAGTCCGGCCCATGCTCCGCTTCGATCAGCACGTCGAGGGCGGCGAGACCGCCATGCACCGTATCGTCGGCGAAGATGATCGCTTCCGACGGACCGGCGGGCAGGCCCGCGTCGATGACGCCGGACAGCAGACGCTTGGCCGCCACCACCCACGGGCTGCCGGGGCCGACGATCTTCAGCGCCGGCTTCACCGTCTCCGTGCCGAAGGCGACAGCCGCGACGGCCTGCGCGCCGCCAACCTTGTAGACCGTCTCGACACCGGCGAGGCGGGCGGCAACCAGCGTCGCCGCGTCGACCGAGCCATCCGGCGTCGGCGGGGTAACGATGGCGAGATCCGGCACGCCGGCAACCACGGCCGGCACGGCCGTCATCATGGTCACCGACGGGAAGGCGCCCTTGCCGCGCGGAATGTAGAGCGCCACCGACTTGATGGGCGTCACCCGGTCGCCGGCGAAGGCGCCGGGGCGGATCTCCTTCAGCCACATCGCCTCAGGCTTCTGCTCCTCGTGGAAGGAGCGAATGTTCTCGATGCCGTAGCGGATCGCCTCTACCACCTCAGGCTCCACCGCCTTGAAGGCGGCGTCGAACTCGGCTTCGGACGCCTTGAGCGCACCGGGCTTCACCTCGGCCTTGTCGAGATCACGAGCGAAGCGGTAGAGCGCCGCATCGCCTTCCGTCTTCACCGCCTCGATGATCGGGCCGACCTTGTCGAGGAAGAAGGTGAGGTCGGTTTCCGAGCGCTTGAGCAGGGCGGCGCGGCCCTCGGCATCAAGCTTGGCGTAGTCGTGGAAGGAAACGTCGGTCATGGCAGCAGTCCTTGAACGGCAGGGCGTTTTTCACGCCTTCATTTCGATTTCAGGAAGATATCCAGCCCGACCAGCCAGTCGAGCAGCGCGATGGCGATCGCCGCGACGGCAATGAACACCACGGAAATCGCAGCGAGATCGGGCGTGATGATCGAGCGGATGGAGTTGTAGATCTGCACCGGCAGCGTGACGATGCGCGCGTCGACCAAGAGCAGCGACACCAGGAACTCGTTGAGCGCCAGGATGAACATCAGAAGCGCGCCGGTGATGATGCCGGGCGTCACCGCCGGCACGGTCACCGCCAGGAAGGTGGAGAGCGGCGGCGCGCCGCAGTTGGCGGCGGCGAGTTCGAGATCGGGATCGAGGCTGGCGGCGCTGGCCGTCACCGCCCAGATCATGAACGGCAGGTTGATCACCGCGCAGGCGACGCCCACCGGCCAGAGCTGGCCGAGCAGCCCCCACTTGCCGAAGATCAGCATCAGGCCGATGCCCGAGCCGATCAGCGGTACGGTGAACGGCAACAGCAAATAGACCTGAACACCCCAGGCGAAGCGCACGCGATACTTGGCAAGGGCGATGCCGGCCAGCGTTCCCGTGGGTATGGAGATCGCGGTGCAGATAGAGGCGACGATCAGCGACCGCAGGAAGGCATCGCGCAGGTCAGTGGCCCCGGCGATCTGCGCATACCACTTGAGCGACAGCCCCTCGGGCGGAAAGGTGAGCATGTTGCCGGCCGTGAACGAAGCGCCCAGCACGACGAGCGTCGGCGCCGACAGCATGACCAGCGCGACGATAACAAAGGCCCAGAGCGTCACGGCCTTGGAACGGTCGCCCTTCATTTCGACCTCCCCATGGCCAAGGTGCCGGCCCCAAACAACGCAAACACAACGCCGACCATGATCGAGCCGACGGCCACCAAGAGCAGCGCCAGCGTTGCGCCCATGCCCTGGTCGGAGGTGCGGAAGAACTGGTCGTAGATGGCGTTGGCGATAAAGTCCTGCGAGCCGCCGCCAAGAATGGCCGGAATGGCGAAATCGGTCAGCGACAGCGTCAGCACGACGAGGCCGGCGCCGACGAAGCCGGGCTTGGCGAGCGGCAGCACCACGTGGATGAAGGTCCGCACCCAGTTGGCGCCGAGCGAGCCGGCCGCCGATTCCATCTCCTCGGGAATGGCGGTGAGCGCCGGCGCCAGCATCAGCACGGCAAACGGCAGCATGTACTGCACGAGGCCGAACAAGACGGCCGGATAGTTGTAGAGGAGGCGGATCGGCGCCACACCGACGAGCCCGAGCGCCTCGTTGACCATGCCCTGCGAGCCCAGGATGATCAGCCAGCCATAGGCGCGCACCACCTGGCCGATGAAGAAGGGCAGGAACAGGGCGATCAGCAGGAACTTGCGCAAGGCGGCCGAGCGCGTCCGCACCATGACGTAGGAATAGGGGAAGGCGAAGACGAGCGTGACGACCGTCACGATCAGCGAGCCGATCAGACTGCGGCTCGCCACCGTGAAGAACAGCTTCTCGGTGAAGGCGCGATCGTAGTTGGAAAGCGAATAGTCGTCGGATGGCAGGAAGGTCGCGGTGTCGAGCGTCCGGAACGAGCCGTCGGCCATGTCCCACAGGCCAAGGACCAGGAGGCCGACCAGGACGACGGCCGGCATCAGCATCAGCCAGGGCACCGCCGCCGAAAAGCTGCGCGGCCAAAGGGCGGCGGCCACCGCCTCGAGGGCGTCCATCAGGCGCCAGGAGAGAGGATAGGAAGTACGGCTCGGACGCATTGTCTGTCTGGTCTTCTGAAAGGAAGGCTCGCCGCCGACGGGCGGCGAACCTGTTCGAGAACGGCGGCGGTCAGCCCTGCATGATTTCCTTGAACTTGCCGAACCACTCGCTCTCGTGCTCGACCTGCACCTTGGAGGAGATGCGGATCAGCTTCTTGAAGTCGGCTTCGGTGGTCGGGTAGGACGGATCGCCCACCAGATCGGCCGGCGGATTGACGCCCGGCACCACGCCCGGCAGGCCGAGACCGTCGAGCCAGACCTGCTGCGCATCCTTGGTGATGGCGAAGTTGATGTACTGCTTGGCCCAGTAGAGTTCGTTCTCCGGCAGCCCCTTGGGGATCCACAGGCCATCGGTGTCGTACTTGGCGCCCTCTTCCGGCACCGTCCACGCAATGTCGACGCCGTTCGCCTTGGCTTCGCGGGCGTTGGTGGAAATGGTGCAGGCCACGTCGATCTCGCCCTTCTGGAACCAGGCGGTAAAGTCGGGGTCCTCGCCGAGCAGCGGCGACTGCTCCTTCACCTTGGCGATGAAGTCCCAGGCCGGCTGCATGTTGCCGGGAATGTCTTCCAGCTTGCCGCCGCCGGCCACCTGGGCCGGGAAGTGGAAGCCGATGCCGTCGTTGTAGAGGGCGATGCGACCCTTGAACTTCGGATCGAGCACGTCCTTCCACGACTTCGGCGCGCCGTTCGGGAAGGCGCTCGGACGGTAGGCCAGAACGTAGACGTAGCCGTAGGTGTTGACGATCGGATAGCCATCGAGGCCGACGGGCTTGGCGAGTTCGGTCACGTTGGCGAGGTTGGACAGATCGGAAAGGTCTTCCGTCACCCCGCGCAGCGCCGACTTGGTGGCGTTGGTCGTCGTGTCCCAGTTGATGTGGATCGGCGGCACGCGCTTCTGCGCCACGGCAGCCCAGACCTTGGGCTGGATCTCGTTGTCTTCGGTCAGGTCGTGACGGACGGCGATGCCGGTGGCCTTGGTGAAGGGGTCGGAGACGCCCTTCTTGAGGCTGTCGACCCAGGAGCCGCCCCAGGCGCGGACGATGATCTCCTTGGGCTTCTCCGGCTCGGCCGCAAACGCGCGGCCGAACGGCATACCGACGAGGCCGGCGGCACCGGCAAGGCCGACGCCCTGCAGGAAACGGCGACGGCCGAGATTGAGGAAGGGCTTGGTCGGTCCAGTCATTGTCGTTCTCCTCTGGCTCAGTTTCTTGTTACTGCATTCGATTTTCGAAGAGCGGCTTCAGCTTCGGTCCGGTTCTTCGGGGCCGGTCCGCTCATTCCCCGAAGACCAGCACGTCCTGCACGTTCCACCCCAGCGCGACCGGCGAGCCGACGTCGTGCTGGCTGTGGGCCACGGGGTCGTGGTCGAAGACGCGCAGCGTCGTTCCCCCGAGATCGGCCACCGCCACCTCGTAGACGACGCGCTCGCCCTCGAAGATCGCATCGGTGACGGTCCCGCCGAACACCGTGTCGACATCCCCGAGCGCTTCGCGGCCACCGCCGATCCGGATCTGCTCGGCCCGGAGCGCGCCGCGTGCCGAAACACCGGCCGCCGGACGGAAACCGTTGCCGGTCCGACCGGCAAGTCCGGACCGTTCGAAGGCGATCAGGTCGCCGTCGACGCTCGCCACCACGCCGTCGATGAAGTTGGTGACGCCGATGAAGTTGGCGACGAAGGCATTTTTCGGCTGGCGATAGGTGGCTTCGGGCCGGGCCTTCTGCTGGATGCGGCCGTGATCCATGACGATGATCTCGTCCGACACCACCAGAGCTTCGCGCTGGTCGTGCGTCACGTTGATAGTGGTGACGTCGAGCTCGCGCTGAATACGGCGGAACTCAAGCTGCATCTCCTCGCGCAGCTTGCGGTCGAGCGCGGCGAGCGGCTCGTCGAGCAGCAGGAGATCCGGTTCGAAGACGAGGGCGCGGGCGATGGCGACGCGCTGCTGCTGACCGCCGGAAAGCTCGTGAATGCGGCGGTCGCCCAGCTTCCCCAGCTTGACGAGATCGAGATAGCGATGCACGCGGTCGGGAATGGTGCGCGCGTCGAACCGGCGCATCCTGAGCGGAAAGGCGACGTTCTCGGCCGCCGTCATATGCGGAAACAGGGCCAGCTTCTGGAACACCATGCCGATCGAGCGCTTGTGCGGCGGCACGCTGCCGACGGCGAGACCATTGATGAACACCTCGCCCGACGTCGGCCGACCAAAGCCGGCGATCATCCGGAGCAGCGTCGTCTTGCCCGAGCCCGACGGCCCGAGAATGGTGAGAAAGCGCCCCTTTTCCAGATCGAACGTGGCGTCGCGCACCGCATGCACGCCGTCGAACACCATGTTGACGTCGCGGACCGACACCGCGAACGGCGCATCGGCTGCTATCGTTTCCGTCATCCCCTTACTCTCTGACCCCTTACAACCCCAGCGTTTCCGCTCCCCCGGGCGCATGAACGCGCCGCAGTACCATATACATCCCTAGACAGGTCGTCATCCGCTTTTCGCATCACTTATGTGCATGCCTTAAATTGAGGCAAGATACCCTCCATCCACCGGAATGCACTGGCCCGTGACATAGGCGGAAGCATCGGACGACAGGAAAATCACCGCGCCGGCAAGATCGCCCAGCGCCCCGAACCGACCGAGCGGGATCTTGGCCAGCATCGACGCCTGCCAGGCGTCGTCACGATAGAAAACATCGGTCATCGCGGTGCGGAAATAGCCCGGCGCCACGGCGTTGACGCGAATGCCGAGGCCCGCCCACTCGGTGGCAAGCGCCGTCGTCATACCGAGAATGCCGGCCTTCGAGGCACCATAGGGCACGGCGGTCGGTACGCCGACATAGCTGGTGAGCGAGGCGAGATTGACGATAGAGCCCCCTCGGCCGGCGGCCTGCATCTGTCGCGCCGCCGCCTGCGCCATGAAGAAGGCCCCCTTGAGATTGGTGTCGACCACCCGATCCCACACCGCCTCTTCGATATCCAGCGACGGCGTCACTTCCTCATAGCCGGCGTTGTTGATCAGGATATCCAGCCCACCGAACTCGTCCGCCGCCTGCTTCACCACGGCCCGGCTGCCGGCCACGTCGCGAACGTCCTGGGCGAGCGGCACGACACGCCGTCCCAGCGATGCAATCGCGGCGGCGGTCTCGCCGAGCGAGGCCGCATCGCGGGCCGTGACGGCCACATCGGCGCCGGCACCGGCCAGCGCCACGGCCAGGGCCTGGCCGATACCGCGACTCGCCCCGGTCACCAGCGCCTTGCGACCTTCAAGATTGAAGAGAGCGAGCGGCGACATGGGAAACTCCGGCGTGATCGGGATGCGGCGACCCTCTCAGGGAGCGGTCGGACAATGCGGCCGGCAATGCACCATTTCCAGGCTATGATGTCCAGAGACGTAATGCCGAATTTCGATAGCTCATTCGGAATTCGCGCAGCTGTCTTGCGCAAGTTGCCGGTCAGCTTGATGGTCTGGCTTGCGAACGGCTTGCATCGCAGTCGAGGTTGTCTATACATATGAGCGAAACATCCACCTCAGGTATCGCGATGGCCACCCGCCTGTTCCGCAATGCTCGCCTCGTCACGATGGCCGATCCCGCCTGCATCGATCCGGTGGAGAAGGCGGCGATCCTCGCCGTGGACGGCCGCATCGCCTATGCCGGCCCGGAAGCGGACATGCCGAAGACCGCGCCGAACGCCGAGCTTATCGACCTCGAAGGGCGTCTGGTCACGCCGGGGCTCATCGATTGCCATACCCATCTCGTCCACGGCGGCAACCGCGCCCACGAGTTCGAGTTGCGACTTGCCGGCGCCAGCTACGAGGAGATTGCCCGTGCCGGCGGCGGCATCGTCTCGACCGTTGCCGCCACGCGGGCGGCCGGCGAGGAGGGCCTTCTGGCCGGCGCCCTGCCCCGGCTCGATCACCTGATCGCCGAGGGCGTCACCACCGTTGAGGTGAAGTCGGGCTATGCTCTCACCCTCGACGGCGAGTGCGCCCAGTTGCGCGCCGCCCGCCGCCTTGCGGGCGAAAGAAAGGTCACGGTCAGCACCAGTTTCCTCGGCGCCCATGCCTTGCCGCCCGAGTTCAAGGACAACCGCGCCGGCTATCTGGCGCTCGTCCGCGATGAGATGCTGCCGGTCATGGCGTCGGAAGGACTGGCCGACTGCGTCGACGCCTTCTGCGAGACCATCGCCTTCTCGCCCGATGAGGTGGACGACCTGTTTTCCGCCGCCCGGCACCTCGGCCTCAAGCTCAGGCTGCACGCCGACCAGCTGTCCAATCTCGGTGGCGCGGCGCTTGCCGCCCGCCACGGCGCGCTGTCGGCCGATCATCTCGAGCATACCGACGAGGCAGGCGCCTCTGCCATGGCCGCCGCCGGCACCGTCGCCGTGCTGCTGCCCGGCGCCTTCTACTTCATCCGCGAGACCAAGCTGCCGCCGGTCGACCTGTTCCGCAAGCATGGCACGAAGATCGCCATCGCCACCGACTGCAACCCCGGCACGTCGCCGCTGACCTCGCCGCTGCTCACCATGAACATGGCGGCGACGCTGTTCCGACTGACGGTGGCCGAATGTCTCGCCGGCATGACCATCCACGCCGCCGCCGCCCTCGGCCTTGCCGGGGACACCGGATCGATCGTTTCCGGCAAATGGTGCGACCTCGCCGTCTGGGACGTCGACCGCCCGGCCGAGCTCGTCTACCGCATCGGCTTCAACCCGCTCGCCGCCCGCTATTGGAGAGGTGAATGAAAGATACCCCGATCCTCCATCGTCTTGTCCCCGGCGAGGTACCGCTGTCCGTCTGGCGCGCCATCTATTTCGGTGACGGCGCAACCATCGACGCCGCCGCGCGCGGCCCGGTCGACAAGGCCGCCGCCGCCATCGAGGCGATCATCGGCAAGGGCGACCCGGTCTACGGCGTCAACACCGGCTTCGGCAAGCTGGCCTCGGTGCGCATCGACGCCGCCGATCTGGAAACGCTCCAGCGCAACATCGTGCTGTCGCACGCGGCCGGCGTCGGCGAACCCCTGTCCATATCGGTCGTCCGCCTCATCATGGCGCTGAAGCTCGCGAGCCTTGCTCAGGGTGCCTCTGGCGTACGCTGGACGACGCTCGAGCAACTCGCAGCCTGTCTCGAGCGTGGCCTGATCCCGGTCATTCCGGGGCAAGGGTCGGTTGGCGCCTCTGGCGATCTCGCCCCGCTCGCTCACATGACGGCGGCCCTGATGGGCGTCGGGCAGGTGTTCGTCGAAGGGCGCCCCGTCGATGCCGCCGCCGCGCTGGAAGCGAACGGCCTCAAGCCGCTCGTGCTTGGCCCCAAGGAAGGGCTGGCGCTCCTCAACGGCACGCAGGTGTCGACGGCGCTGGCGCTGGCTGGATTGTTCGAGACCGAGCGCGTCTTCCAGGCGGCGCTCGTCACCGGCGCATTGTCGGTGGACGCGGCCAAGGGCTCCGACGGTCCGTTCGATCCGCGCATTCACCTGCTGCGGCGCCACAAGGGCCAGATCGACGTCGCCGCCGGTTTGCGCGCCCTGCTGTCCGGCTCGGCCATTCGCGCCTCGCATCTCGACGACCACGGCCGCGTGCAGGACCCCTACTGCCTGCGCTGCCAACCGCAGGTGATGGGCGCGTGCCTCGACCTGCTGCGTCAGGCCGCCGTGACCCTCAACGACGAAGCCAACGGCGTGTCCGACAACCCGCTGGTGTTCACCGACACCGGCGAGGTGATCTCCGGCGGCAACTTCCACGCCGAGCCGGTTGCCTTTGCTGCCGATATCATCGCCCTCGCCCTCTGCGAGATCGGCTCGATCGCCGAACGCCGCATCGCCATGCTGGTCGACCCGGCACTCAGCGGACTTCCGGCTTTCCTGACGCCCAAGCCGGGCCTCAACTCAGGCTTCATGATCCCGCAGGTGACGGCGGCGGCTCTCGTTTCCGAAAACAAGCAGATGGCCCATCCTGCCTCGGTCGACTCCATCCCGACGTCGGCCAACCAGGAAGACCACGTGTCCATGGCCGCTCACGGCGCCCGTCGCCTCCAGGCCATGGCGAGGAACGCCGCCCACGTCATCGGCATCGAATATCTCGCCGCCGCGCAGGGCATCGGGTTCCACGCGCCGCTCGGCACGTCCACGCCTCTGGCCGCCGCCATCGATCTGTTGCGCGCCGACGTGCCGCCGCTCGCCGATGACAGACACTTCGCCCCCGACATCGACGCCGCCAGCCGCCTCGTCACATCCGGGCGGCTTGCCGCCGCGATCGGAGACGGCCTCCTGCCGGCCCTGGTGCACGAATGAACGAAGCGACACCCGATCCGGTGATCCGGCGCGGCGCGGCGCCACTCGTTCTTTCCCTGCCGCATGTCGGCACGGCCATTTCCGAGGATATCGAGGCGAATCTCGTCTCGCCGTGGCTGGCGAGAAAGGATGCCGACTGGTGGATCGATCAGCTCTATGCGTTCGCAGGCGAGCTCGACGCCACCATCGTCCGCGCCCACTGGTCGCGCACGGTGATCGACCTCAATCGCGATCCGACCGGCGTCTCGCTCTATCCGGGACAGGCCACCACCGGTCTGTGCCCTGTCGAAACCTTCGACGGCGAGCCGCTCTATCGTCAGGGCAAGGAGCCCGGTGCCGATGAAATCGAAGCGCGCGTCGGGCTCTACTATCGTCCCTACCATGAGGCGTTGAGCAAAGAAATTAGCCGGCTACGGAAAGGTTGGGATCGCGTGGTCGTCTACGACTGCCACTCCATCCGTTCCGCCATTCCTCGTTTGTTTGCCGGCAAACTACCTGTCTTCAACCTGGGCACCAACAGCGGTGCGTCGGCCGATCCTGAGCTGGTCGAGCGCGTCTCCGGCGTGATCGCCGGCTCCGGCCGCAGCCACGTGGTCGATGGACGGTTCAAGGGCGGCTACATCACCCGCCATTACGGTCAGCCCGAGAAGGGCATCCACGCCCTGCAGATGGAGCTGGCCTGCCGGGGGTATATCCGCGAAAGCCTGGGGCCTGTCGACGAGGCCAACTGGCCGGTCGCCTTCGATCCGGTCTTCGCCGCGCCGACGCGGGAAACGCTTCGGGCCGTGCTTGCTGCCTGTCTGGCTTTCGCCAGGAGCTGACGGATCATTCGACCACGCGAAGAGGCCGCTTTCCGGATGCTCCTGACAAGGGAATGACGTCGACGGCCACCGTCAGGCTGTGGGCGCCGGAGGCGACGATGACGCCGTCGAGAGGCGAGACGTCGGAATAGTCGCGACCGATGGCGAGCACGAGGTGATCCTCGCCCGCCACGATGCCGTTGGTGGGGTCGAGCCCCACCCAGCCAGCCTCGCCGCCGCACCACACCTCCACCCAGGCATGGGTCGCGTCGGCTCCTTCCAGCCTTTCCCGGCCGGGCGGCGGTTCGGTGCGAAGATAGCCGGAGACGTAGCGCGCCGGCAGCGCCAGGCCGCGCAGACCGGCGATCATCACGTGAGCGAAGTCCTGGCAGACGCCCTTCTTCGCCACGAAGGCATCCGACGGGCTGGTGTCGGCATCGGTGGCCCCGAGCACATAGGCGAAGTCGCCCTTGATCCGCTTCATGAGTTCGATCGACCCTTCCAGCACCGGTCGCCGGGCCGGAAAGGACAGCGCGGCATAGCGGGTGATGGCGGCATCGAGCGGAACCGACGGCGAGGCGAAAAGGCCGTGCACGGGGGAATCGGGGCCGGGGTCGCCACTCGCCACCGCGAGCAGGCGGATTTCCTCGGCCGGCGGCGTCAACGCGGCGAGGTAGGGCTCGGTCGGCGCCACCTCCACCTCCGCCTCCAGGCGAACGACCAACTCGTCGTGCGGCCGGTCGAGGGCGAAATGGCAGATGCGGTTGCCGAAGAAATCCACGGTCTCGCGCCGTTCGGCCGGCGCGGGCGATATGGACAGCGCCGCCCGGCGCACTACCTGCCCCTTGCGATCCACCGGCAGGAGGCGGGCGACATGGCTCGAATAGGGAACCGCCGCCGTATAGAGATAACGCGTTTGCTGGCGGAGCTCGTAGATCATTCCAGCTCCTCCGGCTGCGCTTCACTCGGCCGCTGGGTGAAGAAGCGATCGGTAACGAGCCCGGACAGCCGCAACAGCCGGCCGTTGATCTTGTCGATATCGCGCGCCTCGATCTTCTCGGCCGCCGTGTTGGCAAGCCGCGCATCGAGCTTGCGGGCAAGGCGCAGGAGTTCCACCGGGCGCCCGTCGAGGCGGGTGGCCGGCAAGGCTTCCAGATGCTCGACGATACGCGCCGTCTGGAAGGCGACGGAACGTGGATTGGCATCGTCGAGCATCAACAGGTCGATCACCGGCAGAGGCGCCGGCCGCATGACGTAGCGCCAACGATAGGTGATCTGGCTGTCGCCCGCTTCCAGTGCCAGATCGAGCGCCTCGGTCGACGGCGCATCGAGTGCGAAGCGGCGGACCACGGCCGCCGTTGCGAGAGCCCGTTCGATCCGACGACCGAGGTCGAGAAAGCGCCAGCCCATGGCTCGGTTCATGTTCTCGGCGGCGAGACCTGCGAAGGCGGCGATGCGGCGCAGGCCGTGATTGACCTCGTCGAGCATCTGAGCCGGCGTGAGACGACGACGCCCGATGCTTTCGAACAGAACGGCGATTTCCGTCACCGCCCGGAAGGCATCCGGCGCCAGACGATCGCGGATGGCCGAACCGGCGGCGCGCGCCGCGCCGGTCAGCGCCGGCAGGCCCGAGGGCGAGGCCGGATCGCTGAGGGCGGCGGCGACAAGCTCGACCGGCGTGCCCTTGCGCTCGAGATCGACGGCGCCAATAAAACGCAAATGATCGGTCAGCGCCCGGACGATCGGCTGGTCGGCGTCACCGCCCGCGTCCACCAGGCGGTTGATCAGCGCCCTCAGAAGGCGCAGCGTCGCCTCCGACCGTTCCAGATAGCGGGCCAGCCAATAGAGGTTGTCGGCCGAGCGCGACGGCAGCGTACCGGTGGAGCGCCGAATGGAGGCACGATCCGGCTGCGGCAGCAACGAGACTTCCCTGACCGGCGCATCGGACAGAACCCAGACGTCGGCCGTCTCGGCCCCCTGCTGCATGGACACGAGGCGCGCGTCACTCGACCCGGAAATGCGGCAGAAGCCGCCGGGCATCACCACCCAGTCGCTGTCGCCGACGGCCGCCACGAACAGGCGCAGCACGAAGGGCTTGGGCACAAGACGATTGCCGTCCCACACCGGCATGGTGGAAAGACCGACATTTTCCTGACCGACCACGTCGAGACCGCGCGTCTCGATCAGCGTCCGGGCCGCCTGACGCTCGGTCTTGTTCATCGCCGCGCCGAGCTTGCTCCAGAAGGGCAGCCCCGGCAACGGCCCGGAAAAGGCCGAGGCGATGGCCATGCGATCGAAGCCGCCGAGCACCGCCCGCCGCTCCGCCTCCTGTCCGCACCACCATGTGGCGAGGTTCGGCAGTTCCAGCTCCTCGCCAAGGAGGTGCCGGCAAAGGGCCGGCGTGAAGCCCATCAGCGCCCGCGACTCGGCAACGCCGGAGCCGAGCGCATTGGTGACATCGACGCGCCCGGACCGAACGGCTTGGACGAGGCCCGGCACGCCGAGCGCCGAAGCAGTGCGCAGTTCCAGGGGATCGGCAAAATCGCCGTCGAGGCGGCGCCACAGCGCGTCGATGCGCTTGAGACCGGACACGGTGCGCACGTAGACGGCATCGCCCCGCACCGTCAGATCGCCGCCCTCCACCAGCAGGAAGCCGAGGTAGCGGGCGAGATAGGCGTGCTCGAAATAAGTCTCGTTAAGCCGGCCCGGCGTCAGCAGACCGACGCGCGCCTCGGCACCGGCGTTGAGGGCGGCGAGATCGTCGCGGAAAGCCTGGAAGAACGGCGCGAGACGCTCGACGTTGAGGCCACGCGCCACTTCCGGCAGCGCCCGCGTCACCGCCAGCCGGTTTTCCAGCGCATAGCCGGCACCCGAGGGGGCCTGGGCACGATCGGAAAGCACCCACCACCGACCATCGAGGCCACGACCGAGATCGACGGCAAAAAAGCGCAGGAAGCGGCCGCCCTTCGGCACGACGCCCACCAACGGCCGCAGGAAATCCGGGTTGCCGGCTATGGCGGCGGCGGGCAGAACCCCGTCGCGCGCAAGCCGTCCCGAACCATAGACATCGGCAAGCAGCGCCTCGGCAAGCCGGGCGCGCTGGACGGCGCCAGCTGACAGCGCCGTCCATTCCGACTGAGAAATGAGCAGCGGCACCGGCGCCAGCGGCCAGGGGCGCTCGGCGCCCGCCGGATCGTCGTAAACGCGGAAGAACACGCCGGAGTTCTTGAGCTGCTGCTCGGCGCCGGCAAAGGCCTCCCGCACGCCCTCCTCGCCGAGGTCCGCCAACCGTTGCAGAAACGACGGCCAAGGGCCGCGCAACGAGCCGTCCGGCGCCATCATCTCGTCATAGGCGCCCGCGAGCGGCTTATACCCCCGCGTCAGCAAACCCAGTCCGGCTTTGGGCTCGGCTTTCTGTCCGGCGGGGATCGGATCGGGCTGCAACTGACTCATCGGAGTTCCGGCATGGACGGCGGGCGGGGGCGCCGCGAGTTAAGCAGACAGACGGGACATCGCCAAGATGTCCGCCAGTCGACAAGGCATCAGATGCCGGCCGGCCGCCGGAGGTCGAGTGTGGTGGGAAATTCCCCGGACGTTTCTTCATCCGGCAGGCTCATCATTCCGAGAGAGTGGCCGAAGTCCTGGAAGCGAGCCAACCGCCTCGCTTCCGCTTCATAGGCGTTGACGGGGAAGGTATCGTAGTTGCGGCCGCCGGGATGGGCAACGAAGTAGGTGGCCCCACCCAGCGAGCGCTTGGACCAGCGATCGACGATCTCGAAGGTCAGCGGCGCGTTGACCGGCAACACCGGATGAATGCCGCTGGCCGGCTGCCAGGCCTTGAAACGAACGCCGCCGACATAATCGCCTCTGCGGCCGGTCGCAGCCACCGGCACACGCCGGCCGTTACAGGCCAGCACGTGGCGCGCCGGATCGAAGCCGGAAACGCGGGCCTGCAACCGCTCCACCGAGCTGTCGACGAAACGCACCGTGCCGCCGCCCCCGCCTTGCTCGCCGGTGACGTGCCATGGCTCCAGCGCGCCGCGGAGCTCCAGCGAGACGCCCTGCCGGCTGATCGTGCCGAAGTAGGGGAAGCGGAACTCGCGCTGGGCATCGTACCAGACCGATTCCATCGGGAAGCCCGCCCGGTTGAGGTCGGCGATCACCTCAAGAAAGTCCTGCCAGACGAAATGCTCCAGCATGAAGCGGTCGAACAGCGCCGTACCATGGCGCGTGAAGCCACCCTCAAGCGACTCCTTCCAGAACCAGGCGATCAACGCCCTGAGCAGGAGCTGCTGGGCGAGCGACATGCGCGAGTCCGGCGGCATCTCGAAGGACCGGAACTCCACGAGGCCCAGCCGACCGGTCGGGCCGTCCGGCGAGAACAGCTTGTCGATGCAGATTTCCGAGCGATGCGTGTTGCCGGTGACATCGGTCAGAAGGTTGCGGAACAGGCGATCGACCAGCCAGGGCAAGGGCGCGCCCCCTTTGCCCGGCGCCGGCACCTGGGCGAGCGCGATTTCCAGTTCGTAGAGACCGTCGTGCCGCGCCTCGTCGATGCGCGGTGCCTGGCTGGTCGGCCCGATGAACAGGCCGGAAAACAGATAGCTCAGCGACGGGTGGCGCTGCCAATAGAGGACGAGGCTCTTGAGAAGGTCGGGACGGCGCAAAAATGGGCTGTCGGCAGGCGTTTCGCCACCCACCACGACGTGATTGCCGCCTCCGGTACCGGTGTGGCGGCCATCGATCATGAACTTGTCGGTACCGAGGCGGGACAACCGCGCCTCCTCGTAGACGGCCGAGGTGATGGCGACGCAGTCCTTCCAGCCGGCGGCGGGATGGATGTTCACTTCGATGACGCCAGGGTCGGGCGCCACGCGGATGACGTTGAGGCGTGGGTCGTGCGGCGGCGGATAGCCTTCGATATGGACGGGCAGGCAGAGATCCTCGGCCGTCGATTCCACGGCGGCGAGCAGCTCCAGATAGTCGTCGGCACCGGCGACCGGCGGCATGAACACGCAGAGCCGGCCATTCCTCGGTTCGACGCTCATGGCCGTGCGGACCGCACCGACGCCAGTCATCCATTGATCGACACGCGGATCGTCAGCCGCCTGTTCGCGCGAATGCTCGTAGGCAGTGGCGAGCTGATCCGGATCCGGCAGATCGGGCAGGTCGCCCATCAGGTCGCGGTCGACGTGGAAGGGATAAGCGGCCGGCGGCACCCATGGCAGCGCCGCAAGCGGCAGGCGGAAGCCAGCCGGCGAATCGCCCGGAACCAGATAGAGTTTGCCACGCCGGAAATTCCAGACCTCCGACACCCAGGTCCTGCCTGCGCTGGCCTGCCAGCGCTGCACGGGAAGCACATAGGCGCTGGGAGTCCCGAGGCCGCGCTCGAAAACCCGGGCAATGCGAGCACGCGCTTCCGGGTCATCCAACCTGCTATCTTCCGTGGTGACGTTGTCCGGCAGGCCGCTTTCCTTCAGAATCCAGTAGGCCGGGTCCTCGTAGGCCGGAACGGCGCACTTGCCGGACACGCCGAGCCGTCTGGCGACGCCGCGCGCCAGCGCGCAGGCCGCTTCGGCGTCGGCCGGCGTCGGCTGCCGCTCGGGCGCGACGAGATCGAGATTGCGCCAGATCGGCTTGCCGTCCTTGCGCCAGTAGAGAGAGAAGGTCCAGCGTGGCAGGCTCTCGCCGGGATACCACTTGCCCTGTCCGTAATGCAGAAAACCGCCCGGCGCGAAACGAGCGGCAAGGCGACGGATCAGGTCGTCGGCAATGCCACGTTTCGTGGGACCGACCGCCGCCGTGTTCCACTCCTCCGATTGATAGTCGTCGATGGAGACGAACGTCGGCTCGCCGCCCATGGTCAGGCGCACGTCGCCGTCCCTAAGATCGGCATCCACCACCTGCCCCACTGCGTCGAGCCTCGCCCAGGCTTCTTCGGAAAACGGCCAGGTGACGCGCGGTCGCTCGTCGATGCGGGCTATCTTCATGTCGAAGAAGAATTCGGTCTTGGTGTCGGGCGCCCCGCTGTAGGAGCCGACAATCGGCGCCGCAGAGCGATAATGCGGCGTGGCGGCGAGCGGAATGTGGCTCTCGCCGGTCAGAAGGCCCGAGGTGGGGTCGAGACCGACCCAGCCGGCACCGGGAATATAGACCTCCGCCCAGGCGTGCAGGTCGGTGAAATCGACCTCCGTGCCGGACGGGCCGTCGAGTGCCTTGACGTCGGGCTTGAGCTGGATGAGGTAGCCGGAAACGAAGCGGGCAGCGAGGCCGAGCCGGCGCAGAAGCTGCACCAGCAGCCAGCCGCTGTCGCGGCAGGAACCGGCGCGGCGCGACAGCGTCTCCTCCGGGCTCTGCACGCCGGGTTCGAGACGGATCTCGTAGGCGATGTGCCCTTGCAGTGCCTGATTCACCGCCACCACGAAATCGGTGGTCTGCTTGCGATCGCGCGGGATCGTCGCAAGATAGGCCTCGAAGAGGTCTCCCTCCCCCTCGCATTCGAGGAAGGGTGCCAGATCCTTGGCGAGCTCCGGCGCGTAAGCGAATGGCCAGTGCTCGGCGTAATCCTCGATGAAGAAGTCGAACGGATTGTAGACCGCCATCTCGGCAAGCAGATCGACGCTGACGGAAAACTCGGACGTCGGCTCGGGGAAGACGAACCGGGCCAGCCAGTTGCCGTGCGGATCCTGCTGCCAGTTGACGAAGTGATTCTCCGGCGTGACCTTCAGCGCATAGGCCGGCACGGCCGTCCGGCTGTGCGGTGCGGGCCTGAGACGCACCAGTTGCGGAGAGAGAACGACCGGCTTGTCGTAGACATAGCGGGTGACGTGCGTCAGCTTGGTCAGGACAGCCATCATCTCTCCCTGCGGTCGCGTCGAGCGCGACCGCATTTAAGGGCGAAACGGCCATCCGGGAAAGCCCTGAGCTTGGGCTATACCTGCTCGCTTTGTAGGCAATCCGTCAGGATTTGCGCGACAGAGGGTCGATGATGATGTCGTAGAGCTTGGAGGTCGACGGCGTGGCGATCTCCTCGTAGAGCGCGGTATCGGTCGGCAGGCCGGTGGCGGCGGCGTCGACCGGCGGCGGCACCACCCAGCGCAGGCGATCCCAGCCGCGGCTCTGCCCCTCGACTTTCAGCACTTCGACGAACTTGCGGCCGATGCCGCGATTGCGGAACGCGGGCAGGACGTAGATGTCTTCGAGATGGCCGACCCGGTGGCCCGACATGGTGTCCGGCAGATCGAAGAACACGGCAAAGCCGATTAGTTCCTCGTCGACGAAGGCGCCCAGCACTTCCGTTGCCGGATCGACGGCGAGAAGCTCGGCATAATACTCGTCCGGGCGGCGCGGCGCCCCGCGCTTCATTGCCTGGGCATAGGCGGCGATGATCGGCGCCAGCTTGTGGGCGTCCGCCTGGGTGACAGCGGCAATCGTCAGCGACATGGTCAAAAGTCCCCCGGAAAAGCGACACTTACGCGTGACACCCGCATTACTTGCCCCATGCCGGCGGCTTGGGCAAGGCTGAGACGAAGCGAGTTGCAATTTTTGATCTGGAAGCGCGCGTCACCCGCTCACGCCGGCGTGACGGCCTCCGGGCTGGTCATTGCCGTTCCCCGCCGCTATCGTCGCGACAAATTCGGGAACGCCGGGGGGCAAGCCGCGATGAGCGACATCTTCGACCACTTCCATCGCCAGGCCGAGGCCTGCCGCACCATGGGCTCCCCGTTCACCGCCCGACTTGCCGACCTCGCGCCGCGCTTTCTCGATCGGACGACGCTGACCGGCCGCCGCATCCTCACCTGGAACGGCCACGCCGGAGAAGATGCCGTGCCCCTGCGCCTGTTTGGCGGCCTGCATCGGCTGGTCCTGACCCGGCGCGATGCCGGGCTCGTCGCTGCCTATCCACCGACCGACGTGTCGGACGACACGCTCGTCGCCGCGGTCGGCGCCGCCATCGCCCGGCACGACCACGAACTGCACGACATCCTGATGAGCCCGCCGCAGACCAACGAGGTCGGCCGGTCGGCCATGCTACTGCCCGGCTTTCTGTGGCTGGCTCGGCGTTTCGGGCCGAAACTGGACATTCTCGAAATCGGCGCCAGCGCCGGGCTCAACCTTCACTGGGACGAGTACGCCTATCGCTATGGAGCCGCCCGCTGGGGGAAGACCAAAGCGCCCATCGAGCTCGCGCCCGAGTGCGATACGCCGCCACCGCTCGATACCACCGTCGAGGTGGTGCACCGCAGGGCCTGCGATCTCGCCCCCCTCGACCCGGCGGATGCCGAGCACCGCACGCGGCTGCTGTCCTATGTCTGGGCCGACCAGACCGACCGCAAAGCCCGGCTCGTCGCCGCCCTCGATCACGCCGCGGCCCGCCCCGAACGCGTCGAGGCCGCCGACGCCGCGGAGTTCCTCGCACGCGAACTGGCAGCGCCGCCCGAAGAGGGAACGCTGCGCGTCGTCGTCCACTCGATCTTCTGGCAGTATCTCGCCGATCCGGCCCGGCTCGGCATCCAGACGGCCATGCTCAGGGCCGCCGAGACGGAGCCGCTCGCCTGGCTGCGGCTGGAGGCGGACGGCCAGACGCCCGGCGCCGGCCTCCTCGTCACGCTGTTTCCTTCTGGCGAGCACCACGTTCTGGCGCGCGGCGACTTCCACGGGCGTTGGCTGCGCTGGCTCGGGAACACATGAAAAAGGCCGGAGCGATCGGCTCCGGCCCTTGAACTCTCCGCGCCGGGGCGCCGGGTCACTTGAAGTCGCGGATATCCACGAAGTGGCCGGCGATGGCCGCCGCAGTCGCCATGGCCGGCGACACCAGATGCGTGCGGCCCATGTATCCCTGCCGCCCCTCGAAGTTGCGGTTCGAGGTGGACGCGCAGCGCTCGCCCGGGGCCAGCTTGTCGGGGTTCATGGCAAGGCACATCGAGCAGCCCGGCTCGCGCCATTCGAAGCCCGCCTCGATGAATATCTTGTCGAGGCCCTCGGCTTCCGCCTGTTCCTTGACGAGGCCGGACCCCGGCACGATCATCGCGAGCTTGATCGAGGAGGCCACCTTGCGCCCCTTGGCCACCGCGGCGGCGGCCCGGAGATCTTCGATGCGGCCGTTGGTGCAGGAACCGACGAACACCTTGTCGAGGGCGATGTCGGTCATCTTCTGGCCGGGCTTCAAACCCATGTAGTCGAGCGCGCGCCACTTGGAGGTGCGCTTCGTCTCGTCGGCGATGGTATCGGGGTCGGGCACCATGCCGGTGATCGACACGACGTCCTCGGGGCTCGTGCCCCAGGTGACGATCGGCGGCAGGCTGGCGGCGTCGAGCGTCACCACCTTGTCGAAATGTGCCCCTTCGTCGGTGAAGAGCGTCTGCCAATAGGCCTTGGCGCGTTCCAGCGCCTCGCCCGCCGGCGCCTTCGGACGGCCGGCGATGTAGGCATAGGTCGTCTCGTCGGGCGCGATCAGGCCGGCGCGGGCGCCACCCTCGATCGACATGTTGCAGACGGTCATGCGGCCTTCCATGCTGAGGTCGCGGATCGCCTCGCCGGCATATTCGATCACGTGACCGGTGCCGCCGGCCGTGCCGATCTCGCCGATGATCGCCAGCACGATGTCCTTGGCGGTGACGCCGGCCGGCGCCTTGCCGTCGACGCGCACCAGCATGTTCTTCGCCTTCTTCTGGATCAGCGTCTGCGTGGCGAGCACATGCTCGACCTCGGAGGTGCCGATGCCGTGGGCGAGCGCGCCGAAGGCGCCGTGGGTCGAGGTGTGGCTGTCACCGCAGACGATGGTCATGCCCGGCAGCGTGAAGCCCTGCTCGGGACCGACCACGTGAACGACGCCCTGCCGGCGGTCGAGCTCGTTGTAATACTCGACACCGAATTCGGCGGCGTTGATGGCGAGCTGCGCCACCTGCTCGCGGCTCTCCGGATCTTCGATGCCCTTGCTGCGGTCGGTGGTCGGCACGTTGTGGTCGACCACGGCAAGCGTCTTGCCCGGCTGGTGCACCTTGCGGCCGGTCGTCCTCAGGCCCTCGAAGGCCTGCGGGCTGGTCACCTCGTGCACGAGATGACGGTCGATGTAGAGAAGTGACGTGCCGTCTGCCTGCGTCTCGACCACGTGGTCGTCGAAGATCTTGTCGTAGAGGGTGCGGGACTTGGCGGTCATGATGATCGAACTTTCGATTCCGTGGGGCGGGCGAACCACGCCCCTGATCTATCTGGAAAACAGTAGAAGGGTCCGGCGGTGCCGGCCGTCATCTCAGGGCCGGAGTCGGCTGTCGCCGGTCTGCCGCGCCAAAAACCGCCACGGCAGGCGCGCGTGATCGTGGGCCGGGAAGTAGTCGGCCGACGTCGGCAGGCGCGTGATCTGCGGCTTCGCGTTCATGACCCGCTCTATACTGAAAAACCGGGGCGCCGACAATCGTCGATCTTCCGGCATCGATCGTCTCGGCAACTCTGGAACACCAATATGAAAGCGCCCAGCCTCGGGGGAAGGCTGGGCGCGGCGCTAGGGATCAGCGCGAGCCGGGAGGGGAACCCGACCGACGGTCACCGCCGCTGGCGAGACGGGGGGCAGTGCCTGATGGGCGATGCCGTCATGACTATGATTTGGTGCGGCACCCCTCGGAAACAAGAGCGGCGGAGTTAACAACCCCGTGAGCGGCCCTCCGATCGCCGAAAGTCGAATGCGTCAGCCGACCAGCGCCTCGAACTCGGCCCGGATGGCCGCGCCCATGGCCCGGGTGTCGACGGTCGCCTCGCCCTTCTGGGCGATGTCCTTCGTGCGAAGCCCCTTGCCCAGCACGCGGGCGATCGCCTCGTCCAGCTTGCCGGCGAGATCGATCAGACCGAAGGAGTAGCGCAGAGCCATGCCGAAGGAAGCGATCATGGCGATCGGGTTGGCCGCGCCGGTGCCGGCGATATCCGGCGCCGAACCGTGGACGGGCTCGTAGAGCGCCTTGCGCTTGCCGGTGGCGGCATCCGGGGCACCGAGCGAAGCCGACGGCAGCATGCCGAGCGAACCGGTCAGCATGGCGCCGATGTCGGAGAGAACGTCGCCGAACAGGTTGTCGGTCAGGATGACGTCGAACTGCTTGGGGTAGCGGACGAGCTGCATGGCGCAGTTGTCGGCGAGGATGTGGTCGAGCTTGACGTCGGCATATTCGTCCTTGCCGATCTTCGTCACCACCTGGTTCCAGAGAACGCCCGACTTCATGACGTTGCGCTTCTCGGCCGAGGAAACGCGGCCGTTGCGCGCCTTGGCAAGGTCGAAGGCGACGCGGGCGATGCGCTCGATCTCGTGCGTGGTGTAGACCTGCGTGTCGACGGCGCGCTTTTCGCCGTTCTCCAGCGTGACGATCTCCTTCGGCTCGCCGAAATAGACACCACCGGTCAGCTCGCGCACGATCAGAATGTCGAGGCCTTCGACAACCTCGCGCTTCAGCGACGAGGCGTCGGCCAGCGCCGGATAGCAGATGGCCGGACGCAGATTGGCGAACAGGCCGAGATCCTTGCGAAGGCGCAGGAGACCGGCTTCCGGCCGGCAGTCATAAGGAACGCTGTCCCACTTGGGACCGCCGACCGCGCCGAACAGCACCGCATCGGCGGCAAGCGCCTTGGCCATGTCGGCTTCCGAAATGGCAGCGCCGTGGGCGTCATAGGCCGAGCCGCCGACGAGACCGCGATCGAGCGAGAAATCGGTGAGCCCCTTGCGGTTCAGGAAGGCGATGATCGTCTCGACCTCGGCCATGATTTCCGGGCCGATGCCATCGCCGGGCAGCAGGAACAGCGAATTCTTTGCCATCGTCGCATCCTCAAGAACTGAAAGCAGGGCGCACGGCCTCATCCGGCCGGCTTCGGCGGTTAGCCGTAATCGCCTTGCCGTCAAGGTTCAAGGGGCAAGCGTACCGGAGAGGACGGTGAAGGCGCCACTGTCGGGGTCGAGCACGCGGAGCTCCCCCTCGGCAACGTCGAACCAGGCGCCGTGCAGCGCCAACGAGCCGGCATCCACCCGCGTCTTCACGAAGGGATAGGCAAGCAGGTTCTTGAGCGAGGACTTGACGGCCTCGTGCTCGAGCGCGGTGTAGCGAAGGCCAGGGGCGATGGAATGGTCGCAGCGCACCCGCTCGGCCGTCTCGTCCAGCACCGACACCCACTTGCCGATGAAGTCCGTCGGCGTCAGCGGGTCGCGGCTGCCCAGCGCCGCCGCGATGCCGCCGCAGCGGCCGTGTCCCATCACCACGATATGCCGGACGGCAAGCGCCATCACGGCAAACTCGAGGGCGGCCGACGTGCCGTGCGTCTCGCCGTCCGGCGTATAGGGCGGGACGATGTTGGCGACGTTGCGGACGACGAAGATCTCGCCCGGACCGGCGTCGAAGATCACTTCCGGCGATACGCGGCTGTCCGAGCAGCCGATGATCATGATTTGCGGCTTCTGCCCCTCAGCGGCCAGCCGCTTGTAACGCTCGTTCTCGCTTGGATAGCGACCGTCTCGGAAGGCCTCGTAGCCAGTCGTCAGGCGCCCCGGAAAGGAGGCGGGGAGCTTCGGACGAAGAGGCGCTTTCGGTTCGGTCATTGGCGATATCCGGCTGGAGGGGTGGAGCGGCGGATGGGGCCCGCCGGGGCGTTATAAGGAAGTCTACTTATTAACGTCAATCATCGCACAGTTCACAAGGTCTCGATTCCGGAGGGACGCGCAACGGGCCGGCGCGGCGTGGCGAGCCGGCGAATGTCGACCATGGCCATAGGCCGGACCAGCGCCTCCTGCTGATCCACGAGTTCCAACTCGCGTCCGCCCGCCTTCACCGACCGGGCGATGATCTCGAAGGTGGAGGCCGACGCGGCGGCCAGCGCCGCTTCCTCGGACGCGCCGCCGATCAGCCGCGACAGGAACAGGGCCGCGAACAGATCGCCCGTCCCGTTGGGGGCGCCCTCGATCATCTGGTTCTCGGCAACGATGGCCTCGCCTGCGGTGACGAGCGCCGCCGCGATCTTGCCGGTCATCAGTGCGGGCGCCGACGTGACGACGACCCGCTTTGGCCCGAGCGCCCGGGCTGCCACGGCAATCTCGGTCAGCGTTTCGACTGGCCGGCCGGTCAGCCAGCCGAGTTCGAAGCGGTTGGGCGTGGCGATGTCGGCGATGGCGATCAGACGGTCGCGCTGGGCGATGGCGACGGGTTCGGGCACGTAGAGACCGCCCGTGCCGCCGGTGGTCATGTCGCCGATGACCGGGTCGGCGAGATGCAGCGCTTCCGGGTTGGCCGCCCTGACGGCGGCGACCAGGTTGGCGGCAGCGTCCGCCTGCCCGGGCGAGCCGAGATATCCGGTGATGATGCCGCCGACTTCGGACAGCCAGGGCGCCCGGGCAAGATCGGCGCAGAGCGCGGCGAAATCGTCCTCCGGCAGGACCATGCGATGGGCGCGGCCATGGCCGGGATGCCAGGGCAGAATGACCGTGGGCAACGTCCAGACGCGATGGCCGAGCCGCTCCAGCGCGAAGGCGGCACGAGCACCCACCGATCCGCGGGCAACGAAGGAGGAAAGAACGATGACGGCGGGACGGCTCATGGTCGGCGGCGTTTCCATATGGGCCATGGCTTGGCGAGGCGGCGGTCCTCCGTTTAGCCTATGATCGTTCTCCGTACATCTCGAATCAGCCGATGCCGACCGAAAAACCCACTTCCTCGCTCCACGATCTGTTCGGAGAAGCCGCGCCCCGCCCGGCGTCCGGCAGCGAAGTGGTGCAGGTACTCACCCCGGTCGGTCTCGATCTATCCTACTCCTATCGCGTGCCGCACGGGATGCGGGTGGGACCGGGCTCGATCGTTCAGGTGCCGCTCGGTCCGCGCAAGGTGGTGGGGGTCGTGACGGCGGAACCGGCCGAACTGCAGGCCTCATCGAACCGGCTGCGCCCCATCGAGATCGCCTTCGACGCACCGCCGCTGACGTCGGAGATGCTCACCTTCGTCGACTGGGTCGCCCGCTACACGCTGACGCCACGCGGCATGGTGATGCGCATGGTGCTGCGGGCGCCGGATGGGCTGGAACCGGAGCCGCCGCTTCGCGGCCTTGTGGCGACTAGCGCGCCGCCGGAGCGCCTCACCGACGCCCGCCGCCGGGTCCTGGCATTGCTCGACGAGAACGAGGGGCAAGCCTGGACGCGTGCTGGCCTCGCGGCGGCGGCGGGCGTCTCCCCCTCCGTGGTCGAAGGACTGGTAACCGCCGGTGCGCTGGCCGAAGTGCAACTGCCCCCCGGCCGGCCGTTTCGGACGCCCGATCCCGATTTCAATCCCATCGAGCTCACGCCCGACCAGACCGCCGCCGTCGCCCGCCTGCGCGAGGCGCCGGACGACGGCGTGACGCTGATCGACGGCGTCACCGGCTCGGGCAAGACGGAGGTCTATCTCGAAGCTGTGGCCGATGCGCTGAGAGCCGGCCGACAGGCGCTGATCCTGGTGCCGGAAATCGCGCTGACCAGGGCCTTTCTCGAGCGCTTCTCCGAGCGTTTCGGAGCCCTGCCGGCCGAATGGCATTCCGACGTCGGCCCGAAGATGCGCGCCCGCGCCTGGCGTGCCGTCGCTCTCGGCGAGGCCCGCGTGGTGGTCGGCGCCCGCTCGGCCCTGTTCCTGCCCTTCCGCGACCTCGGCCTGATCGTCGTCGACGAGGAGCACGACGGCGCCTACAAGCAGGAAGAATGGGCGAGCTATCACGCTCGCGACATGGCGGTGGTGCGCGGTCGACTGGAAAAGATTCCGGTCATCCTCGCCTCGGCGACGCCGTCGCTCGAAAGCCGCGTCAATGCCGAGCGCGGCCGCTACCGGCACGTTATTCTACCGGCCCGTGCCACCGGGCGCGAGCTGCCCAGCCTCTATGCCATCGACATGCGGAAGGCTGGTCCGCCGCGCGGCCGCTTCCTGGCGCCCGGCCTCGTCGCCGCCATCCGCGAGGTGACCGAGCGAGGCGAACAGGCGATGCTGTTTCTCAACCGGCGCGGCTATGCGCCGCTCACGCTCTGTCGGTCCTGCGGCCACCGCTTCCAGTGCCCGCAATGTTCGGCCTGGTTGGTGGAGCATCGTTTTCGGGGGCGGCTCGTCTGCCATCACTGCGGCCACACGGTGCCCCGCCCCGAAGCCTGCCCCTCCTGCGGCACGCTCGACAGCCTCGTCGCCTGCGGACCGGGCGTCGAGCGCATCGCCGAGGAGATGCAGACGCTGTTGCCCGACAAGCGCACCGTGGTTCTGTCGTCCGACATCGGCGGCGGCGTCCAGCGCCTTAGGGCGGAATTCGAGGCGGTCGCCAAGGGCCAGTGCGACATCGTCGTCGGCACCCAGATGGTGGCGAAGGGACACACCTTTCCCAAGCTGACCCTGGTCGGCGTGGTCGATGCCGACCTCGGCCTGTCGCAAGGCGATCCGCGTGCCGCCGAACGCACCTTTCAGCTCCTCGCCCAGGTCACCGGCCGCGCCGGCCGCGTCATCGGCAAGGGGCTTGGTCTGCTCCAGACCTACGCACCGGAGAGTCCGGTGATCGAGGCGCTGGTTTCGGGCGATGCCGAACGCTTCTACCGCACCGAACTGGCCGAACGCGAACGGTCGGTCATGCCGCCCTTCGGCCGCCTTGCCGCCATCCTGGTGTCCGGCCCGAGCCGCGAACTCGCCGAGGACCACGCCCGCCACCTCGCCCGCATGGCGCCGCGCGATCCGGCCGTGGAGGTGCTCGGGCCGGCCGAGGCGGCGCTCGCCGTGGTGCGTGGCCGCCACCGCTTCCGCCTCATCGCCCATTCGGGCCGCGATACCGACCTCTCCGCCTACATGCGCGCCTGGATCGCCGCCGCAGACCGGCCGACGCGCGGCGTCGAGGCTTATGTCGACGTCGACCCGCAGAACTTCCTCTGACAGCCGGACGTTGTGGTGGCTCGCACCGCCGAAATATCGGCAAAACCCCATCTAAAACGATAAACTATTCGACTTTAGGATGAGGTTTTTTTAAGGGGATGTCCCAAGCGGCCAATTACCTAAGGATATCCGCGCAAAACGCGGAATTCCTGAATCCAGTGAACGCGTTGCGTGAGGGAAAGTCCTGTGATAGAGGGTGCCAAGTTCGCTGCGGGGCCGTGCGCCGTGCCGCCGTCGTATTCTTTTCTGCGAATTTCTTCAAAGCGTTCAAACGGGTGAACCTTTGATGGTTCGCACCGATGAGGGGTTCTTACGTGAGCGAAGCGGAAACGATGGTCTTCGGGGTCGCCGAACGTTATGCCACGGCCCTGTTCGAGTTGGCGAGCGAGACCGGTGAGCTTGAAATCGTCGAGGCGGACATCGCCCGTTTCGAGACCCTCCGCCGCGAAAGCGCAGACCTTCGCCGCCTGATGAAGTCGCTGGTCTTCAGCAACGAGGATCAGACCCGGGCCATTGGCGCCGTGGTCGAGGCTGCCGGCCTCGGTCACACGGTGAGCAATTTCATCAAGCTGGTCGCCTCCAACAACCGCCTTTCGGTGATGGCCGACATGTTCCGCGGCTTCCGTCAGCTGCTCGCTGACCGCCGTGGCGAAGTGACGGCCGGCATCGTCTCGGCGATCCCCCTTTCCGACGGCCAGCTCGCCGACGTCAAGCGCGCTCTGGCCGACATATCCGGCAAGTCGGTTCATGTTGAACTCGACGTCGACCCGTCGCTGATCGGCGGTCTCGTCGTCAAGCTCGGCTCGCGCATGATCGACACGTCGCTCAAAACGAAACTCGACGCACTCAAGATTGCATTGAAAGAGGTCGGCTGATGGATATCCGCGCCGCGGAAATTTCCGCAATCCTCAAGGAGCAGATCAAGAACTTCGGCCGCAATGCCGAGGTATCCGAGGTCGGCCAGGTTCTCTCCGTCGGTGACGGCATCGCCCGTGTCTACGGTCTCGACAACGTCCAGGCGGGCGAAATGGTCGAGTTCCCGGGCGGCATCCGTGGCATGGCGCTCAATCTCGAAAGCGACAACGTCGGCGTCGTGATCTTCGGTTCCGACCGCGACATCAAGGAAGGCGACACGGTCAAGCGCACCGGCGCCATCGTCGACGTGCCGATCGGCCGCGGCCTGCTCGGCCGCGTCGTCGACGCCCTTGGCAACCCGATCGACGGCAAGGGCCCGATCGAGTACGAGACGCGGGCCCGCGTCGACGTCAAGGCGCCCGGCATCATCCCGCGCAAGTCGGTGCACGAGCCGATGTCGACCGGCCTCAAGGCCATCGATGCGATGATCCCGATCGGCCGCGGCCAGCGCGAGCTGGTGATCGGCGACCGCCAGACCGGCAAGACCGCCATCATCCTCGACACCTTCCTCAATCAGAAGTCTCTGCACGAGGGTGACGACGAGAAGCACAAGCTCTACTGCGTCTACGTCGCCGTCGGCCAGAAACGCTCCACCGTCGCCCAGTTCGTCAAGAAGCTGGAAGACGCCGGCGCGCTCAAGTACTCGATCGTCGTCGCCGCCACCGCCTCCGATCCGGCGCCGATGCAGTACATCGCCCCGTTCGCCGGCTGTGCCATGGGCGAGTATTTCCGCGACAACGGCATGCACGCGCTGATCGCCTACGACGACCTGACCAAGCAGGCCGTCGCCTACCGCCAGATGTCGCTGCTGCTGCGTCGCCCGCCGGGACGCGAGGCCTTCCCCGGCGACGTGTTCTATCTGCACTCCCGCCTGCTCGAGCGCGCCGCCAAGCTCAACGAAGAGAATGGTTCCGGCTCCCTCACCGCCCTGCCGGTCATCGAGACCCAGGCAAACGACGTGTCGGCCTACATTCCGACCAACGTCATCTCGATCACCGACGGCCAGATCTTCCTTGAGACCTCGCTGTTCTACCAGGGCATCCGCCCGGCGGTGAACGTCGGCCTCTCGGTGTCCCGCGTCGGCTCGTCCGCCCAGATCAAGGCGATGAAGCAGGTCGCCGGCACCATCAAGGGCGAGCTTGCCCAGTACCGCGAGATGGCCGCCTTCGCCCAGTTCGGCTCCGATCTCGATACCTCCACCCAGCGCCTGCTCAACCGCGGCGCCCGCCTCACCGAGCTCCTGAAGCAGCCGCAGTTCTCGCCGCTGAAGACGCAGGAAGAGGTCGCGGTGATCTTCGCCGGCGTGTCGGGCTTCCTCGATCCGCTGCCGCTCAGCAAGGTCCGTCCGTTCGAGGAAGGGCTGCTGCGCTACCTGCGCGAGAAGCACGCCGACATCCTCGAACGCATCTGGGCCGAAAAGCAGCTCTCCGACGAGCTTCGCGGCAAGCTTCACGAGGCGATTTCCAATTTCGCCAGAAGCTTTGCCTGACGCCAACGCCGGATGAACCCGGGAGGGCGGGATCCGCCCTCCTCTCCCGCGCCCCGATGCCCGCTGGGCAGGAGCCGATATGGCCAGCTTGAAAGAACTCAAGAACCGCATCGCTTCGGTGAAGGCGACGCAGAAGATCACCAAGGCGATGCAGATGGTCGCCGCGGCGAAGCTGCGTCGTGCGCAGGAGGCGGCGATCGCTGCCCGTCCCTACGCTCGCCGCCTTGGCGCCGTGGTTGCCAACCTTGCCGGCGCCATGGCCGGCCGCGACGACGCACCGCTGCTGCTCGCCGGCACCGGCCGCGACGAAGTGCATCTTCTCGTCGTCTGCACAGCCGAACGCGGCCTCTGCGGCGGCTTCAATTCGTCGATCGTCCGTCTGGCGCGCGAACACGCCGCCAGCTTGCTCGCCGCAGGCAAGACGGTGAAGATTCTCACCGTCGGCAAGAAGGGCGCCGATGCCCTGAAGCGCGAGCACAGCGACCGCATGATCGACCGTGTCGAGCTGCGTGGCGTCAAGTCCGTCGGGTTCGACATCGCCGTCGATCTCGGCAAGCGGCTCGTCGATCTCTATGGGGCCGGCGAGTTCGACGTCTGCACGCTGTTCTACTCGGAATTCAAGTCGGTCATCCAGCAGGTCCCCACGGCCAAGCAGTTGTTGCCGGTCAAGGTGGATGCCCCGGCCGCCGCCCTGGAAACCGACTACGAGTTCGAGCCCGACGAGGCCGAAATCCTTGAAACCATGCTGCCGCGCTATATCTCGGTCACGCTGTTCTCCGCCCTTCTGGAGAACGCGGCCGGAGAGATGGGCGCCAAGATGACGGCCATGGACAACGCGACGCGCAATGCCGGCGAGATGATCGACCGTCTGTCGATCACCTACAACCGCACGCGTCAGGCCAAGATCACTACCGAACTCGTTGAAATCATTTCGGGCGCCGAGGCGCTCTGACCGTAACTCGATCAAGGACCACATCGATGGCTGAAACGCATATCGGACGGATCACCCAGGTCATCGGCGCCGTCGTCGACGTCAAGTTCGACGAACATCTGCCGGCGATCCTGAACGCGCTCGAGACGAAGAACGGCGAGCACCGCCTCGTGCTTGAGGTCGCCCAGCACCTCGGCGAGAACACCGTCCGCACGATCGCCATGGATACCACCGAAGGTCTCGTGCGCGGCCAAGAAGTGGTCGACACCGGCGCGCCGATCTCGGTACCGGTTGGCGACGGCTGCCTCGGCCGCATCATGAACGTCATCGGCGAACCGGTCGACGAAGTCGGTCCGATCGTCGGCGAAAGCAGGCGCGCCATTCACCAGGAAGCGCCCGACTACACCGATCAGTCGACGGAAGCCGAGATCCTGGTCACCGGCATCAAGGTCGTCGATCTGCTGGCCCCCTACGCCCGCGGCGGCAAGATCGGCCTGTTCGGCGGCGCCGGCGTCGGCAAGACCGTGCTGATCCAGGAGCTGATCAACAACGTCGCCAAGGCGCACGGCGGTTACTCGGTGTTCGCCGGCGTCGGCGAGCGCACCCGCGAAGGCAACGATCTCTATCACGAGATGATCGAGTCCGGCGTCAACAAGGACCCGCGCGAGCACGGCGGTTCGACCGACGGCTCCAAGTGCGCCCTGGTCTACGGCCAGATGAACGAGCCGCCGGGTGCCCGTGCCCGCGTCGCCCTGGCCGGCCTCACCGTCGCCGAGCACTTCCGCGACAAGGGCCAGGACGTGCTGTTCTTCGTCGACAATATCTTCCGCTTCACCCAGGCCGGCTCGGAAGTGTCGGCTCTGCTCGGGCGCATTCCCTCGGCGGTGGGCTATCAGCCGACGCTCGCCACCGACATGGGCGCCATGCAGGAGCGCATCACGACCACCAACAAGGGTTCGATCACCTCGGTGCAGGCCATCTACGTGCCCGCCGACGATCTGACCGACCCGGCGCCGGCCACCTCCTTCGCCCACCTCGACGCGACGACGGTTCTGAACCGCGCCATCTCCGAGAAGGGCATCTACCCGGCCGTCGACCCGCTGGACTCGACCTCGCGCATGCTCGACCCGCAGATCGTCGGTGAAGAGCACTATGGCGTTGCCCGTCTGGTGCAGCAGATCCTGCAGAAGTACAAGGGTTTGCAGGACATCATCGCCATTCTCGGCATGGACGAGCTCAGCGAAGAGGACAAGCTGACGGTGGCGCGCGCCCGCAAGATCGAGCGCTTCCTGAGCCAGCCCTTCCACGTCGCCGAAGTGTTCACCGGCTCGCCCGGCAAGCTCGTCGCCCTGGAAGACACCATCAAGGGCTTCAAGGGCCTCTGCGAAGGTCTCTACGACCATCTGCCGGAAGCCGCCTTCTACATGGTCGGCACCATCGACGACGCCGTCGAGAAGGCCCAGCGCCTTGCCGCCCAGGCGGCTTGATCGCCAATCCGGGATCGGGCGGCAAGCCGCCCGCGCCTCCGGCGTTCGCCACGCCGGAATTGAGACGTGACCGGCCCGAACGGGCCATAGCAATCCCCAGAGGGCGAACGCGTCCTTGTCGGGATCTGCCAGAAAAACACCGTGGGGAGCGCCGGATGGCAACCTTCAAGTTCGAGCTCGTCAGCCCCGAGCGCCTGATTCTGTCGGTCGACGCCGATCAGGTGGACCTGCCCGGCAGCGAGGGCGACTTCGGCGTGCTTGCCGGCCACGCGCCGTTTCTCACCACGCTGAAGACCGGCATCGTCACCGTGAAGACCGGCGGCGTATCGAGTCGGATCTACGTTCGCGGCGGCTTTGCCGACGTCAACGCGTCGGGCCTCAGCGTTCTGGCCGAGAAGGCGGTGCCGGAGGCCGAGTTCGGCCCGGCGATCGCCGCGTCTGAAGTAGCCGCCGCCGAGGCTGTTCTCGCCGAGGCGAAGAGCGAAGAGGCCAAGGATCGCGCGGTTGCCGCCCTGGATCAGCTGAAGACCGCCGTCGCGGCGCTCGCCTGATCAGGTTTCAGGCGGCCCATCACCGCCGGACCACCGTCACTCAGTGATGACTTCATCGAACTGGCCGGCGCTCGCAAAGAACGCCGGCTTTATCTTTTCCAGCTTGCTTGTGTCGATCACCAGGTAGCTCACGCCGGCGCGGGCCAGCACGGCCTGTTTGATCGGCACTTCGTGAAAGTTGGAGCAGGTGGCGCCGTGCTGGGCATGCAGGCCGCCGGCCGACAGGAAGGCCTTGCCGATGCCGAGCCGCTCCACCGATCTCAGCGCCTCATCGCCGGAGAAGCTCTGCGACGAAGCGTGAAACAGGCCGCCTAGCAGAACCAGATTGGTATTCGGGCGCTTCATGATGCGCTCGGCGACGTTCATCGCATAGGTGATGACCGTCAGGTTGCCGGACGTCGGCAGGTACTCGGTCATCCGCGGCGTCGTAGTGCCGCAATCGATGAAGATGGTGTCGTCCGGCTCGACGAGGCGCGCGGCGTTGCGACAGGCAAGCTCCTTGGCTTCCGCATGGGTGTCGGCTTCCGCGTCGAAGCGATAGGTGGTGCGCTCGCCACCGACCGGCAGAATATAGCCGCCGAGATAGCTGAACAGGTGCGGCGCCGAGGCGAGATCCCGCCGTACGGTCATTTCCGACACACCGAGATGGCCGGCGGCGTCGCTGAGATGCAGCACGCCCGCCTCTTTGAGCCTGTCCTCGAGACGTTCTATGCGTTCGGCCTTCTTCACGGAGCACCCTCGCCGTTCCCCGAACTTTCAATCCACCTTTCCCCTTGACTCGTCAAGACGGATATGGAACCTTCCGAACAATTCTTGTTAGAATCATAACATAACGGCCGAACGGAGGCCTGAAAGTGGAAGAATTGAAACATAATTCTGTCAGGAATTCGCAGATTCTCGCGGGGATGATCGACCATACGATTCTGAAGCCGGAAGCGACCAGGGCCGAAGTGGCTCGCCTCTGCGACGAGGCGATCGCTCATGGCTTCGCCTCGGTCTGCGTCAACGCCGTGCACGCCGGCTTCGTGGCCGGGCGCCTGAAGAACAGCGCGGTGAAGACCTGCGTGGTGGTCGGATTCCCGCTCGGCGCCTCGGGTGCCGCCGCCAAGGCCGACGAGGCGGTGCGCGCCATCGCCGACGGGGCGGACGAAATCGACATGGTGATCGACATCGGCGCCCTGCGTGAGGGCGATCTCGACCGGTTCCGCGCCGACATCGCCGCCGTAAGACGAGCGACGGCCGGCAAGGTGCTGAAGGTGATCATCGAGACCTGCCTCTTGAACGACGCCCAGAAGGAGACGGCCTGCCGGATCTCCAAGGACCTTGGCGCCGATTTCGTGAAGACATCCACCGGCTTCTCGTCGGGTGGCGCGACAGTTGAGGACATCGCGCTGATGCGTCGGGTCGTGGGGCCGGACATGGGAGTGAAGGCTTCCGGCGGTGTTCGTACCGCCGAGACTGCGTGGGCCCTGGTGGAAGCCGGCGCCACGCGCATAGGTGCCAGCGCCAGTATCGCCATTGTTGGCGGCGCCGGTAAGGGAGGCCCCGCAGGATACTGACGGGCCATTGACAATCGATCTCTTGGGAGGAGACGACACAATGAAGAAGACACTGATATCGCTAGCCGCCGGCCTCTCCTTGCTGGCACTGCCGGCTTTCGCGGCCGGCGTGGTCGACGTGAGCCAGGCCCGCAAGGACATCTCCGCCGACGCCGCCGGCAAGACCTTCTCGATCGCCACGGTGGTCAAGGTCGACGGCATCGCCTGGTTCGACCGCATGCGCGATGGCGTCAAGCAGTTCGGCGAAGATACCGGCCATGACGTCTGGCAGGTTGGTCCGAGCCAGGCCGACGCGGCTGCCCAGGTGCAGCTGATCGAAAACCTGATCGCCCAGGGCGTCGACGCCATCTGCGTCGTCCCCTTCTCGGTCGAAGCCGTCGAGCCGGTGCTGCAGAAGGCCCGCGATCGCGGCATCGTGGTCATCGCCCACGAGGCCTCCAACCTCAAGAACGCCGACTACGTGCTTGAAGCCTTCGACAACAAGGCCTACGGCGCCAAGCTGATGGAAGTGCTCGGCAAGTCCATGGGCGGCAAGGGCAAGTACCTCGCCACCGTCGGCAGCCTGACCTCGCAGTCGCAGAACGAGTGGATCGACGGCGCCATCGCCTACCAGAAGGAACACTTCCCCGACATGACGCTCGCCACCGAGCGCCTCGAGACCTACGACGACGCCAACACCGACTACAACCGCCTGTCGGAAGCCCTGACGACCTATCCGGACGTCACCGGCATCGTCGGCGGCCCGATGCCGACCTCGGCCGGCGCCGGTCGTCTGATCGCCGAACGCGGCCTCAAGGACAAGGTGTTCTTTGCCGGAACGGGCCTGCCGTCGGTGGCTGGCAAGTACCTGCAGGACGGCGACATCCAGTACATCCAGTTCTGGGATCCGGCCGTTGCCGCCTACGCCATGAACACTCTCGCCGTCATGGCGCTGAACGAGAAGAAGGATGAGATCAAGGCCGGTCTCAACCTCGGCCTCAAGGGCTACGAGAGCCTGACGACGCCGGAAGGTGCCTCCCCCAACCTGCTTTATGGCCAGGGCTGGGTCGGCGTCACCAAGGACAACATGGCCGACTACAACTTCTGACGGACGATGTGGGGAGCGGCGGCAAGCCGCCGTTCCCCATACCTTGCGTGACGATCACGGATCGACGGGGCGGCCCATCCGGCCGGCCATCGCGGTCGATCGTCATGTCATCCATCCCAAAGGTCGTTCCCGTTCGGAAATCGAAGCGCACACCATGGCCGACCCCCTGATCGAACTCCGCGCCGTCACAAAGCGCTTTCCTGGCATGAAGGCGCTCGACGGCGTCGACTTCCAGATCTTCCCTGCTGAGATCGTCTGCCTTGCCGGCGAGAACGGTTCCGGCAAGTCCACCCTCATCAAGATCGTCTCCGGAGTCTACGACTTCGACGAAGGCGAACTTCTGGTCGACGGCAAGCCCGTCGCCGACTTCGGCCCGCGCGCCGCCATCGCCGCCGGCATTCAGGTCATCTACCAGGACTTCTCGCTGTTCCCCAGCCTGACGGTGGCCGAGAACCTTGCCCTCAACCGGCTGCTCAGCGAAGGCAGGGCCTTCGTCGACCCCAAGCGCCGTCGTGAGCTTGGCGCCGAGGCGCTGGCCCGGCTCGACGTCGCCATCGATCTCGACGCCACGGTCGGAACCCTTTCCACCGCCGACCGCCAGATCGTCGCCATCGCCCGCGCACTGATGAGCGACACGCGCCTTTTGATCATGGACGAGCCGACCACAGCGCTGACCGGCCGCGAGGTCGATCGCCTGTTCTCCATCGTCCGCGAGATCCAGGCCAAGGGCATCGCCGTGCTGTTCGTCAGCCACAAGATGCGCGAGATGCTGGAGATTTCGGAACGCATCACCGTCTTCCGCAACGGTCGCAAGGTTGAGGAAGGCCCCACCGGCGAGTTCAACGAGGCGCGCATCACCCGCGCCATGACCGGCCACGACATCGGCCACGAGCGGCACGTCTGGACCGGCGACGACGGCGCGACACCCCGCCTTTCGGTGCGCGGACTCTCTGTCGGCGAAACGGTGCGTGGCGTCGACCTCGACCTTCAGCGAGGCGAGATCGTCGGCCTCAGTGGCCTCCTCGGATCCGGTCGCACCGAACTTGCCATGGCGCTGTTCGGCATGGAGCCGCACAGCGGCGACATCCGTCTCGACGGCACGCCACTCAGTCTGGCGAGCGTGCAGGACGCCGTTGCCGCCGGTATCGCCTATGTGCCCGAGGATCGTCTCTCCGAAGGGCTGTTCATGCGGCAGCCGATCGCCCGCAACGTCATCGCCAGCGCCATCGGCAGGGCGACGCGCGGTCCGTTCCTCGACCATGAACGGCTCAACGGCCTAGCCGAGCAGATCGTGTCCGACATGCGCATCGCCACGCCGGACATCGAAAAGCACGCCGGGCAGCTGTCCGGCGGCAATCAGCAGCGCGTCGTCATCGGCCGCTGGCTGCTCACCAATCCCAAGGTTCTGATTCTCAACGGCCCCACCGTCGGCGTCGATGTCGGCTCCAAGGCGGAGATCCATCGGCGCATCCGCGAGTTGGCCGCCAGCACCGGTCTCGCCGTGCTGATGATTTCTGACGACGTGCCCGAACTCATTCAGAACTGCAACCGCATCCTGCTGATGCACCGGGGCGAGATCGTCGACCGGCTCGACGCCCGGAGCGTCGAGGAAGACGACATCCATGGCCGCCTGAAGGGTCTGCGCTGATGACCTCTGTTTCCAAACTTCTGCGCCGGTCCGAAACGGCGGTGCTCGCCATCCTCATCGTCGTGATGATCGTGATCGGCGTGATCAATCCGGCCTTCTGGCAGGCCGACAACCTGTTCAACCTCTTGAGGGCCAACGTCGTCATCGGCATCATGGCGCTCAGCGTGCTGATCGTCATGATCTCGGGAGGCATCGACGTCTCCTTCCCCGCCTTCGCCGTCGCCGCCATGTACCTGACGGTGATCGCCATGAACGCGATGGGCTATCAGGGGGTGGTGCTGCCGTTCATCGGCGCCACGCTGATCGGCCTGATCTGCGGTCTGGCAAATGCCTTCTTCATCCACACCTTCCGCATGATCCCGCTGATCGTCACGCTCGGTTCGGCATCGGTGGTGCGCGGCCTGTTGCTCGGCCTCGTCGGCACGTCGATCATCAACATCGATCGCATGCCGCCGTCGCTGATCGCCTTCGGCAGCAGCACCGTCGGCATCGGCGGCAGCAAGCTATCGCTGATGATCTTCATCTACATCGGCATCGCGGTGCTGATGTGGCTGTTCCTGACGCGCACCATGGCCGGCCGCGCCGTGTTCGCCTATGGCGACGACGCCGAGTCGGCCAAGCGCGTCGGCTTCAACACCCGCCGCACGGTCTATCTGGTCTACGGGCTCGCCGGAGCGCTCGCGGGGTTTGCCGGCCTATTGCATTCCTCGATGATCTGGCTTGCCAACCCGCGCGATTTCGTCGGTTACGAGCTCGACGTCATCGCCGCCGTCGTGCTGGGCGGTGCGTCGATCTTCGGCGGCCGAGGCTCGGTATTCGGCACCATCCTTGGCGTCTTCATGCTGACGCTGATCAAGAACAGCCTGATCATCATGCGCATCGACAACACCTGGCAGGGCGTCGTCGTCGGTTGTGTCATCGTCATCGCCACGGCCCTCACCGCCTGGCGTGACCGCAAGGCGCTCGTGTGAAAGCCAGATCCATGAACAAGCTCACCGACCTCCGTCGCTTCATCAACCGCGACAACAACATCGTCCAGCTCCTGATCATCACCGCGGTGATCTTCCTGCTGATGTCGGCGTTGGAGCCGAACAAGTTCCTGCGCTACTACAACTTCGAATCAATCAGCTTCATCTTTCCCGAGCTCGGCATCGTCGCCATCGCCATGATGCTGGCCATGCTGACCGGCGGTATCGACCTGTCGGTAATCGGCATCGCCAACCTCGCCGGCATCCTGGCCGGCGTGTTCTTCACCCGCCTCTACCCGGCCTCCCCCGACGCCGGCACGGCGGCGGAGCTGATGCGGGTGGCTGCCGGTGTGACCCTGGCGCTGGGGGTCGGACTGATTGCCGGCACGCTCAACGGCCTGCTGATCGCCAAGGTGAGGATTACGCCGATCCTCGCCACGCTCGGAACCGGCCAGATCTTCACCGGCTTCTGCATGGTGCTGACCGGCGGCCCGGCCATCGTCGGGTTTCCCGCCTGGTGGGGCTTCATCGGCAACGGCAAGATCCTCGGCATCGCCGTGCCGCTGGTCCTGTTCCTGCTGGTGGCAGTGGCAATCGCTGTCATGCTGACGCGGACGCCCTTCGGCCTCAACCTGTTCCTGATCGGCACCAACCCGCGCGCCGCCGTGTTCGCCGGTCTCAGGACCGAGCGCATGGTGCTCTACTCCTACATGCTGAGCGGCACGCTCGCCGCGCTGGCCGGCATCGTGCTCTCGGGCCGCACCAACGCCGCCAAGTCCGACTACGGCACCTCCTACCTCCTCCAGGCGGTGCTGATCTCGGTGCTGGGCGGCACCAATCCCGCCGGCGGCAAGGGCACGGTGCTCGGCGTTTCCATCGCCGTCATCGCCCTGATGCTGCTCGCCTCCGGCTTCCAGATGATGCGCTTCTCCAACCACCTCATCGATTTCATCTGGGGCGGCTTCCTGCTGCTCGTCATGGTGATCAACGTTTTGAGGAATCGCGGCAAATGACCACTTTCCACCTCTCTCGCGCCGCCTTCGACGAAGTCGAGCGTCCGGCCGTCGAGCACGGCTCCCTCAAGGCCGGCCTGTTCCGCTACCCGACGGGCGTCGAGGCGATCCGTCTCGAGAATGCCCGTGGCGCCCTCATCGTCCTGCCCTATCTCGGACAGATGATCTGGCAGGCAGCCTTCGACGGCGTCGACCTCACCATGAAGAGCATCTTCAAGGCGCCGCGCCGCGTGCCGACCATCGGCGAGACCTATGGCTGCTTCGCCTTCCACTCGGGGCTCCTGCGCAACGGCGTCCCCGGCCCCACCGACACCCACCCCTCGCATGGCGAAATGCCCTGCGCCGCCATGGACTGGGCCGGCATCGAGACGGGCAGCGACGCTCGCGGCGACTATCTGCGCGTCGTCGGCAGGTACGAATATGCCATGGGCTTCGGCTCGCACTACGAGGCGCGGCCGTCGGTGACGCTGCGGGCCGGCTCGGCTCGCTTCGACATGGCGATGGAGGTGACCAACCTGTCGGCCGGCGATCCGATGGACCTCATGTACATGTGCCACGTCAACTACGCCTTCAGCGAAGGCGCCGAGATCCTTCAGCAGGCGCCCTTCACGCCCGACCGCACGGTGACGCGCAGTGCGGTGCCGGCCCATGTCCGCCCCAACCCCGACTATCTCGCGCGCGTCGCCGCGCTGGCCGCCGATCCCGCCGGCAGTCGCATCGTTCGCAGGGCCGACGGCTATGATCCCGAGCAGGTGTTCTATCTGCGCGGTCTCGGCACCGATGCCGCTGGCGACACGCGCCTGATGATGCGCCGGCCGGAGGGCGACGCCTTCTTCGCCCGCTACAACACCACCGATTTCCCCAAGACGGTGCGCTGGATCCTCGCCGGGCACGACCAGCAGGTGGCGGCCTTCGCGCTGCCGTCGACCTGCGAGCCGGAAGGCTACACGGCGGAAAAGCAGAAGGGCAACGTCCGCAGCCTTGCGGCCGGAGAGACGGCTCGCTTCACCGTGGAGCTCGGCCACCTCGATGCAGAGGAATGCCGGCGGGAAACTCAGCACATCGCCGGCTGAACGTCGCGCGAGGAACAATCGGCCGCGCTCCCTGGCGGGCGGCGGACACCGGAGGAACAGATGTCGAAGATCGCCGTTGTCGGCTCCAACATGATGGACCTGATCACCTACGTGAATCGCATGCCACTGCGCGGTGAGACCATCGAGGCACCGACCTTCGAGATGGGTCATGGCGGCAAGGGCGCCAACCAGGCGATCGCCGCCGCCCGGCTCGGCTCCAAGGTGGCGATGGTGACGCGCGTCGGCGACGACGCCTTCGCCGATGCGACGATTGCCAACTTCCAGCGCAACGGCATCGATACCACCCACGTGCTGCGCACGCCGGGCCGCTCGTCGGGCGTGGCGCCGATCTTCGTCGAGCCCTCGGGCGAGAACTCCATCCTGATCGTCAAGGGCGCCAACGCCGACCTGACGCCGGCCGACGTCGACGCCGCCACCCCGGCTCTCAAGGACTGCAAGCTGATCCTGATGCAGATGGAAGTGCCGGTCGAGACCGTCTACTACACGGTCCGCAAGGCCAAGGAACTCGGCGTGCCGACGCTGCTCAACCCCGCGCCCGCCGCCGCCGACCTCGACGTGGCGCGCCTGGCCGACCTCGCCTTCCTCACCCCCAACGAAACCGAGCTCGCGACGCTGACCGGCCTGCCGGTCGGCAACGAGCACGAGGCCGAAGTGGCTGCACGCTCGCTCACCGCCCGCGGCATCGGCACGGTGGTCGTCACCATGGGCGGACGTGGCGCCCTCCTGGTCGATGCCGGCGGCACCCGCCGCATCGCACCGATCAAGGTGGAACCGGTGGACACCACCGGCGCCGGCGATGCCTTCATCGGGTCGTTCGCCCACTTCTGCACCGAGGGGCTGCCGGTGTTCGAAGCCCTGACGGAAGCGGCCAAATACGCCGCCGACTCGATCACCAGGCGCGGTACCCAGCGCTCCTACGCGACACTTGCGGACTTCCGCGCCCGCTTCCCCTGAGCGCGGCAAGCCTGCGGGAACGCCAACGACGGCTTTCGCGGGAACTGCTCCGCCGATACTTCGTTGTTTCCTCGTCGCCCTGACTCGGCTGCCGGACAAAACCCTCGGCAGTCGATGCTGGGTCCTTCACTATGAATGGATCGCGCGAGGTGAGAAGATGAACGACGCAAGCATCGGCTGGATCGCAGCCATCATTATCGGCGGCCTCGCGGGCTGGATTGCCTCAGGCCTGATGAAAACCGACACGGGCATTTTCCTGAACGTCGTGCTCGGCATCATCGGTGCCGCCATTGCTAGTTTCCTGTTCGGGATCCTCGGCATCTCGTTCGGCGGCTGGATCGGCTATCTGATCGCCGGCGTCGTCGGCGCCTGCATTCTGGTCGGCGTCGTCAGGGCCGTCAGAAGATAACGAATCTCACAGTTGGAAAGTGGCGTCCCGGAAGGGATTCGAACCCCTGACCTACGGTTTAGGAAACCGTTGCTCTATCCTGCTGAGCTACCGGGACGCGGTGCGGCCGGACCAAGCGTCCGGCCGCTTCGGCTCATCTATCAAATCAATGGCGGCTTTGACAGCCCTTTTCGACGGACCGCATGCCCTCAGGGGAAGGCAGCCTTGCCATCGGGCGGATAGGCGAGAGGCGCGGCGTTCGCTAGAGTCGGATGCCTCAGAGTTCCTGTCATGTCCAGCGTCCGATCAATCGTGCTCTGCCTTGTCCTGTCCATGCCGGCCGCCCTGCCGGCAGAGGCGCAGGAGACCTGCGGCAATGGTTCGGTGACGCCGACCCATCGGATAGGGGCGCCGATCCCGCTGCCGGCGGCGACCATCCGTCCGGTGGTGACGCTGATCCCGCTTCAGGCGGACGCCCCCACGCTTATGGTCGTCCTTGAGGGCGTCGTCCTGCCCGCCAGGGCGGGGGCCGCGGCCCGCGCGATCCAGACCGGTGTCCTTGCCGGCCTCCGTGACACGCCCGCCACATTCGTCGCGTCGGACGAGGCGCCGGACCGTCACGGACGGCGGCGCGGCACCGTCCAGTTCGAGGGAGGCGACGGCCTCGGTGAGCGGCTTCTTCACGCCGGAGCAGGCCTTGCCGATGTGTCCTTTGCGCCCTGCGCGGACCGCTTTCTTGCCGCCGAAGCCCAGGCGCGCGCGGAAAAACGTGGCGTTTGGCGGCAAAGCCGGATATGGACGGACTTGAACGCGGCGGCGACTGGCCTGCCCGATTTCGTGCTCGGCCGCGGCAAGGTTGCCTCGGTTGGCCGATCGGGCCGAACCACCTATATCAATTTCGGCGACAACTTCCGGACGGATGCCACGGTGCGCCTTCGAGAGGCCTTGACGTCGTCACTTGTCGCTGCCGGGCGACCACCGGAGAGTCTCTCCGGACGGATGATCGAGGTTCGCGGCTGGGCTCGCTGGCGCGACGGCCTCGATTTGGAACTCGATACGCCGGCAGCCTTGCGGCTGTGGGACGAGGCGACGGATAAGGGAACGGACTAGGGCAGCATGGTCGGACGGATGGGTATGACAGGCACTGTCTGCTGGTTCTCATCGAGAGCCGCCATGCTGGCGCTCGCGCTGTCGCTCGCCGGCTGCATGGGGCTGTCCGGCGAGGACGGCGGCATTTCAGCCGAGCAGATGGCGTCCGCCACCGTTCCGCAAGGCAAGGTCGACCCCAACGAGGTGGCGATTGCCGAGCGCGAGCACCCCAAGATCGTCGCCGCCTTCGGCGGTACCTACGAGGATCGCGAAGCCGAGCTGGCAATCGCCAGCGTGGTCGGGCGGTTGGTTGCCGCCAGCCCCGAGCCCTGGCGCAGCTATCGCGTCACCATTTTGAATTCGCCCGCCGTCAACGCCTTCGCCCTGCCGGGCGGATACGTCTACGTGACGCGCGGCCTCCTGGCGCTCGCCAGCGACACGGCCGAAGTGGCCGCCGTCATCTCCCACGAGATGGCCCACGTCACCGCGCGCCACGCCTTCCTGCGCGCCCAGAAGGCCGAGGCCGCCGCCGTGGCCAGCCAGGCCGTGCAGGACGTCGTGCAAGACCCGGCTGTGCAACGCGTGGCCCTCGCCTCCACCCAGGTGTCGCTGGCCCGATTCTCCCAGATCCAGGAGCTCGAGGCCGATCGGGTAGGCATCGCAACGCTGGCCAAGGCCGGCTTCGATCCATTCGGCTCGCCACGCTTCCTGACCTCGATGTCTCGACTCGCCGCCTGGAAGAACGGGCTGCCGGAGGACGACACCGGCGCCATCGACTTCCTGTCCTCGCATCCGTCGACCCCCGAGCGCCTCGCTCAGGCACAGGAAGTCGCGAAGGCCACCGGCGTTACCGACGGCGAGGTCGACCGCGACGGCTATCTCTCGCGCATCGACGGCATCATGTATGGCGACGATCCGAACGAAGGCTATGTGCGCGGCCGCCAGTTCCTGCATGCCAAGCTGGGCTTTGGCTTCGAGGTCCCCCAAGGGTTCATGATCGACAACACGTCGAAGGCGGTGCTGGCCACCAATGCCGACGGCGTTGCCATGCGCTTCGACGGGGCCACCATCGCCGCCGGCAGCGACCTCGTTGAATATCTCACCTCGGGCTGGGTCAACGGCCTCGACAGGCAATCGGTGCGCACCGTATCGATCGCCGGCCTCCCGGCCGCCGTTGCCTCCGCCGCGGCGCGCGGTTTCACCTACCGCATCGCCGTCATCCGTTTCAACGACCAGGCCTTCCGCTTCCTGTTCGCGACGCGGGGCGATGCCGCCGCGCTCGACAGTACCTTCGCCTCCACGGTCGCTTCCTTCCGGTCGCTGTCGGAAGGCGAGAAAGCCTCGCTTGCCCCGTTGCGCATCCGCGTCGTCACGGTGGCCGCAGGCGACACGGCCGAGTCGCTCACGCGGCGCATGGTGTCGATGGATCGCGGTGTCGTCCTGTTCAGGGCGCTCAATGGTCTGGCGGCCAGCGAGCAGCCTCGCCCCGGTACGCGCGTCAAGATCATCGTCGATCGCTGAGATTCCGCCACTGTTCACCTTTCGAGAACAGTGCGGCGGCAATACGCGGTCCTGACAAAACGGGCGCACGGTTCCATCTTCGGGTCACCAAGCGGGCGATACATCTTCGCCCCGTTCAGGGAGACCCGCGATGATCACCATCCGCAAGGCCGCCGAGCGCGGCCATACCGACGCCGGCTGGCTCGACAGCCACCACAGCTTTTCCTTCGGCCACTATTTCGATGCCGCCGCCATGGGCTTCGGTCCCCTTCGCGTCATCAATGACGACCGCGTCGCCGGCGGTGGCGGCTTCCCGCCCCATCCGCATGCCGACATGGAGATCGTCTCCTACGTGCTCGAGGGCGCCCTGCAGCACCGCGACAGCCTCGGGACCGGTTCGGTGATCCGGCCCGGTGACGTTCAGCGCATGAGCGCCGGCACCGGCATCCGCCACAGCGAGTTCAATGCGTCGTCAACCGATCCGGTGCACTTCCTGCAGATCTGGATCCTGCCGGAAGCGGATGGCTTCGCGCCGTCCTACGAGCAGAAGAGCTTTGGCGATGCCGAACTCGGAGATCGCCTGCGGCTGGTCGCTTCCCGCGACGGCCGAGACGGTGCGCTGACGCTCCACCGCGACGTGGATCTCTATGCCGGACGCCTCAAGGCCGGCACCGAGGCCAACCACGCGTTTGCCACGGGCCGGCTGGGCTGGCTGCAAGTGGCGCGCGGCAGCGTCACGATCAACGGTCAGGACCTGGAAGAGGGCGACGGTGCTGCCATCGAGCGGCTGTCCAACCTGTCGGTCGTCGCCAAGGGTGATGCCGAGATCCTGCTGTTCGACATGGCCCGCTGAGGACAGAGGAAAGCGCCGCCGTCCAACAACATCGGCGGCGGCGCTCATTCGGCAAACTTGGCATTGAAATCGTCGAGCGCCGACGTATCGCCTTCATAGCGGGCACCGTCAAAGACGAGCCGCATCGGGAAGGACTTCGCCTCGACCTGCTGGCTGGCGTCGCCGTTGACACAGGTGGCGGTGTAATCGATGGCAATGTCCAAGTCGGCGAGGCCGCGGTGCTTCTGCGTCCGTGTCTCGAAGACCGAGGGCGTCTCGCGATGGTCGAGAGTCTCGCATTGCTCGGTCTCCTCGCCCAGCGAATAGAGATACGGTCCGTCGTAGAGGTCGACGAGTTCGCCACTGACCACGCCGACCAGATGGAAGGAATCGAAGCCCTCCTGGGAATTGAAATGGCTGCTGAGCGTCACCGCCACCGGACTGTCGGATGCGGCGAGCGGCAGCCGATAGCCGCCGGTCGGTCCGCCGGGATCGGTGGCGACCAGGAGTCGGCCGAGCGGCCTGTAGGCTGGCTTGACCTCCGCCACGGTCACCACACCGCCGCTGACGGCGGCGGCGTACGCTTTCCTGCCCGCCTCGATCACCGCGATTTCGGCGTAGTCCTGGGCGGCGATCTCCACGCCACGGTCCACGGGCTGGCCGGCGTCGGGATCGCTGGCGGCCTCGACGGCGTCCGCACCGGCAAACCGGTGCCCGATGCCATCCGTCCCGAGGCCCGGATAGATGTCGTGCAGGACGTCGAGCGCCGTCGTGGTCGCCCCCGAAACGAGCGGCGCCGTCAGGCAAACCTTATCCTGATCGGCCGAAGCGCAATCCCCCACCGCCACCGAGCGAAAGATAGCTCCGTTGTCTCCAGCGGCAGATGACCCCGCCGTCGGGAGTGACATCGCCGGAATGGCCAAGGTCAGCCACAGGCAAGATCGCCTCATCATATTCTCCCCCCAAGGACCGTCACTCGGCGCTCCCCCGAGCGAATGGCAAAAGGCCCGGCAGGTTTCCCCGCCGGGCCTTGAAAAAGAAACGGACTAAAGCGCCGGCGACGCTTATCAGGCGGCTTCCGCCTCGTCCTCGCTCTCGTCGGCCACATCCTCGGCAGCATCGCCACGCGCGGCGATGCGCTTCGGGCTCTTGTTGAGGCTGTCCTCGATGCGACGGATGGCTTCGGTCTCGGTAATGCGTGACACCGCCGAGATCTCGCGCGCCATGCGGTCGAGCGCGGCTTCGTAAAGCTGACGCTCGGAATAGGACTGCTCGGGCTGGCTCGAGGCGCGGTGCAGATCGCGCACCACCTCGGAAATGGCCACCAGATCGCCAGAGTTGATCTTGGCTTCGTATTCCTGGGCGCGGCGGCTCCACATGGTGCGCTTGACGCGAGCACGGCCCTTGATGATCTCAAGCGCCTTGTCGACGGTATCGTCCTCGGCAAGCTTGCGCATGCCTACCTGCTCGGCCTTCGCCATGGGGACACGCAGGGTCATCTTGTCCTTCTCGAAGACGATGACGTACAGCTCCAGCTTCATGCCGGCGATTTCCTGCTCCTCGACGGCGACGATTTGGCCGACCCCATGGGCCGGATAGACGATGTGCTCGTTGGTCTTGAACCCATTACGGACAGCGGGTTTCTTCGCAGTGGCCATTCAGTCCATCCACTCCTCAGTGCCGGCGACGACAAAATCACCCTCTCCTGCCGGGAGGCAGCAAGTTAGCAAGGGTCGATTAGAACTGCGAACCCACAGGTTCGCTCCGCCGGCACGCTTTCGCGTTGTTTCCAGTCGATCTGGGGTTTCGCTTCCGATCACAGCGTACTGACTGCACGCATGCGAACACCGACATAAAGGCCAATGCCTCCATGAAGGTCATAAAAAAGACCCCGTGCAGGGTCCCGCTGGCGACCGGAAGAATTCGTCGACTGTCAAGTTTAGCTATAGCACAAAAACCACAAAAAACAAAGCAATAAGACGCGCCGCGCCGCAAAATGCGTCGTCACATGGCTGCATTGCCTATTCCGCAGACTCTATGGCGGGTTTTTCTCAGCCGCCTTTGCCCGGCTTGGGAGAGAACATGGCAGCAAGCTTGCCTTCCACTCCATCATTTTCCTTGGCATCCGGCAAAGGATCGCGCCGCGCGGCAAGATTGGGCCAAACCGCCGAATACTCGGCATTGAGCTTCAGCCAGTTGTCGAGGCCCGGCTCGGTGTCCGGCTTGATCGCCTCGGCCGGGCATTCGGGTTCGCAAACGCCGCAATCGATACACTCGTCGGGATGGATGACGAGCATATTCTCGCCTTCATAGAAACAATCGACCGGACAGACTTCCACACAGTCGGTGTACTTGCAGGCGATGCAGTTGTCGGTGACGACATAGGTCATGAGCGAATACCCTGATATCCACAGGCGAGGCGCCTGCTGGCGTAGCGGACTTCCACCGGCCATTCAAGGCCGATCATCTGTCAATTCTGGTCTGGATCGGTCAGCTTTTCGAAGCGGCGGCGATCGCGCTTTGTCGGCCGCCCTTCCCCCGCGCCGACAGTCGGCGGGGCGGCCTCGACGACCGGTGGCGGGGTCATATCCTCGTAAAGTTCGGATGCGACCGAGAAGGATCCCCGCCGCTCGGCGAAGTCGAGCACCTTCAGCACCCTGACCCCGCCATGCAGGCCGATTGTCAGGACGTCCCCAGCCCTGACGGGCTGGGCGGGGTCGTCGATCTTGCGCCCGTTGAGGCGCACATGACCGGAAGCGGCAAGAGCCTGCCCGAGCGTTCGCGTCTTGACCACCCGCGCGTAGACCAGCCACTTGTCTATCCGCTGCCGGTCGGAGCCTCGTTCCTCGGACACGCTCGCCCGTGCTCCTACTTCTTCTTCTGCTGCTCGAGCGACGCCTTGAGGGCGGCCAGCGCAGCGAACGGCGAATTGGGGTCGGCGACCTTCTCCTTGCGCGGCGCCCGATCGGCCGAGCGTTCGGCGTTCCGGTCATTGGGACGGCCATCCCGGCGGTCGCCGAAACGGCGCTCCTCGCGCCGGTCGCCCTGCGGGCGCCGATCCTGGCGACGATCGTCCTGCGGACGCTGGCCCCGCCCTTCGGATGCCACGACTTCGCCGGGTTCACCCGCCCGAGGAGATGCGCCGCGATGCTGACCGCCACGACGCTCGCCGCGATGGTCCTGCCTCTGCTCGCCCCTATGCTCGCCGTGCCGGGGCCGATCGCCACGACCGGGCCGCCAGACATCGACTTCGCGGTCTTCCAGGGCTTCGCCCGGCTCGGCAGCGGCTTCCGCGGTGACAGCGTCGGCCGCCACTTCGGGGCCGGCCTCAGGAGCCGCAGTCTCGACGGATGGCGTCTCGGCGGCTGGCGTTTCGATGGGCGCGGCCTCGACGAACGGCGCATCGACGGCAACCGCTTCGGTGGATGCCGTCTCGGCCGGGGCTTCGACAGCTCCCAAATCGGCGGGAACAGCGTCGGCGCTGGCGCCTTCGGCCGGCGCCTCGGCCTTCTGCACCTTGACCGGCACCTTGATCGTCCGCTTCTCGGACCGATAGCCGAGCCCGCGCAGGATCGAGGCGAAGTCTTCGCCGGAGCAGCCCAACAGCGAGGTCATGGCCACCGTCACCGTGAAGCCGCCGCCTTGCGACAGTGCGCCCTCGGGCGGGGTGGCGCCATCGACCGACTTGAAGGCGATCAGCGGACGAATGATGTCGGCGAGGCGTTCGAGAATGTCGAGACGCACCGCCCGCTCGCCGGCGACACGGAAACCGACGAGACGATAGAGCGTCTTGTCGAAAGCCGGATCGACCTTGATCGAGGTGCGGCCGGAAGCCGAGAGCTGCGGCAGCTCGGCAAGGCCCGGCATGTCGAGCGAACCATGCTTCAACGCCCAGAGCTGGGCGACCAGCGCGGCCGGCGCCGGCTTCAGAAGCGCCGGGACATAGATGTGATAGGCACCGAAACGAACGCCGTACTTGCGCATGACGGCGCGCTGCGTCTGGTCGAGCGCCTTGACGTCATCGGCAATGTCATGCCGTTCGACGGTACCGAGCGCCTCGACCATGCGGAAGGCGACCCCGCGCGCGATACCTTCGAGATCGGCGGCGGTCCGCAGATCGAACAACGGCTTCAGAAGCGTCTGGATATGGGCTCCGACCCAGAGGTCGAGCCGATCCTGCGCCTTCTCGCGGGCGGCACCGGCAAGCTGCTCGTCGGCGAGCAGCATCACCTTCGGTGCCAGCGTGTCATCACCGGCGACCAACCGCCCCACAGGCTCGCCGAGCCAGCGCAGGCTGCCATCCGTGGACAGGACGATTTCCTCGTTGGGGGCCTTGGAAATCTTGTCGGCGCGCTTGTCGAACTCGCCGGAGAGCGCCTGCTGCGCCGCGGCTTTCAGAGCCTTGGCCTCGGAACCGTCGCCGCCCACTGCCGAGTCAGGCACGAAGCGGAAGCCGTGCAGCTCCCCGACCGCCTGCCCTTCGACGAGCACGCCGCCGGTACCGGTGATTTCAGCTTCGAGCATGGTGTTCTCTCTCAATCTCTTTAACAATACCGATGTCCGGCGATCCACGAAACGCTGGGTCAACCGGTCATGCAACGCATCCGACAGCCTGTCCTCGATGGCGCGCGTCTTCTCCCGCCAATGGCCGGGCGCAAACAGCCAGTCCGGCCGATTGGCGACAAAGGTCCAAGTCCTGATGTCTGCCAAGCGCCGCGACAGTGTATCGATATCGCCATCTGTCCTGTCAGACAACCCGACCTGCCGTGCAAACCAATCGTCTGGAATCACGCCTTTTGCAATGAGGAATCGATAGAGTGCGACGATGAGATCACCGTGCTGCGCCGGTGATATCTTGCGGAAGTCGGGAACCTGGCAGACGTCCCAGAGAAGCTCAACCCGTTCGCGGCCACGAGCCGCCGCCGCCACATCCTCCGCCCTCAGTGCGAAGTCGAGCGCCCGCTGGTCATCGGACGGCAGGGCCCGCGTCAGTCCCTCGACGCCCGGCAAGGTCTCAAGCGAGGCCCGAAGCGCATCGACCGAGGAAAAGTCGAGGTCGCCGGTGCGCCACTGGAAGACGCGCACCGGTTCGAAATCATGCCCTTCGATAGCCGTGACGATATCCTCGTCGAACGGCATCACCCGGCCGGTGACGCCGAAGGTGCCGTCGTTGAGATAGCGGCCGGCGCGGCCGGCGATCTGGGCGAGCTCGGCCGCCGTCAGGCCACGATACTGATAACCGTCGAACTTGCGCGCCTGGGCGAAGGCGACGTGATCGACATCGAGGTTGAGGCCCATACCGATAGCGTCCGTCGCCACCAGAAAGTCGACCTCGCCGTTCTGGAACAGGGCCACCTGCGCGTTGCGGGTGCGGGGGGACAGCGCGCCCATCACCACCGCCGCGCCGCCCCTCTGGCGGCGGATCAGTTCGGCAACGGCGTAGACCTCTTCGGACGAGAAAGCGACGATGGCCGACCGGGGCGGCAGACGGGTGATCTTCTTCGCACCCGTATAGGCGAGATGGCTGAGGCGCGGCCGCGAGGTGACGGCGACTCCCGGCAAGAGGCGTTCGATCAGAGGCCGCGCCGTGGCCGAGCCGAGCAGCATGGTCTCCTGCCGGCCGCGCACGTTGAGCAGGCGGTCGGTGAAGACGTGGCCGCGTTCGATGTCGCCGGCGAGCTGTACCTCGTCGATGGCCACAAAGGCCACGTCGAGATCGCGCGGCATCGCCTCCACCGTCGCCACCCAGTAGCGGGCGTCGCGCGGCACGATCTTCTCCTCGCCAGTGACCAGCGCCACCGCGCCAGCCCCGACGCGGGCGACGATCCGGCCATAGACCTCGCGCGCGAGAAGACGCAACGGCAAGCCGATGGCGCCCGAGCCATGGCTCAGCATCTTCTCGATGGCGAGATGGGTCTTGCCGGTGTTGGTCGGCCCCAGCACCGCCGTCACAGCCCGGGCACGGGCGGGCGAGAACATGGGAGCCGCTCGGACGATATTCATGAGGTCCCGTTCGATTGCGCGATGAGGCCGTGACTTTCCCTATACGAAAGTCAGGCCGAGAGGCCAGAGAAAACCGGCGGAAGCAAGGCAATCGCCCTACAAAAGGAATCAAACGAGAACAGAAACGGGACGAATCGCAATTTCAAAGAGATTCCGCATTCGTTCCCTACAAGATATGGCGGATACCAGAGTCTTTGCCGCGCTATGTTGAATCCGGAGACTCGGGACCCCGAGTCGTTCGATTCTCAGCCAGAATCGATGTCAAGACCAGATCACGCACAAGACTCGAAAGCGGGATCATGGTTAACAATTTATACTGAAGACTGAAAGTAGAACGGCAACTGCGTTAATCATTTCAACGGAGCGGGAACGAAGGTGGGGCGAATCGCTGACAGGCCGATGTTCTCGGTTTGCTCTCACCAGATATTCCGCTCGCTTCAACCGGACCCACTAGATGTCCAGCCGCCGCCGACCTTATCGCGCGCGCCGGTCACCGAAGCGTTAACGTATCTGTCTCGAATTGAGACGACCGGTACCCGTCCCCATGAGGACCGGCAACAAAAAAGCGCCCCGGAAGGCGCTTCTTTTTCATCGTGCGGGATTTCCGCCGTTCAGTTGGATGCCTGTTCCACCTTGCCGAGCTTGGCGTTTTCGCCGAACTGGGTCGCGACCACCAGAAGCATGCCCCGCATCGTCTTGACCGAAATCTTGCTCGGCACCATCACCCGCCCCTCGGCCATCGGAACAAACCAGACGTCGAGGTCGCGATTGTCGCGCATGTACTCGGTGGATTTGGTGCCCTCGCGGTGACCGGCCACCGGCACCCATCTCGCCGAGCAATGGACAGCGTCGCCCTTGTAGCCGGGGATGTCGACGGGGTCGGTGCTGGTGTAGCTGAGCTTGATGTCGTAGCGCGTCCAGCCATCGAAGATCGGCAGCGTACGGTCGCAGACATCCTTGTCGTCGCGGGTGACCGGCAGGATCGCCGCCGACAGCGGGTCGACGACGCGGCGCTTGGACGCCGACGTCACAGGCACCCTGTCCTCGCGCTCTATGAGTTCGGGTATGGCCTTGAGGCTGCGGACATTGCCGCCACCGAGCGCCATCGAGACCTGCGTCACCGTGTCACCCCGGCTCATCAACTCGTAGGTGGACGGCACCAGCGACCGGCCGACGTAGCCCTTGGCGTCGATGTAGCTCTCTTCCGAGCTCACGATTCGGGCAAGACCGGCGGTCGAAATATGAAGCTTGGCGGCATAGGCGCCTCGATCCACCTTGATCGACAGCGATCCCTTGGCAATGCCGATGCCCATGAAAGAGGCGGAATAGAGCGCCTGCACCTCGCCCTCGCGCGCGGCGGCCGCACCGGAAGGCGGCACGGCGGACAGCGCTGCGACAAAGGCCGCTGCGGCCATGGCGCCTTTCAAACGACGCGGGAGAGTTTCGACACGAACCACCACGGAACCTCCGTTTGCGGACGGCAAGCCGTCCTCACCCTCGGCCGCCACCAAGCGGCCGGAACGACGTCTGGAAGAACATTCCGGCGGGCGACGCACCTGCCGGCGGGAAGACCGGCAACCCTTCGGCCGATCACCGTCCGCCGAATGATCGACTGTCATGGTAACCGGATGGTTAACGCGACGAAAGCCTCGTTGTTCCAACCTTGGGAATTTCGGCAGACATCCGCCGAGCCCTCCCGGCGCCCAACGGCATTTTTGCCGGCTTCCGCTCGCTTCCGGGGTTGACGGGGCCAATGCCGACCGACTATAGGAACGCGACTTGAAACGGCGCCGTCGGCAGATGCAAGCGGCGCCTTGGCTTATTTCATCGCGAGGAGCGGCCGCAAGGCCTCGATCCCGCGCCAACAGAAAAAGAGGGTATCCCGATGGCCCGGCGCTGCGAACTTACCGGCAAGGCCGTTCTGACGGGTAATAACGTCAGCCACGCCAACAACAGGACCAAGCGGCGTTTTCTGCCGAATCTCCTGGCTGTGACGCTCCTGTCCGATACGCTCGGTCAGTCGGTGCGCCTGCGCATCTCCGCCAACGCCCTGCGTTCGGTCGAGCATCGCGGCGGTCTTGATGCCTACCTCGCCAAGGCGAGCGACGACGAGCTGTCGACGCGCGCCCGGCTGATCAAGAAGCAGATCGCCAAGAAGGCCGCCGAGGTCGCTGCCGCCTGAGTTTCGGGCAGAGCAGTTCAAATTCAGCCGCGACGCCTGAAAACGGCGTCGCGGCTTTATTTATGTGTGCCGGAAATGGTACACGACATGCGAAATCGCGACCTCGCGGTCTGGTTTCGTTTCATAGCTCCAAAAGCCTGGTCTGTTCTGCCGGAGACCTTCTGGAATGTTCGATAGACGCCTCACCCCTTCGGTGTTGGCGATGGTCGCTACCGTCGTCGCATCCAATATCCTCGTTCAATATCCCTTCACGCCCTTCGGGCTTGGCGACCTGCTCACATGGGGCGCCTTTACCTACCCGTTCGCCTTCCTGGTGACCGACCTCACCAACCGTTGGTTTGGGCCGGTGAAGACTCGCCGCGTCGTCTACGTCGGCTTCGCCATCGCCGTGCTGCTGTCGGTCTGGCTGTCCGAGCCGCGCATCGCGCTCGCCTCGGGAACGGCCTTTCTCTGCGCCCAGCTTCTCGACGTGACGCTGTTCAATCGGCTGCGGACCGGTTCCTGGTGGCGGGCGCCGCTGGTATCTTCCTCGATCGGCTCGGCGCTGGATACCGCGATCTTCTTCTCCATCGCCTTTGCCGGTTCTGGCCTGCCATGGACCACCTGGGCGCTCGGCGACTTCTCGGTGAAGATGCTGGTGGCGATCGCGTCGCTCCTGCCCTACGCCAGCCTGATGAACTGGGTGAAGCCCTATCAGACGATCCGCAGCTGACCAGTCAGCTCGAAAGGTCGTCGGGAAGGAAGTCGCCCCAGCCGAGCTTGCCGGCCGCCTTGAAGGCACTCCGGTCGCGGCTGGCGATCCCGGTCTCGCCCATCGTGCCGTCGGCGCGGCAGAGGCTGAAGACGATCTCATGCTTGGAAGCACGCGGCGGGCGCAGGATGCGGCCGCCGCTCTCGTTGGCGTGATCGGTCAACGACGGCGACTCCAGCACCAGATAGGCGTAGCGCTCGTCCTCGAAAGGCACCGTTCCGCCCTTGAGACGCATGTGGGCGCGGCTCCGCTCGACGCGTACCGACGCATGGCACCAATCGTCCGCCGGCAGAGGACAGGCGCCCGCGTGCGGACAGGGTGCAAGGATGCGGGCCCCGGCGGCCAGCGCCGCCTGCCGCACGGCCATCAGCCGCCCATAATCGCGCGGCGTCCCCGGTTCGACGATGACGATACGGCCTGCCCGGCCGACCAGGCCGCCAACAAGCCGCTCGGCGGCCGCGAGATCGAGTTCGGTCAGCGCATAGGCGATGATCGCGAGATCGAAGGATCCGTCCGGCAGACCCGACGGCTGCGCGATATCGCCGCCGCGAATATCGGCAGCGTTGAGCACCGGAGGGCCTGCGCGCGCCAGATCGGACGCAAGCGCCCGAAAATCGGCGCTGGCCTCCACCATGGTCAGCGATGCAACCGCCGGCCACAACGCCGCCACCGCCCAGCTCGCCGTACCCGGACCGGCGCCCAGGTCGAGTACTCTCAAGGGCGACAAATCCGGCCGCGCAGCCGCAAGACGGTCGAGCGCGGCCGCTACCGCCGCATAGGTGGCGGGCATGCGGCTCGCCGCGTAGGCGGCGACGCCGGCGGCATCGGGGACGGCGTGGCGGGAGGACAGATTGGCGCGATAGCCGGCCGACAACCGCGCCGCCGCCGCTCCAAGCCGCTCCGGCCGGACGCGCTCGGCTACGGCGGCAGAGAGGGCTGAAGGAAGACGACGATCGCTCATGGGCTACCGAGGCGGAACTCTAGGTAGAGCGTCCGCTGCAAGAAAGCGCGGTTGTCGTCGGAGATCAGGGATATCCGGGTTTCGCCCCCCGCGGTCCTCCAGACTGCCAGCCCCTCCATGTTGTCGATCTCCTCCGACATGCTCGCTTCGAGCAGCGTCTCGCCATCAATCACGGCCCCTGGCCGGATGTCGGAGAGGGAGAAGACGCGAATGCGGCAGCGGATCCCCGTCAGAAAGGAAAAGCTTCGTTCGAGAACATAGAGACGCCCGTCCGGGCCGACCTTGGCATCGGTAAGGTCGTAGCCGTCGGTGCGGCGGACACGGAAGGAATAGGGAGACTTGCCTCCCACCACCCAGCCGGGCTGATTGTCGGTCTTGGCACCCCGCTCGGCCTCTTCGGCCAGGATGATGAAGCGCCCGCCGAGACCGTTGCCGGCCGGCAACGCGGCCACCGACTCGAGACCACGGTTGGCCTGGAGCAGCCGAGTTTCCTTCGGCAGATCGATGGCCGTCATCGGCCCGACGAAACCGTCGGCATCCATTGGCCCGACCATCACCGTCGGCCGCCCCTCGAAGGACACGACACCGAATGACCGGCCACCATCGCCGACGTAAACGTCGAGCGACTCCGTGTCGGACTGGGCCTTGTCGCGCGACAGCACACCCTTGGACGTCCGCAGACGCCGGACCACCGCCGACGACAACCCGACCGGCCGCCCGCGCGCGTCGCGCTCAATCTGCGCCTTGACCATCAGGCCATCGTCGCTGAGCGAAAGAAAGCGCCGGCCGCCATCGCCGATCACCAGCCCGGACAGGCCGCCGACTTCCCGCCGGTCGGCGCGGACCTCAAAGCCGCCGACATAGTCGAGACGGCCAAAGCGAACCCGCGACGGATCGCTCACGGCAAAGCCGGGCAGCTGCCGCGCGGTGATGCGCGCCGCAATGTCTGCTGCGGAGGCGTCGATCGCCAGTAGGGACAGGGCAAGCACGGCGGAGAGAAGCGCCCGCCCGCCCGTCATGAAAGCCCCAGCGTCGAGACGCGCCTGGGCCTCGGCTTGTTGCCCGCCCGGATCGCCTTCTGGGTCGGCTGCTCTTCGAACAGTTCCGCCAGTTGGTCGGTCATCGCACCGGCCAGTTCCTCGACGTCGACGATGGTCACCGCGCGTTTGTAGAAACGCGTCACGTCGTGACCGATGCCGATGGCGATCAGCTCCACCGGCGAACGCTCCTCGATCTCCTCGATGACGTAGCGCAGGTGGCGCTCAAGGTAGTTGCCAGGGTTGACCGATAGCGTCGAGTCGTCGACCGGCGCACCGTCGGAGATCATCATCAGGATGCGACGGTTCTCCGAACGGGCGAGCAGGCGCTGGTGCGCCCAATCGAGTGCCTCGCCGTCGATGTTCTCCTTGAGAAGCCCCTCGCGCATCATCAGGCCGAGGTTGCGCCGCGCCCGCCGCCACGGGGCATCGGCCGGCTTGTAGACGATATGACGCAGATCGTTGAGGCGGCCGGGACCGGCCGGTTTGCCGGCGGCAAGCCAGGTCTCGCGTGCCTGCCCACCCTTCCAGGCCTTGGTGGTGAAGCCGAGGATTTCCACCTTGACGCCGCACCGCTCCAGCGTGCGGGCGAGGATGTCGGCGCAGGCGGCTGCCACGGTGATCGGCCGGCCGCGCATCGAACCGGAATTGTCGATGAGAAGCGTCACCACCGTGTCTCGGAAGTCGGTGTCGCGCTCCATCTTGAAGGCGAGCGGCGCCAGCGGGTCGGTGACGACGCGGGTGATGCGCGCCGTATCGAGGATGCCCTCCTCGATGTCGAAGTCCCAGGCACGGTTCTGCTGCGCCATCAGGCGACGTTGCAAGCGGTTGGCGAGCCGCGCCACCACGCCGGCGAAATTGGCGAGCTGCTTGTCGAGAAGGCCGCGCAGACGGTCCAGTTCGGCACCGTCGCAGACGTCTTCCGGCCGTGTCACCTCATCGAACTTGGTGGTGAACACCTTGTAGTCGCTGACCGGCGGCTGGTTGGTGAACGGCAGTTCCGGACGCTTGGCCTCGCCGGGGTCGCTTGAATCGTCTTCCTCATCGAAGTCGCCGGGATCGTCGGACATCTCCGATTCGGAGTCGCCCTCCGAGGACTCCTGATCCTCGCCGGCGACCTCGCGCTCGCGAGCCGCCGTCTGGTCGGCATCGGCGTCGTCGGCGGGCTCGGCGGACGCCTCGCTGTCTTCGGCCTCCTGCTGCTCGCCGTCCTGGTTGTCGTCCTGATCGGGGTCGCTGCCCAGCTCGTCGCCCATTTCGAGGTTGACGAGAAGATTGCGCGTCGCGCGGGCGAAGGCCTGCTGGCTGGACATGGCATCGGCGAGGTCGGCGAGGTCGTCACCGGCGCGTTCTTCGATGAAGTCTCGCCAAGCGTCCATCAGCGCCTGGGCGCTTTTCGGCGGCGGCGCGCCGGTCAGCTTCTCGCGCACCATCAATGCCACCGCCTCGGACAGCGGCGCATCGTCGCGGTTCTCGATGTGCTGGAGATTGGCGCGGAGGTAGCGCTCCTCGAGCATGGCGGCGAGATTGCCGGCGACGCCGGGCATGACGCGGGCGCCGAGCGCCTCGCACCGCGCCTGCTCCATGGCGTCGAACACCGCCTTGGCGCGCGGTCCCTCCGGCACGAAGGTGCGATGCACCGTCTCGTTGTGACAGGCAAGGCGCAGGGCCAGCGCATCGCCGGCGCCACGGGTGACGGCAACGTCGAAGGCGGACGGCCGACGCGGCGGATCGGGCACGCGCGCCTTGTGGCCGTTGAGCGACGGCCGGTCGGCGGCGAACACCACTTCCAGCTCGCCGTCGCCCGAAATCGCCCGCATCGCCGTCGTCACCGCCTTCTTGAGCGGCTCGATGGCGATTTCCTTGCCTTTGGCCTGGTTGGAGGAGGACACGATGCTCCGTTCCCTAGTAGGAAGCTCCGTCGCACCGCTTGATCGGCAGAGTGTCGAGATCGACCCCGTCGAGACAGCGGGCATTGACGGCGATGGACGGCGTACCGTCAGGCGCGGTACCGGTGGCATAGGGCTGGATGCCGCACACCGGACAGAAGCGATGGGCGATCCGTCCGGTGTGGAAGCGATATTCGGAGACGCCGGCCTCGCCGATCGTCACCCGGAAATCGCTTTCCGGCAGATAGGCGAGAAGGTGGCCAACGCGGCGGCAGCGGGAGCAGTTGCAGGCCACCAGTTCGCCGAGCACGAGTTCGGCCGAGAACCTGATGTTGCCGCACTGGCAGCTGCCGCTGTAGCTCCGCTCGCTGGCCATCGTCGCCTCAGGTGAGCACCATGTTCGCGGCGCTCTCCGGCAATTCCTTGCCGAAGCAACGCTGGTAGAACTCGGCGACCTGCACCCGCTCGGTCTCGTCGCACTTGTTGAGGAAGGTGAGACGGAAGGCAAAGCCGACGTCGCCGAAGATCGAGGCGTTCTCGGCCCAGGTCAGCACCGTACGCGGGCTCATCACCGTGGATATGTCGCCGTTGACGAAGGCCGAGCGCGTCATGTCGGCGACGCGCACCATCTTCGACAGCGTGTCGCGGCCTTCCGGACCGGTGAACGACTTGGCCTTGGCGGCGATGATGCCGACCTCGTGGTCGTGCGGCAGATAGTTGAGCGTGGTGACGATCGACCAGCGGTCCATCTGGCCCTGATTGATCTGCTGCGTGCCGTGGTAGAGGCCGGACGTGTCGCCGAGGCCGATGGTGTTGGCCGTCGCAAACAGGCGGAAGGCCGGATGCGGGCGGATGACGCGGTTCTGGTCGAGCAGCGTCAGCTTGCCGGCCACCTCCAGCACGCGCTGGATGACGAACATCACGTCGGGACGGCCGGCATCATATTCGTCGAACACCAGCGCCACGTTGTTCTGCAGCGCCCAGGGCAGGATGCCGTCGCGGAACTCGGTGATCTGCTTGCCATCGCGCAGCACGATGGCGTCCTTGCCGACGAGGTCGATGCGGCTGATGTGGCTGTCGAGGTTGACGCGCACCAGCGGCCAGTTGAGCCGGGCGGCCACCTGTTCGATATGCGTCGATTTGCCAGTGCCGTGATAGCCCGACACCATGACGCGGCGATTGTGCGCGAAGCCGGCCAGGATCGCGAGAGTGGTGGCACGATCGAACAGGTAGTCCGTATCGAGATCGGGAACGTGTTCGTCAGCCTTGGAATAGGCGGGCACTTCGATATCGGTGTCGATACCGAACACCTCGCGGACCGAGACCCGGATATCGGGCAGCGGCGCGTCATACGTCTGCTGAGCCATAAGACCTCCTGGAGCGACCAAGCGGAGGAAAAAGTCGCTCCGTCGAATCGGGAAAATGCGGCCGATCAACAGAAACCGGCAGTCTTCAAGTAATTATAGGCTTGGATGATCTCCCGCAACCGTTCCTCTGAGGACCGATCGCCGCCGTTGGCGTCGGGATGGTGGCGTTTGACCATGACCTTGTACTGCGCCTTGATCTCCTCCTTCGAGACGCCAACCTCAAGGTGCAACGTTTCGAAGGCGCGCTGTGTCATCGGCGACACGCGCCGGCGCGGCTCCTCGGGCTCGGCCCGCATGCCGCCCGACCGCGACCCGTGGAACACGCCGAACGGATCGTTGTAGGTCGGCTCGGCAGGCCGTCCGTGATGGCCGGCGTTGGGGTCGGTCTGCCCCCAGCGGTTGACCGATACCGTCCAGGTCGGGCGATGGCCGGTCAGCGCGTCCTTCTGGAAGGCGATGACATCGTCGTCTCCCATGCCCGAGAAGTAGTTGTAGGACTTGTTGTAGAGCTGCACATGCTCCAGGCAGAAGTGATGATACTGCCCCTCGCGACCCCGGCCTTTCGGCGCGCGATAGGCGCCAGCGCTCTCGCACCCGTCCCAATCGCAAGGCGGGAACTGGTCGCGAGCGACGCTTTCCTTGTCCGGCTTGATCCGGAGTTTGTCGAAGAGCTTGGAATAGGAATCCATGATCCGCCGATTATGGGCACTCGAAAGCGTGCCGGCAAGGCGTTGACAATCGCCTCGCATGGTCGCCAGATGCCAGATTGCTTCGCCCGCGCCAACCGCCGAGGATGCCCGATGACTTCGACGACCCCGCCCGTTTCCGCCCGCAAGAACCGCATCGAGGCGGCGCTCCTCGCCGAGCTGTCGCCGTCCTATGTGAACGTGATCGACGACAGCGAGCGCCACCGCGGACATGGCGGCTGGCGCGAGGGCGGCGAGACCCATTTCGTCGTAGAGGTGGTATCGGCGGCTTTCGAGGGCAAGAGCCGCCTCGCCCGCCAGCGTCTCGTCATGGATGCGCTGAAGGCGGAGTTCGACACCGGCCTGCACGCCCTGTCCGTCACCGCTCGCGCACCCGGAGAGTGATTTCAGGCGCGGAACGCGTCGTCAACCGGTCCGACCTTCAGCGCCGTGATGCGGTTCCGCTGTCGCCTGAGCACGCGGAAGCGGAAACCGTGAAAGGTGAAGGACTGGCCGGGGTCGGGGATCATCCGCGCCTCGTGAATGACGAGACCGGCAATGGTGGTCGCCTCGTCGTCGGGCAGACGCCAGTCCATCATGCGATTGAGGTCGCGGATCGGCACCGCCCCGTCCACCGAGGCCGAACCGTCGGGATACGGACGGACGCCTTGCACCACCACGTCCTGCTCGTCGGCGATCTCGCCGACGATCTCCTCGAGAATATCCTCGAGGGTGACGAGACCCTGCACTTCGCCATACTCGTCGACGACCAGCGCGAGATGGACCTTGCGCTTGAGAAACGCCCTGAGCTGGTCGGCGGCCAACGTCGTGTCGGGCACGAACCAGGGCGGCGTCATCAGCGTCTCGACGCAAACCTTGGCGGGATCGCCGTCGGCGCGGTCGATGGCGCGCATCAGCTCCTTGGAGTGCAGGACGCCGACGATGTTGTCCGGCTCGTCACGCCACAAGGGGTGGCGCGTGAACGGGCTTGAGATCAACGCCTTCAGGAGATCGCCGACCGGCATGTCGATGTCGAAGGTACGCATCTTGGTGCGATGCACCATGATGTCGGACAGCGGTAGCTCGCTGAGGTCGAGCACGCCGCCGACCATGTCGCGATCGTCCTTGACCACGCCGCCCTCGCGATGCAGCAGGTCGACCGCCTCGCGAATTTCCTCATGCGCCGTCCAGGCCGCCTCGCGCGGCGCCTTGCTGACCAGCCTCAGGGGGGCGATCACCGCTTTCTCGATGCCGGCAATCAGCGGCCCCAGCAGACGGGCCGGAATCTCGATCGCCGACAGGAGAACGAAGGCCGATCGTTCCGGCCTCAGCGACACAATCACGCGCGGCACGGCGTCGAGCAGGATGGCAAGAATGACGCCGCCGACCGCCCAGACGGCAAGGCGCACGGGATCGGTCTCGAGGGACAGCACCGCCCGCGTCGCGAAGATGGTCAGCGCCACCGTCGACACCTGGCGCGCCAGACGGATGGCCGACACCGCCCGCGCCCGCTCGGCGGTCAGCTCGACGAGGCGCTTGATGCGGCGGTCGCCAAGCCGCTCCATGTGATGCAGCTTGGTGCGGTTGGAGGCGAGCAAGGCCGACCCGGCCGCCGACAGGATCACGGTGATGACGACGAACAGGGCGACCGGCACGCCGGCTAACACGAGATCGGCCAGCGCCCCGCCCCGTCCGCCCATCAGGCCTGTCCTTCGCTGAGCTTGTCGGTGAGGAAGCCGCGCACGGCTTCGGCCGGCACGTCCTTGGCAATGAAGGCCTCGCCGATGCCCCGGCTCAGGATGAAGGTCAGGGCGCCGTTCTGCACCTTCTTGTCCTGGCCGATCAGCTCCATGAAGGTGGAGACCGATGGCGCCCCGCCGGGAATGTCGGAGAGCTTGGTCGGAAGCCCGACCTCGGCAAGGTGGGCGCGGATCCGTCCGGCGTCGTCCGCCGACATCTGGTTGAGGCGTACGGAGAAGTCATGGGCGAGCACCATGCCCAGCGACACCGCCTCGCCATGCACCACGGTGCCGTTGTAGCCGGCCGCCGTCTCGATGGCGTGACCGAAGGTATGGCCGAGGTTGAGCAGCGCGCGGTCACCGGTCTCGCGTTCGTCGCGGGCGACGATGGCCGCCTTGGAACGGCAGGAAACGGCGATCGCCTCGATCCGCGCGGGCCCGCCGGCGAACACGTCGCGCCAGGTCTTCTCCAGCGAGGCGAAGAAGGCGGCATTGTCGATCAGGCCGTATTTGACCACCTCGGCATAGCCGGCGCGGAACTCGCGCTCGGGCAGCGTGTCGAGCACGCTGGTGTCGGCCATCACCAGATCGGGCTGATGAAACACGCCGACGAGGTTCTTGCCATGGCGGCTGTTGATGCCGGTCTTGCCGCCCACCGACGAATCCACCTGCGAAAGAAGCGTCGTCGGCACCTGCACGAAACGCATGCCGCGCCGGACGACGCCGGCCACGAAGCCGGCGAGGTCGCCGACCACGCCACCGCCCAGGGCCACCACCGCGTCGCCGCGCTCATAGCGGCCGCCAACCACCTGGTCGACCACCTGCTCGAACACGTCGAAGCATTTGGAGGCTTCGCCCGCCGGAATGACGACGGCGCTGGCCGTGACGCCGGCCCGTCGCAACGACTTCTCGAACGCGACGAGATGCCGGCCCGAGACGTTGGAATCGGTGATGATGCAGGCGCGCGCCTTCGGCAGCACGGCACGGAACCACTTGCCGGCGTCGGCGACAAGCCCCTCGCCGATCAGGATGTCGTAGGACCGCTCGCCGAGCGACACGGGCACCTTGACGATGCCGTCCGTTTCCCCTTCAGTCGTCATATCGTCCCCCCGCCCTTTTTCGGCCCCGGCGCCGTCACGGCGCCTCTCGTTCAGGTCCAGCGTCTTCCATGAGCCAGGCTTCCAGCGCGGCAACCACCGCGTCGACCATCGCCTCATGCGGCACGTCGACCGACTGGACGACCAGATCCGCCTCGGCATAGACCGGATAACGTGCCTCGACGAGAGCCCTCAGCGTGCCCTCGGGATCGGCCGTCTGAAGAAGCGGCCGCGTCGGCCGGCGGCGCACCCGCTCGTAGAGCAGCTCCCAGTCGGCCCTGAGCCAGATCGATATGCCCGCGCTCCGGATCGCCGCCCGCGTCTCAGCGTTCATGAAGGCGCCGCCGCCGGTAGCGATGATATGGCCCGGCTCGCGCAACAGGCGGGCGATCACCCGCCGTTCGCCCTGGCGAAAGTAGTCCTCGCCATGCTCGGCGAAGATCTCGGACACCGTCTTCTTGGCCGCCTCCTCGATCGCCGTGTCGGCGTCGATGAAGGTGAGGCCGAGCCGGCCGGCGAGGCGTTTGCCCACCGACGTCTTGCCAGCCCCCATCATGCCCACCAGCACCACCGAGCGGCCGCCGAGCAGTTCGACGATACGCGCATTGGCACTGGCGCGCCGATGGGCGGCGTCGTGATCGCGGCTGCGGCTGGTCTTGACGTCGGTCATGAGAAGTCTCATGGGTTGGGGCGGCGCATCTGTCAAGCTGTTAGCGCTGCCGAGCGGCCTCGCCGGACCACACCCGCGAGTGGAACCATGCCAACCGTCACACGCTTTCTCGGCTTTCTCTTCGTTCTGGCCGCCATCGCCATGGCCGCCGTGCTGGCGCTGGCCTATCTGGTCACGCCGGAGCCGCGCACCTTTACCGTCCCGATCGATGCTTCGGTACTCTCGGGCGCCCGCCCCCTGTCGCCGCCGCCAGCCGCCCCCATGCCGGATCCGGCCACGACCGGATCGGTCGAGATCGACCCTGCCGGCCCACCGGCCAACGCCCCATGAGCGTCAGTGACGCCACGCTGGTCGAGACCTATCTCGAGGCGGCAAGCATCGAGAATGCCGCCTCCGACAACACGCTCGCCGCCTACCGCGCCGACCTCGATCTCTACATCGGTTTTCTTGCCGGTCGGGGGCGCGGCCTCCTCGACGCGGCGACGGACGATGTCGAGGATTTCGTCGCCGGGCTCGCCGCGGAGGGCTACGCCGCCGCCACGCAGGCCCGCCGCCTGTCCGCCGTCCGCCAGTTGCACAAGTTCCTCTACACGGAGGGACGACGCGCCGACGACCCCACCGCGCGGGTCGACCGCCCCCGTACCCGCCGTCCGCTGCCCAAGGTACTTTCCGTCGAGGACGTCGGCCGACTGATGGACGCGACCGCCGCCACGGCCGCCGAGCCCGTCGAGGATCGGGCCGAAGCGCTGCGCCGTACCCGCTTCTGGGCCATGCTGGAAACGCTCTATGCGTCCGGCCTGCGCGTCTCCGAGCTCGTCGGCCTGCCGGCCGGCGCCATCCGCGAGGGCACGGCCGCCATGACCGTGCGCGGCAAAGGCTCCAAGGACCGGCTGGTGCCGATCGGCGACACCGCCCGCGCCGCCGTCATCGCCTATCGCAGCCTCCTCAAGGCAAGCGGCCGGCACGCCGGTAGCCCCTTCCTGTTTCCGGCCAACTCCGAAACCGGCCACGTGACGCGCCAGAGTTTCGCCCGCGACCTCAAGGACGCCGCCGCTCGGCTGGGCATATCGCCCGACAAGGTGTCGCCGCACGTCCTGCGACATGCCTTCGCCAGCCATCTGCTCCAGAACGGAGCCGACCTTCGCATCGTCCAGGAATTGCTCGGCCACGCCGACATCGGCACGACCGAGATCTACACGCACGTTCTCGAGCACCGTCTCGCCGCGCTTGTCGCCGATCATCACCCACTGTCCGAGCGATAATCGCCTTGGTAATGGCACGGAGATGATCACAGAATTGCCGGCATTTGCGGCGATTGGCGTTGACAAGGCGTCGATCGGAAGCCAAGTGTGCGCGGTCGCCGCACCTTTGGTTGTCCCTCGGGATTAAGACGGCGGCCGGGGCACCATGAAGAGAGCCGGATGAGAAGCTATCTCGACTTTGAGAAACCCATCGCCGACCTTGAGGGCAAGGTTCAGGAGCTGAAAGCCCTGGCCGACGGCGGAGCCGCCCTTCCCATCGACGACGACATCGCCAAACTCGAGACGAGCGCCGCCCAGGCGCTGGCCGACATCTACGCTCGCCTCACGCCTTGGCAGAAGGCGCAAGTCGCACGCCATCCCGACCGGCCGCATGCCGCCCACTACATCGAACGGTTGATCTCCGACTGGACGCCGCTCGCCGGCGACCGCAACTTTGGCGAAGACGCAGCGATCCTGGCCGGCCTCGGCAGTTTCCGTGGCCGTCCGGTGGCCGTCATCGGTCAGGAGAAGGGCCACGACACCCAGACGCGCATCCGCCATAATTTCGGCATGGCGCGTCCGGAGGGCTACCGCAAGGCCATCCGCATCATGGAACTGGCCGACCGCTTCAATCTGCCGGTGATCTCGCTTGTCGACACCGCTGGCGCCTATCCCGGCATCGGCGCCGAGGAACGCGGCCAGGCCGAAGCCATCGCCCGTTCGACGCAGGCCTGCCTCCGCTTGGGCGTGCCGATCGTCTCGGTGGTCATCGGCGAAGGCGGCTCCGGCGGCGCCATTGCCATCGCCACCGCCAACCGCGTCTTCATGCTCGAGCACTCCATCTACTCGGTGATCTCGCCCGAGGGCGCGGCCTCCATTTTGTGGAAGGATTCGGCCAAGGCCCAGGACGCGGCGATGAACATGCGCATCACCGCCCAGGATCTCGTTCGCTACGGCATCATCGACGGCATCATCGACGAGCCCGTCGGTGGCGCCCATCGTGCGCCGAACCAGGTGATCGAGGCCGTCGGCGGCGTTGTCGAGGCGGCATTTGCCACCTTCGACGGCAAGAGTCGCGACGACATCCGCGCCGATCGGCGCCGCAAGTTCCTGGCGATCGGCCGCGACCTCAAGGTCTGAGGCCGGACCGCCCTGCATTTTTCCGGTCGCCTTGCCATGAATTTCTCATGTTTCCATTGGAAATGAGAAGCCGGCGGCCTCGATGAACGGATGCGCCGGTCTCCGGCGCACCGGTTCGGCCTTGATGCGGTGGTAACCATTCGGTAACCCTGACCGTCGAGGATCGCTCCATGATATGCTGTCCGGCGCCCGGGGGGACGGCCAGACAGCCCCCGCCAGGACCCGGAAGGTGCCGCGGTGACCATGAGTGAAACGGAGAGCATGACCTCGTTCCGCCCGAACCAGCCCTCTCCAGGCATTTCCATCGCCGGCCGCCTTGCGCGACTTGCGGTCGCCCTCGGTCTCGCCGCGCTTCTGGCCGCCTGCCAGGCCGACGAGATCGGCTACGGCTATGGCCCCAAGGACCAGCGCCCGGTGTCGGCGAAGACGCTTGAGCTCATGAAGAAGCTCAACATGAAACTCTCCTCCCCGGTGCTGATGCGCATCTTCAAGGAGGAGAACAAGTTCGAAGTCTGGAAAATGAATGCGAGCGGGCGCTACGACCTGCTCAAGAGCTACGACATCTGCCGCTGGTCGGGCGATCTCGGGCCAAAGGTCAGGGAAGGCGACAGGCAGGCGCCGGAAGGCTTCTACGCCATTTCGCCCGGCTTGATGAATCCCAAGTCGGACTGGTATCTCGCCTTCAACACCGGCTTCCCCAATGCCTATGACCGGGCCAACGGCCGCACCGGTTCGGCGCTGATGGTGCACGGCTCCTGCTCGTCGCGCGGCTGCTACGCCATGACCGACCAGCAGATCCAGGAAATCTACGCCCTGGCGCGCGAAGCCTTCCGCGGCGGCCAGAAGGCGTTCCAGCTGCAAGCCTTCCCTTTCCGCCTCAACGGCAAGAACATGGCCAAGCACTGGAACGACCCCAACATGGCCTTCTGGAAGATGCTGAAGGAGGGCTACGACACCTTCGAGATGACCCGTATGGAGCCGAAGGTGGACGTCTGCGGTCGCAAGTACGTGTTCAACGCCAATCCGGCCCAGCCGCTCGACACGGTCGCCGCCTGTCCCGCCGACCTGGGACAGCCCAAGGAACTCGTTGCCTCGCTTCAGACGAGGGCCAAGTCGGACTATGCCGAGGCCGAGGTGCTGTTCGCCAAGCTCGAGGAAGACCGCAAGGCTGAGGAAGACAAGCGCGTTCAGGTGGCGCTTGCCGCCGAGAAACGCAAGGCCGATGCCGAAAAGGCGCAGGCCGACGCCGAAGCCGCCCGCATCGAAGCCGAGCGTAATCCGGGTGCTCTCGCCCGCCTGCTCGGCGCCGAACCCAACCCGGACGCGGGCATCACGGTGGGACCGGTGATCGTGCCGCCGACCGGCGCGCCGGTGCCGATCGCCGATCCGCGCGGTCCTCGGATTCACGCCGTGGCCATGACCGAGCCCGTCGAACAGGAACGGGCCGGCGCCATTTCCCGCCTGTTCTCCTTCGTGACCGGCGGGGACAAGACCGAAGCGGCTCCCGTCGCCCCGCCGACCGCCCCCGTGGCCACGGCGCCCGGCGCCCTGGCAGCACCTGCCTCGCCGGCGCCGCCCGGTCCGGTCGTATCCGCGCCCACGGTCGCCGCACCCATTCCCCCACTGCCCGGTCGACCGTCTCCGTCCGGAGCGAGCCAGCCCGGCGCGATCGCGCCTTCGGCTGCGCCGCAGCCTGTCTGCGCCATGCCCGGCGTCGCGGTTCCCCCCGGCACTCCGCCGTGCCCGGCCGTGGCCGCCGCACCGACGGAAGCGGACAAGAGCATTCTCGACCGCATCGGCAACTGGTTCTGAGCGGCCGGCCGTCGCGAACGCCGATAAACGGCGTTCTCGGTGCGCCCTTTTTTGCCTTCCGCTCTTGGGGGGAACCGGGTTAAGCTCCCTCCATGAGCACCCTTTCGATCGACGTCCAGCGCGCCGCCGTGGAGGATGCCGCGGAAATCGCGGCCGTCCATGATGCCGCATGGCGCTACGCCTACCGGGGCATTCTCGACGGCGTCGAACTCGAGCGGATGATCGAACGGCGCGGTCCCCACTGGTGGGCCAAGGCTATCGCTCGCAATGTCGCCGTGCTGGTGGTCAAGGTCGAGGGGCGAGTGGCCGGCTATGCGACGCTGGGACCGAGCCGCATGCGCGCCCTTCCCTTCCGGGGCGAAATCTACGAGCTCTATCTTCACCCCGACATGCACGGCGTCGGCCTGGGACGGCGGCTGTTCGAGGAGGCACGGGCGGCCCTTGCCGACATGCACCTCGACGGTCTCGTCATTCGCGTCCTCGCCGCCAATGCCGTTGGGGTCGGCTTCTACGAGCGACTTGGAGGTCAGGAGGTGGTCGGCTCGAGCGAAGAGATCGCCGGCCGTCTGGTACCGGTCGTCGTCTATGCCTGGCCGCCGGTCGGAAGAGGCTGAAAATCGGGCAGTTCGCCACCCCGCCCGCGCTCGCTCCGCCTTGCTTTCGCCCCACCATTACGGATAAACACGTGCTCGCGACTTTGTTTCTTTTCAAGGATTAATCATGCGCATCGACGCCGTTCCTATCGGCAACAATCCGCCCGAGGACATCAACGTCATTATCGAAGTGCCTCTCGGCGGTGAGCCGATCAAGTACGAGATGGACAAGGCAGCCGGCGCCATGTACGTCGACCGCTTCCTCTACACGGCGATGCACTATCCCGGAAATTACGGCTTCGTTCCGCACACCCTGTCGGACGACGGCGACCCGATCGATGTGATGGTGGTGAACACCCGCGCCATCGTGCCGGGCGCCATCATGAACTGCCGCCCGATCGGCGTTCTCAAGATGCAGGACGAGAGCGGCCACGACGAGAAGATCATCGCCGTTCCCTCCAACAAGCTGACCACCCGCTACTCCAAGATCAAGACGATCGACGACCTGCCCGAGATCACGGTTCACCAGATCGAGCACTTCTTCGAGCACTACAAGGATCTGGAACCCGGCAAATGGGTGAAGGTGATCGGCTGGGGCGGCGTCAGTGAAGCGGCGGAGCTGATCCTCGCCGCGATTGCCAAAGGTAAGACCGACGCTGAGAAGTAGAGCAGTGATGGCAGCCATCGGCCGCCATCCTCACTCCTGCGGACGGAAGACCAGCGCGACGCCGTTGATGCAGTAACGCAGACCGGACGGCGGCGGCCCATCGTCGAACACATGGCCGAGGTGCGAGCCGCAGTGAGCGCAATGCACCTCGGTCCGCACCATGAAATGGCTGCGATCGACCGACGTCTCGACGCCGCCCGGCTCCGGCTCGTTGAAGCTCGGCCAGCCGGTGCCGCTCTCGAATTTGTCGTGCGCTGCAAACAGCGGCGTATCGCAACCGGCGCAATGGAACACGCCACGCCGCTTCTCGTAAAGCAGCGCGCAACTGCCCGGCGCCTCGGTGCCGTGGCCACGCATGATGCGGTACTGCTCCGGAGTGAGCAGGCTCCGCCACTCCTCGTCGGTGCGGGTGACAGGAAAAGTTTCGACGGTCATCGGGAGCTCCTGCAAGCGGCGGCAATGCCGCTTCCTACGTGGGAACCCCTAGCACGAATCGCAAGTCAGCGCTTGTCGGCATCCTCATCGGCGGCGCCGGACGCGCGCCCGTCGGAGATTTCCAGCGGCTTGTCTACCGGATCGACCCATTTGATCAGGAACACCCAGGCAGCATAGACGAAGACGCCGGCGGTCAGGACCATCCACATGGGATCCTTGATCACGAAATTCTCGTAGCAGGCCCACGCCCCCGTCACCGCCACGAGCAAAACGCGGCGCCAAAGCGGCCTATAGAAGGGGTGATTTAGGTCGGAAACGCGCTTCATCAATCCTCCAGCCACCGGCCACGACCGGCGGCGCCCTTCATCGTAGCGCTGAACCCCGGCATTTTCCGAAACTAGAGGAAGGCGGAGGCCGAGGCAACCTTGGGGTCTCGCCCGATCCGCCCCCCTCGCTTTGTTCCCGTGTCACGGAATTTTGAGCCGGTGGTGGCGCCGAGATCCGCTTCGGAAGCGAATTTGCGGTTGGCAAGCCGCAGGCGGACTACGCATAATCACCTAAACGATCGCCCTACCTCACTGTATGACGGGAGACCTGCCTTGACCAAGGATCAATCGACGCTCTTCGACCACCCCGAGGGCTATGGCGCGGTCAGCCGAGCTCTTCACTGGCTGATGGCGGCGCTGTTTGCCTGGCAGTTCCTCTCGGCCGTTCTGCATGCCGTCGACCGCGACCTGCCGGTGACCCGCTTCTTCTGGTCCTGGCATATGTCGATCGGCTTCCTGCTGCTGGTCACCGTCGTCATCCGCGGCGCCTGGGCGCTCGTCAACCTCGGCAAACGGCCGCCCCATGCCACCGGCTTTCTTGGCCTCGCCTCGCGCCTGGGGCACCTCGCCCTCTACCTGTTGATGCTGGCGGTGCCGATGCTCGCCGTGCTCCGGGCCTATGGCAGCGGCAGGGGCCTGTCGGTGTTCGGCATCGAAGTGCTCGCCGGTGGCGGCGAGCGCATTCCAGAGCTGATGGCGCCTGCCAATGCCGCGCACGGCCTTCTCGGCTGGGCACTGCTGGCGCTAACGCTCGGACACATCGCCATGGCGCTCGCTCACGCCTACCTTTGGCGCGAACCTACGCTGACGCGCATGTTGCGCGGGCGCCCCGCCACGGTCGGCGTAGCCGAGTAGCCGCTGCATCAGGCGATGCGGCTACCCGTCGCCTCGTCGAACAGGTGGAACGCGCCGGGCGCCGGCTGCAGGGCAACGGCGTCGCCGGACGTGGGGCGAAGCCGCTTGTCCATCACGCGCGCGATCAGTTCGCCGGCCACCGTCTCGACGTGGACGTAATACTCGGCGCCGAGGGCCTCGACCAGGCCTATGCGCCCGGCGAGCCCCGGCGCTCCGGCGTCGGCGATGCGGATGTCTTCCGGGCGGACGCCCAGGAGCAGCCTGCCGGCGTGACCGGCCGGACGCGCTCCGAGATCAAGGGTCCCGAAGGCAGGTGCCTGCCCTTCGGCAATCTCGATCATGTTCATTTTCGGCGAACCCAGGAAGCGGGCGACGAAAAGATTGGCAGGCCGCTCGTAGAGCTCCTCCGGCGTTCCGACCTGCATCAGGTTTCGGCCATGACCGTCCTTGAGCGGTGCGAAGACGGCGATCCGGTCCCCCATGGTCATCGCTTCGGTCTGGTCGTGCGTCACATAGATCATGGTCGCGCGAATGCGCTCGCGAAGCTGCATGATCTCGCCGCGCATCGACACCCGGAGATCGGCATCGAGGTTCGACAGGGGCTCGTCGAACAGAAAGACCTCGGGGTGCCGGACGATCGCCCGCCCCAAGGCGACGCGCTGGCGCTGCCCGCCCGAGAGTTGCGCGGGGCGGCGGTCGAGATAGGGGCCGAGGTCGAGAATGTCGGCGGCTTCCTTGACCCGCTCGGCGATCTCGGCGGCGGGCCGCCCGGCCATCTTCAGCGGGAAGCCGATGTTGCCGGCCACCGTCATGTGCGGATAGAGCGCATAGCTCTGAAACACCATGGCGACGTTGCGGTCCGAGGGCGCAAGGCCGGTCACCGATCGGCCGCCGATGCGGATGTCGCCCGATGTCGTTTCCTCAAGGCCGGCGATCATCCGGAGCGCGGTGGACTTGCCGCAGCCCGATGGCCCCACGAAGACGATAAACTCGCCATCGTCGACCTTGAGGTCGAGGCCGGCGATCACGCCAACCTTGCCGAAGGACTTGGCAACGGACTTGAATTCGATCTCGGCCATGGTCGTTTCCCGGAAATCTCGAGCGGTAAAGGTTGGGTCAGCCCTTGACGGCGCCGGCGGTCATCGACCGGCCGATCTGTCGGTACATCAGGAGGCCAAGAACGAGGGGCGGCAGGGTTGCCAGGATCATGACCGCAGCGGCCACACCCCAGCGGACGCCGCCGCCGGACGCCGCGAAGAAGAAGGATGCACCGACTGACACCGGCGTCGCGTTGTTAGTGGTCAGCATCAGGCCGAACAGGAACTCGTTCCACGAGTAGATGAAGGCCAACACCGAGGAGGCCGCGACGACGTTAAGCGACATCGGTGCCACGACATAGATGAGAAGCCGCAGCGTCCCAGCGCCGTCGACGCGGCCGGCTTCCTCGATCTCCAGCGGCAGGTCGGCGATCGACGAGACAAACAGCACCAGGACCAGCGGCACGTTGACGAGGCAGAGAATGAGGGCGAGGCCGAAGCGCGTGTCGAGCAGCCCGACCTGCTGGTACATCAGGTAGATCGGGATGGCGAAGATGATCAGCGGCACGGCGCGGAGATTGACGGCGAGCGGCAGCAGCCAGTTGCGCCCCACGCCGAACCGCGCCATGGCGTAGGCGGCGGGGAAGGCCAGCACGATGGCCAGCACCGAACCGATCAGCGAGGCCACAAGGCTGTTGGTCAGGAAGTGCAGGATATCGAAGCGGTCGGCCATGGCGAACACGGCCGCGTAATTGTCGAGCGTCGGCGCCTCGATGATCAGCGAGGCGTTGGTCATGATCTCCGCCTCGCTCTTCAGCGAGGTCACCAGCGTGGCGATCACCGGAAAGTTCAGGATGACGACGGCGGCAACGAACACCAGCCAGCGCAGGGTGTTGACGAGGGTTTTCCTCATAGCGGCGCCTTCCTGGCCGTCAGACCGTTGATGACCCAGAGCACGACGAACGAAGCGACCAGGAGCAGCATCGAGGCGGCAACGGCGAGGCCGATGTCGCCCACCTTGAAGAAGGCCTGGTAGATGTAGATGCTCATCGACGTTGTGGAGCCACCGGCGCCCGGCCCGACCAGGGTGTAGAGATTGTCGAACACCCGGAAGCTGTCGATGAAGCGGATGAAGAAGGTGATGCCGATGGCCGGCAGCATCAGCGGCAAGTCGATGTTGACGAACAGGCGCCGCCCGCGCGCGCCGTCAAGCGCCGCCGCCTCGCGGATATCCGGCGAGATCGCCGCGTAGGACGAGTGCAGGATCAAGAGCGCGAAGGGCGTCCATTGCAGCGTCTCGACGGTCACCAGTGTCGTGAAGGCCCAGTCTCGGCCCAGGAAGGCCGGGAAGTCGCCGTACCACTCAAGAAGGTAGTAGGGCACGGCCCCGACGAACTCATGCAGGATGAGCCGATACATCAGGCCGACCAGAGCCGGCGCCACCATCATCGGCAGCATCAGAAGCGCGATCAGCCAGGGCCGCTTGGCAAACAGCGGCGCCAGAAACACGGCGAGCGCGAGGCCGGCCACCACCTGGATGACGGAAACGATCAGCCCGAAGCGCAGGGAGAACCACGCGGCGCCCCAGAACTCCGGATCGGCCACCGCCTTCGCATAGTTGGACAGACCGATCGGTTCCGGCGCGCGGATGTTCTCGAAGCCGACGCGCGAGATCGAATAGATGATGTCGAGAACGAGGGGAAACCCCAGAAGGGCGATGAGAAAGACCGTGAGCGGGGCGATCAGAAGGCGCCCCTCGAAACGGGAAGTCCGCGGCATACGGGTCTCGTCCTCGAAAGATCGGCGACGGCGGAAAGGTGCCGCACGCCGGCCGGAGAGAGACCGGCGCGCGGAATGGCGGCGCGGCGCTGCTGGCTCAACTGTCGAGTCTACCGCAATCCGCCGGAGTTGGAACAGGGGCGGCAGCGCCGCCCCCGTCCAGATGCGATCAGGGCTTCAGGAGATCGGCCATGCCGGACTTGGTCGCGGCGAGCGCGTCATCGAGCGACTTGTCGCCGGCCCAGTAGGCAGTGAACTCCTTGGCCTGCAACTCGTAGACCTGCAACGCCTTGGCGGCCGTTCCGCCATGCATCACGAAGCCGTAGGCGCCGGCGAACTGACCGAGCTTGACGAGGTCGGGCCGTTCGGCGCTGACCTTGGCCACCACCGCGTCGCTGAGCGCCGGCGAACCGCCGGCCTTGGCATAGATCTCCATGGCGTCGGGCGCACCAAGCCAGTTCAGGAACTTGACGGCGCCTTCCTTGTTCTTGGAGGCCTTGTTGATGCCGAGACCGAGCCCGTGGATGTGGGTGAAGCGGCCTTCCGGACCGGCGGGCGGCGCGACGGTGCCGATCTTGCCGGCGACGGCCGGCGTCTTGTCCTTGTTGTCGAGGTCGCCGAATGCGGCGTTCCACTGCACCATCGTGGCCACCTGGCCGGCACCGAAGGCGGCGTTGGACTCGGCAAACTCGTAGGTGGTCGAGTCCTTGGGCGACGTGCCCTCGTCATAGAGCTTCTTGTAGATGTCGAGCGCCGTGCGATAGGCGGGGCTGTCGACGGTGATCTCGCCCTTGTCGTTCATCCAGTCGCCACCGTGGGCGCGGGCGACCGACTGCCAGACCATCATGTTGAACAACAGATTCTTCATCTGAAGAACCGTGCCGTAGCGGGTCGGGCTGTCCGAATTGATCGACTTGGTGAAGAACAGCGCCGTCGCCATCCAGTCTTCCCAGGTCCAGGCGTCGGGATCCTTGGGGTCGAGCTTCTTGCCGAGGTACTTCTCGGAGATCTCGCCGTATTTCGCCTTCCAGTCGGCGTCGGACAGCAGCTTCTCGATGAGATCGCTGCGATAGTACATGAAGTGCAGCGACAGGTCGGTCGGGATGCCATACTGCTTGCCGTCATACTGCATGGTCGCCAGCACCTTCTCGGGGAAGGTCGCCTTGGAAGCGTCCGGCAGGGTGATCGGGTCCATGAACGGCGCATAGCGGCCGAGGGCATAGGTAGCCAGAAGGTTGATGTCGAAATCGGTCGAGCCGGCAGCGAGGTCGGCGGCCAGCTTGTCGAAGAAGCCGTCACGGTTGAAGAAGATCAGCTTCACCTTGTCGGCGTCGGCCGCGGTGGCGTTATAGGCATCGGCCGCCTTGCGAAGACCGGCCTCCTCCGGCCCGCCCGGCCACCCGAGCACGGTCACCTCGGCCATGGCTCCGGTCACGCCCAACGCCGCGAACAAGGCGGCACTGGTCAGAAGGGTTCTCAGTCGCGTCATTTTGTGTCCCCTTGGATTCTATAATGTGCGACGGGCGAGGTCGGCGGCACCGATCACGCCAGCGGATTTTCCGAGAGCCGCGGCGCGGATCTCGGGCTTCAAGTGTGGCGGCAAGTGCGCCAGTCGCGCTTCGAGGCGCGCGCGGTAGCCGTCGGCGAGGCCGACGCCACCGCCGACGACCATGACGGCCGGATCGAACAGCAGTTGCAGGTTCTGAAGAAGCCGCGCGACCACCTCGACCGAGCGGTCGACCACGGCGGAGGCCCACGCCTCGCCACGGGCTACAGCCGCGAAGACGGCCGGTGCATCGACGGAATGGCCCAGCGCCGCGGCGGCATCGGCCAGAAAACGGCCGCTCGCCAGCGTTTCGAGAGGAACGTCGGTCGTTTCTTGAGTAAGGCCGACCGAGCCGGCGACACCACCGCGACCGACGAGCAACCGCCCGCCAATGACGGCGCCGCCGCCGATACCCGTCGAGACGGTCACGAACAGAAGGTCGCGGCCGGCACCGGCGCCGAAGCGATATTCGCCCCAGGCGGCGGCCTGCGCGTCGTTGTGAAGCACCACCGGCCTGCCGAGGCGCTTCGCCAGCGCGTCGGCCAGCGGATAGTTCGACGACACAGGCAACGTGCCCGGGTTGAGCGCGAACCATCGGCCCTCATGCACGACGCCGGTGACCGCGCCGCCCGCCGCGCCGTATCGTCCCTGCCAGGGGGCGGCCAGTTCGGCGATGGCGTCGCACCAGTCATCCGGATCGAGGTGCCTGTCGGTGGTCCGCTCGCGCGCCTCGATGACGCGGTCACCGTCGACCAGCGCCACCAGTGTCTTGGTGCCGCCGAGATCGAAGGCCAGCGCCGGCTGGGCGGACGCCGCGCGGGCTGCTCCGATGGCGTCGGCAAACCAGTGGGTGATGTGCTCGGGGCGGGTGATCGCCGAACCGACGACGACGCCATGGGCGCCGAGCCGGATCGCCTCGGCCGCTTGCTCCGGCACGCGAATGCGCCCTTCGGCGATCACCGGGCGACCGAGCCGCACGGCGGCGGCGAGCAATGGAAAATCGGGCTCCGACGGTTCCGGACCGCCGGTATAGCCTGCCATGGTGGTGCCCACGACGTCGACGCCGAGCGCCACCGCCGCTTTCGCTTCTTCAATGGTCGAGATGTCGGCCATGGCGAGCTTGCCGCGGGCATGCACGGCCTTGCAGAGATCGGCGACGGACACGGGGCGAACGCGATCGGTCGCATCGAAGGCTATGATGTCGGCGCCGGCGTCGGCCAGCGCGATGACGTCGTCCAGGAAGGGTGTGATGCGCACCGGTGAGGTATCGAGGTCGCGCTTGATCAGGCCGATGATCGGCGCATCCGTCGCCGCCCTGACCGCCTTGAGGTTGGCGATGCCCTCGATGCGAAGTCCGCGCCCACCGGAGGCCAGTGCCGCAAGCGCGAAACCAACCACCTGATCGGGATGATCGAGCGGCCCTTCCGGCACGGGCTGACAGGAAACGACAAGTGATGAGGCGAAGCGTTGGAGGCAGTCGGACACGGTTTCCTCGCTGCTGTTCACTGGGTTAGTGGTAGCAGCGACAGAACCAGTTAGCAACCAGTTTGGACTAAAGGCCTATAATTTGCTCAACTGGTATCAAAGTGATCACGTTCAGTCCTGCGCGCGCAACTCGACGAGGAAATCGTAGCGCTCGCCGCAATAATAGGTGCGCGTGAACTCCACCGGCGTGCCGTCGGCCGTGAAGCAGCGCCGCTCGGCCACCAGCAACGGGGCGCCGACGTCGAGATGAAGCAGCCGGCCATCCTCGACCCCAGCCACGGCGGCCCTCAGTCGCTGCAAGGCCCTGACCGGCCGGCGATCCCGCTCGGCCAGCACGTCGTAGAGCGAACCGGTGACCACTTCCGGGTCGTCCAGCACATCGGCCGGCACCACGGCGTGCTCGATGGCCATCGGCATGCCGTCGCCGGTCCTAAGGCGCTTCAGGCGGCAGACGCGGGCGCCCACCGACAGGTGCAGCGCCATGATCTCCGATGGAGAGGCGGGCCCGACCTCGCGGCTGATCCACATCATGCCCGGCTCGATGCCGCGCGAGCGCATGTCCTCGGAGAAGGACGTGAGGGCCGACAGCGGCTTCTCGACCCGCTCGGCCACGGCGGTACGCGCGCCGTGGCGGCGAATCAGCACGCCGTCTCCGACCAGCGCCTCGATGGCCTTGCGCACCGAGGTGCGGGACACGTCGATCGCCTCGGCGAGATCCCGTTCGCCGGGCAGAACGTCGCTGGTGCCCAGCACCCCCTCGGTAATCGCCTGCCTGAGCGCGGCGGCGAGATCGCGATAGATGACGCCGCTCGAATGCCGATCGAGAGCACCGCGAAGAAACTGGATGAGGGGTGTCTGGCTGAGCGCGATGTCGGACATTGGCCTGCGGAGCGATCGTGAGGTGTGCGTCCGATGTATCAGGTCGGGTCCGAAAGAGAAACACGGCGAGAGGTCATGGAGGCGGCACGTTCCCGCCCAACATTCGCCATGGGCGCCCGGCACGATCCGAGAAGACGCAAGATCAAGGAAATTGGTGCCCCAGGCCGGACTCGAACCAGCACGTTCTCGCGAACAACAGATTTTGAGTCTGCCGCGTCTACCATTTCGCCACTGGGGCAGCGGAGGCGGAATATAGCGGCCGGCTGTCGGCCGTCAACGGGCGATCGGAAAAAGATCGCTTCTCGAAGAGCTTTGCAAGCCAAGCGCCGTGCTTAACAAGGCGGAAAGGTCCGGCGCATAGTGTTGAAAATTATCATTCGCCAGGAAAGCACCCATGCCCATGCGACCGTCCTCAGCCTCTCCGTTCGCCACTGCCGGCGGCGCCCAGGCGATCATCGGCGGCCGCCGCATCGTCGGGCATCTTCTGGGGCGGCGTGCAACGCCACCGGCTGACGTCGGCGACGGCAACGACGCCACGGCCGACGAAGTCCGTCCGGTGGCGCTCGTCATCGACGACAGCCCCATCGCCCGCATGCTGATCTCCAGCATACTCGAATCCTTCGAAGTCGACGTGTTCGAGGCCGGCGGCAGCGCGGAGGCACAGGCCGTCGTCGCCACCTGTCGTCCGGACGTGGTGATCGTCGACTGGACGCTGCGCGCCGAGACGGCCACCGACGTGCTCGACGCCCTTGAAACCCGCTTCTCCGGCGGGCTGCCGCCGGTCGTCATGGTCAGCGCCTCTGCGCGTATGCCGACCGACCTGCGCGCCACCGCGACGCTGCGCAAGCCCTTCACGCCCCGAGAGCTTTACGCGGCGCTCGCCACCGCCTTCTCCGGCAAGGGAGACGGCGCCGCCGAGGCCTGAGCCGATCCGGCAGCGCCAGCAGCGATCACCTGATCGTCAGGCCGACCGGCGGTGCGAAGCCGCCCGTTGCGCCCATCAGCGTTCCCCCGGCGGTGACCACCGGCGGATGGGCGAAGATCAGGCACCAGAACACCTTGTACTTGGAATTCGGGTTGTAGGCCGTGGCGATGCCCATCAGGCTCATCTCCGGATCCTTCATGCCGCGGTCGTGCGGCGGTGACTGCCGCCAACCCGAGAAGGCCTCGGCCAGCGTGTGATACCCGGCCGCCACGTTCTCGCCGGCGTTGGAGAACGGATAGCCGTAACCCTTGAGGCGGGTACCGAGCAGAGATTGGCCATCCACGTTGTGGCCCATCTTGTCGGCCGCCGCCATCTTCCTCGCATAGTCCTCGGCGATGCGGCTGAGACGCGGATCGAGCGTCAGCGGTGCGATGCCCGACTGCGCGCGATACTGGTTGAGCATGGACAGCGCCTTGTTTTCGTCGACCCGCGCCGTCGGCGAGGCAAGGTCCTCGTAGAAGGCCGGCTTGGCCGGCGGCGGCGGCGCGCTCTGACAGGCGGCGAGAAACAGCGCCGCGCAAAGCGGCAAGAGGGCGAAGGCGCGTCCGGACACGGGAAATCTCCATGATGGCCCGATCGGCTGACCGATCGGCGAGTGGGATTTGCCACCAAGAACACGAACGGATGGTTAAATTTCGGCAAATTCCCGGGCTCATCCACGCCACCGATTGGCTCTCGCCTTCGTCGTTGCCGGCATGCTAGGCTGAAGCTCCTCCGCAATTGTCCGTAGAGAGGTCAACCCTTGTCTGCCCTTGAAGAGATCGCCGGGGAGGCCGTGCTCTGGCGCCGCGATCTGCATCGCCGTCCCGAACTGCTCTACGCTCTCGACGAGACCTCGGCCTTTGTCGCCGAAAAGCTCAGGGCCTTCGGTCTCGACGAGGTGGTGACCGGCGTCGGTGGCAGCGGCGTCGTCGGCGTACTGAAAGGGCGGTCGGGGAACCGCGCCGTGGCATTGCGCGCCGACATGGATGCCCTGCCGATCGAGGAAATCACAGGCGCGCCCTGGGCCTCCATGAAGCCGGGTGCCATGCATGCCTGCGGCCACGACGGCCACACGGCGACCCTGCTCGCCGCCGCCGGCCATCTCGCCGCCGAGCGCGACTTTGCCGGCACCGTCGTCTTCGTGTTCCAACCGGCGGAGGAGGGTGGCGCCGGTGCCCGGGCAATGATCGAGGATGGCCTGTTTGAACGGTTCCCCGTGGACGAGATCTACGGCATCCACAATCTGCCGGGTCTGCCGGTGGGCCGCTTCGCCGTGCGGCCCGGCGCCATCATGGCCTCGACCGACCGCTTCTACATCGACATTCTCGGTCGGGGCGGACATGCCGCCCGTCCGCACGAGACGATCGATCCCATTCTGGTCGGCGCCCAGTTGGTCACCGCCCTTCAATCGATCGTGGCGCGCAACACCGATCCGCTGGCCTCGGGCGTGGTGTCGGTGACCACTTTCCACGCCGGCAACACGGATAACGTCATTCCGCAGACCGCCCGTCTGTCGGGTACGGTCCGGGCGCTCGACGAGAAGGTCCGCGCCGATCTCGAAGCGTCGGTGGGTCGCATCGTGACGGCCGTGGCCGCAACCTTCGGCGCCGAGGCCCGCATCGCCTACGAACGCGGCTATCCGGTGACCGTGAACCACGCAGAACCAGCAGCGCGGGTCGGCGATGCCATCGAAGATCTGCTTGGCGGCAAAGCCATCGATCGGGCCGGAGCGCCGCTGATGGCCGCCGAGGATTTCTCCTACTATCTCGAGCGCGTCCCCGGTGCCTATTTCTTCATGGGCAACGGTCCTTCGGCCGGCCTTCACCACCCCGCCTACGATTTCGCGGACGACGCCATCGCGCCAGGCGCCGCCGTTTGGGCGGCCTTGGCCAAGGCAAGCCTGGCCGCCGCGAGGTGATTGCCTGCTCGGAGCTTAAGGCTTTGGGAACGGCCGCCTTCTAGGCTGTCCGCGCGGCCGATGCGGCCGGCCGGAGGGCAAGATGTTCCGTCTCCTTTTGTGGGTGTTGGCGGCAACGGTGGTGATCGGCTTCTTCGCCCCGGAGCTGCAGCGATTTGCGACGCTGCCAGAGGCCAGCGAGACCTCTGCCCCGGCGTCCAAGCCGAAGCCCGTAGTCACATTCGGCAGAGCCGAGATCACCGCCGACGCGCGCGGCCACTTCGTCTTCACCGGCCGCGTCAACGGCCGGCCGCTTTCCATGCTCGCCGATACCGGTGCGACCCTGGTGGCCCTGCGCGCCTCCGACGCCCGGACTGCCGGGCTGATCGTCCTGCCGGGCGACTACACGGCGAAGGTGTCGACCGCCGGTGGCGTCGCCGAGGCCGCGCGCGTTCGCCTCTCGGAGATCGAGGTCGGCGACATCCGCATCAGGGACGTCGATGCCTTGGTGCTCTCCGATGAGCGGCTCGCCACCAATCTGCTGGGAATGAGCTTTCTCGGCCGTCTCAAGGCCTTTTCCATCGAGAACGGGCGACTGGTCCTCAGCCAGTGACCGGAACGCCCCGGCCGTCGGGACGGGAGCGGTCCATCGCAAGCGCGAGGGCTACTGCTCGGCGGCCTTCGCCTTCATCGCCGTCTGCATGCGCTCGGCCGCGCCGCGCAGCATGATTCTCACCAGAACCGTGCCGCTGTCGTCCTTTTCCAATCCGGACAGCTGACCGTCAACACGCGCGACAGCGGCCTTGAGTGCGGCGAGCGCCAGATTGCTGTCGGCGGCGCAAGCTCCCTTGGCACCGGCGGCGGCTCGCACCTGAACCTGCAGGCCGGCGGTCTCGAAGTCGACACCCCTGACGTCGATCTTCATGTCGACCGGTAGCGTCCCGAGTTCGGTATAGGCGGCGAAGGCGGCAAAGCGCACCACGGACCGCAGATTGTCCGTGCCACCGGCCAACTCCGGATCATCGCCCTCAACCTCGGAGATCTGCACGGCGCCCGCTTCGGTCGCCGCGTCGAGCCACTCCTGCGCAAAGTTGGCGACCTGCACGTGTTCGCGCCCCTTCTTGGCGCCTCCCATCAGCGCGAGACATGCCTCCAGCATCTGCTTGTACTCGAACACCCGCACGGTGGATCGGTTGACCTCGTCCATGCCGGACTTGAGCGCGGCTTCCGCCGCGAGCCGTGCGCCGTAGAGCGTGCTGATGTCGACGCCGACCAGGACGTTGACCGGCGCCCGCGTTTCAGCCCCGAGCACCAGCGAAGCCATCAGTGCCTGTTTCGGCCCGTTCGGCGTCGGAAACTCCACCGCCCGGATACCGCTCTTGTAGGTTTCGACATAGGCCTTCAGCCCATGGCGAGCGCCGCTCGTCACGTCGCGGAACATCAGCGGTGACACTTCGTTGGTCCGCAGAATGTCGCGGCCGAACAGGCGCGCGCAGGAGGGATTGGCGAAGAAGGGATGACCGTCGGTGTTGACCTGCAGCACCGCGAAGGGCGAGGACTCGATGATGGTGTCGGCCACCATGACACGCGTCCGCCAAACGTCGGCAAGCATCGAGCGCAGGCACTCGAAGGCGAAGGTTAGCTTGCCGACCTCGCCGCCCCAGGATCGAAGCGGCTGGCCGCGATCGGCCGAGGCGGGATCGTGCAGCATGGCCTCGACCCCCGCCCTGACCCGACGTAGCGGCCACCAGACCATCATCATCATGACCAGTTCGGTGATCAGAGCCGCCGCCGCGCCACCTCCGAATGCGATGGTGATCGCACGATCGTCACGAACGGTCTCGAGGCTGGTCATCTCTCCGACGTCCACCCTCAGGAAGATATGAAACGGCGTAAGCGATGCCTCGGGCGGATAGTAGAAGTCGGCCTTGGCGCTGCCGGCCGGCCGGAACACGGTGCGCCCCGTGCGCATGACGGCGTTGAAGCTCGCCTCGACGCGCTCGCCGAACACCTGCTGTTCGTGCCCCGAGCCGTCATAAAGGCCGCCGCCGCGGATGGCGCCGATCACCACCAGCCGTTCGGCGACGCGGGTGATCTCGTCAGCCTTGCTCTGGAAACGGGGGTCGATCGCCGCCGACAGAATCTTGCCGACGTCGGCATAGCGCCGTTCGAGGTAGCGCTCGTCGTCGTGATCGCGCACGACGCTTGTGATCGAGAGAAGGGCGGCAAGGACCGCGCCGAACGCCAGTATCGACGGCCTCAGAATCGTTGAAATGTGGAAGGCCGCGGATGCCACGGAACATGTTCTCTCGGAGAAGGGCGCCAGACCGCACTTTCCCGGCGATCCTAGCAGTCCCGTGTTGCCGGCTCGTTAACCGCGGCATCGCCTTCCCCGCCCAGGGAAGGTTGCACCGGCAGCAGCGCTAGCCGGTAAATGCGATCGTCTTTCCCTGGCGCGGTTTCAGATAAAAGACGTGCTGGAGATTGTAGACGGGATTGCCGGTGACGCTCTTCATGACGTTGGCGAAGGGCGATGTGAAAGTATAGGTGACCCGCCCGACCACGACCTCGTCGCCGACCGTCGCAATGGTGCTCGGAACCGCAAGCCCGGCGGGCGGAGCCACATTGATCGTCGCGGCGGTGTCGCGACGCGCCTTGGACCAGGCGACCTTCTGCCCCGACGAGGTAATGTCGACGACCACCAACACCACCTTGGCCACCGAGACGTCATATGGCTCGAGGATGGCCGTCGTCGCGTCGAATATGCCCTCCATCGCCACCGCGCTGATCGAGCTCTGTTGGGCGACCAGATCCGAAATGGTACTGGCAGCGCGGCTGACCTTGCGATCGACGATCAGTGCCGTCGTCACTTCGCCGCAACCGGCATAGATAATCAGCATCAGCGGCAAGATCAGCGCAAATTCAACCGCCGACACGCCCCGGCGCTCGACCGCGAAGCGGCGAACGAGCCGGCCAAGGCGCGCGCCCGATTGTCCGAACCGCGCTACCATGGGAAGGGCTCCGTCTGAAAGGCGACGACGGCGCCGAGCAACTGATCGCCGTTCGCCAGTCTCGTGCTGCTGCGCGCCAGCATGTTGAACAGGACAGGCCAGGCGTAGAAGCTGCGAACCACGATGATCTCGTTCTTGTTGCCGTTGGTGTACCTCGTCGAAGTGATGTTTCCGTCCTTGTCGAGCGGACTCGTCGGCGCGTAGGCCCCGAAGGTCGAGTAGGATTGCACGTCGACGTAGAGACGTCTCTGGCAGTCGACGAGATTGACCATGCCCTCGCAGACCTTGGTCTTGAAATTGTCCTGGGAAAGCGACGACGCTTTGGCCTCACCCGTCCGGATCAGGCGAGAGGCCGACACGGTGGCGGTATCGAGCACCTGGCCGACGAAGAACATCAGCGCCATTTCGAGAATGGCGAAGAGCAGCAGGAAGAACGGAATCGAGACGATGGCGAATTCCACGGCCACCGCACCGCGGCGGTCGGCAAGAAGCCGCGCGCGCGGCGGTACGTGATCGCCGACCGGGGCGACGGGGCGGATGCGATGGAAGGGCCAGATCAGGTGCAATGAGGCGTCTCCCGCTGCGAAGATGCTCGCGAGAAAGGAGTGTGCCCCCGAACACCTTACCAAGCGGTGTAACCGATCGTGAACTATTGGCTGTTCGGGGCGGCGGGGACCGACGCGCCCGAGGAACTGCCGGCTGCTCCGGTCGTCGTGGTGGTGGGGGAGCCACTGCCCGAACCGTTGTGCTGGGAAACCTGCCCGAGAATGCCGCCGAAGTGTTGCGAATCGTCGCCCGGCACAGCGGCAGGCTGGCAGTCCGGCAGGCAGCTCAGGGACTGCCGCTTGGGGCCTTTGTAGACCGTGATCAGATTTTCCGTCGCAGCGAGCACGGCGAGCTGAACGTCGGTGATGGTCTCGCCCTGCTCATCGAGAACGATGAGGTTGGTTTGTCCATAGGCCCGCCCGGTGACGATCAGCGTCTGGGCGTCCTGCAATGTCGCATCGGCGATGGCCGGATTGCCGATGATGATCGTGCTCGCCGGGGCGGCGAGACGATAGATTCGCGCCTGGTCGAGTTCGACCTTCACCATGTCGGCGGCGCGGCCTGCGACCGGCGCAAAGAGCGCGCCGACCGTTACGGCCGCAAGAAGAGCCGAACGAACGAGCCTTGAAGACATGGGACGCTCCGGTAACCATCTGTTCACCGCGATCATCCCGAAAGTTGGTAAACAAAGCGCCAACGCTATGGCGCTTCTTCGCGGACCGGATCGCGACGGACCGACGAGGGCACCGGGAGCGTATCAAAATGAACCTGGCGTTTCCCCTCGCGATGCGGTGAAAAGAAACCTTTTCTGGGCCGCTTTGACCTTTACTGCTTCCGGCAGAAGGTAAAGGAAGAGTTTTTTGCCCGGCGGTTCAGTTAACTTTAACCATCCAGCGACTTCCGCAGATAGGGGCGAGTTTCTACGATCACCTTAACTCGCTGGAAACAGCTCACGGTCTAGATTGACGGCGGTTCAGACGGGTCAGGCGAAAATAGACCATCGAACCTGTGCTGTCAGATATGTGAGCTTAGGAGTACCTCAAATGAAGGCTCTCGTTTCGCGTTTCCTCAATGATGAGTCCGGCGCCACCGCCATCGAATATGGCCTGATCGCCTCGCTGATCGCCGTTGCCATCATCACCGCGGCCACCACCCTCGGCGGCAACATCAGCGCGACGTTCAACTCGATCTCCGAGCAGATCAAGCCTGCTGCCAAGGCGTCCTAAGGCGCTCGTGTTCAGCGATCACAGCTGACGTGCTGAGATTATGATCCCAAAGGGGAGGCCAGGACGGCCTCCCCTTTCGATTCTGGAGAGGTATCGGCCATCGTTCAGGCGCCATTTACCCTGTTTGGCTAGTCTTGCTTGTTCCCCTTCTTCCGAAAGGCACCCGGAGACAAGCCGCCTTGCATATCATCGCCACCCTCCTCAGTGCCATCTTTCCCATCGTGGTCACGGTCGCCGCTTGTTACGACCTCCTCACCATGCAAATCCCCAATCGGTTTCCTGCCGCGCTTGCGATCGCCTTTCTCGCGCTGGCGCTGCTGAGCGGCCTGCCGCTTCCGGCCATAGGGTTCCATCTGCTCGCCGGCCTCGGGCTTCTGGTCGCCACATTCGCGCTCTTCGCCTTCGGCTACCTCGGTGGCGGCGACGCCAAGCTCGCCTCGGCCATCGCGCTCTGGGTGGGCATTGAACAGGCTCTACCTTTCCTGATCCTGACCGCCCTGTTCGGCGGCGCACTGTCGCTCGTGATATTGGGCTTTCGCTCGATGCCGTTGCCCGGCTTCCTGCTCGGCTGGATGCCGGCTTCGCGCCTGCACGAAAAGGGCGCCGGCATTCCCTATGGCGTGGCGATCGCCGCCGCCGCGCTGATGGTTTTCCCCGACACCCCTTGGTTCGCGGTCTTCGCAGCGAAGTGACGCCAGACGCCAATTGCTGACGATTCCTGAACGGTCGAAACAAACTGAGACGATTTCAAACACCTCATTAACCATAAATTCAACGTTACCCCGTGTACTTGGACGTCGAGTGAACCGTTCGTCGTCCTGTGTCACGAGGCAACATCATGCGCCCGATCCAACTGGTCATCCTGCTTGTCGCTGGTGCCGCCGCCGCCGGCGCCGGCCTCATCGCGACCCGGATCGGGACCCGCGACGCCGTTGTGCCGCAGGAAGTGGCGGTCCAGCCGGCCGAACCTCCGATGGCCCTTGAGGACGTTCTCGTCGCCGCCAAGGATATCGGCATCGGCAAGGGTGTGGATGCCGACAGCCTCACCTGGAAGCCCTGGCCCAAGGACGGGCTGAACGAGGGCTACATCCAGCGATCGGGCGAGCCCGACGCCGTCACCGACCTCAAGGGCATGCTGGCGCGCAGCCCCATCCTGGCCGGCGAACCGATCCGCAAGGCCAAGCTGGTGCGGTCCGATCGAGGCTTCCTTTCCGCCGTCCTGCCCGAGGGAATGCGCGCGGTAGCGGTCCGCGTCAACGCCGCCTCGACGGCCGGCGGCTTCATTCTGCCGGAAGATCGCGTCGACATCCTGCTGGTGCGCCAGAAGGACGCCAACGAGGCGGTGGCCGAGACCATCCTTACCGACGTGAGGGTGCTGGCCATCGACCAGTCGGTGCAGCAGACCGGCGACGACAAGCAGCCGTCGATGGTCGCGCAGAACACGGCAACGCTGGAGCTCACGCCCGACCAGACCGAACTCGTCACCCAGGCTCAGCAGATCGGCTCGATCTCGCTGGCGCTGCGCCCTCTTGTCGATGCCAACCAGCCCGCCTCGCGCCAACGCAAGCCGACCGGCATCGCCGTGGTGAAATTCGGCGTCGTCTCCCGCGTCACGGCCCAGCAAGCGCCATGATCCGAAAGCCCCGACCGACCGCAACTTCAGGAACCCCGGTCATGAACCGCTGCCTAGCGCTGATATTTCCTCTCGCGGGCCTCCTTGCCGCCGGCCTCGCCAGCATGCCGGCCCAGGCCGCCGATCCCGCCTCCATCCGTTCGGTGAGCGAGATCGAGGGGCGGGTCGTCAATCTCGGCCTCAACAAGTCGATGGTGATCGACCTGCCGGAGGACATCCGTGACGTTCTGGTTTCCAATCCGACGGTGGCGGACGCGGTCGTGCGCAACAACCGGAAGATCTACCTGATCGGCATGAGCGTCGGCGAGGCCAACGTCTTCCTGTTCGGCGACGGCAACCGTCAGATCGCCCATTTCGAGCTGGTAATCGGCCGCGATACCGTCGGCCTCGAGAACACGCTCGCCCAGGTCATTCCCGACTCGCATATCAAGGCGCAGTCGCTCGGCGACTCGCTGGTGCTGTCGGGCACCGTCACCTCTCCGGAAGCGGCGGCGACGGCCGCCAACATCGCGGCCAAGTTCATCGGCTCGCCCGACAAGATCGTCAACTCGATCAACGTCTCCGGTTCCGATCAGGTCAATCTTCGCGTCGTCATCGCCGAAGTGGAAAAGAACACCGTCAGGAAGCTTGGCATCGACATGGCCGGCACGGTGGGCGCCGTCGCCGCAGCGAGCTCGCCCAACAATCTTGCCTACAATCTGGCGGGGCTGTCGGCCAAGTCCACCAAGCTGTTCGGAATAGCCGACGGCGCCGCCAGCTCGGCGGTCAACATCGGCACGGACAACTTCGCCATGATGATCAACGCCCTGAAGACGCAGGGCGTGGTGCGGACGCTGGCCGAGCCGAACGTCACTGCCATCTCCGGCCAGCCGGCCAAGGTGGTGGTGGGAGGCGAGATCCCCTACACGATCATCAGCGACAACGGCAACACCGTCAACTTCAAGGAATACGGCGTTATCCTGAAGTTCACGCCGGTTGTTCTGAGTTCGGGGCGCATCAGCCTCAACATCAACACCGAGGTGAGCGACATCGACACCTCGCTCAGTTCCAGCGTGCCCGCGCTCAAGAAACGCGGCGCCGAGACCACGGTCGAAGTTCCGTCGGGCGGCGCCATCGCCATCGGCGGTCTTCTGCGCGACAACATTTCCAAGACGATCAACGGAACGCCAGGCCTGTCCGACCTGCCGATTCTCGGCGCACTGTTCAAGAGCGACGCCTATCAGCGCCAGCAGACCGAGCTGGTGGTCTTCGTGACGCCCTATCTCGTGAAGCCGGTCGCCCCTTCCGCGATCACCCGGCCCGACCAGAACCTCAACTTCCAGGCCGATGCCCAGAGCTATTTCCTGAACCAGATCAATCGCATCTACCGCGTCAACGGCGCCGCTTCCGGTTCCTACCAGGGCCGCTACGGCTTCTCCTATGAATGAGCCGGCGCATCGGAGGAGTGCCATGCAGGCGATGAATCCCCTTATCAGCCGTGAAACGCTCTTGCGCCGGTCCGTCAGGCCGGCGGTGATCGTCCTGGCGCTCGCGCTGGCCGCCTGCAACCAGAAGGGTCAGGCGCTGACGGATGGCTTGCCCACCGACGGTTACCGGAGCGCCTACCCGATCGCCGTTACCGAGGCGCCGCAGACACTGGACATTCCCGTCGGTACCGGCACTGGCGGTCTTTCCCCCGAACTCCGGGCAGTCGTTGCCGACTTCGGCGCCGACGCGGCACGAAACGCCACCGGGCCGGTGGTCGTGATGACGCCGGCCGGGTCGATCAACCAGGCCGCGGCCGATTATCTCGCGCGCCAGATCCGGACAGTGCTCAAGCAGTCGGGCGTGGCGCCCGCCTACATGAGAGCACAAACCTATGCCGTCGCCGATGCGCGCGTTCCCGCGCCAATCCGGCTCGGCTTCACCCGCATCAAGGCGGTCAGCCCGCCCTGTGGCCGCTGGACGGCAGGCATCATGCCCGACAATCAGAAGGGGGACGACGGCGCCGAGTTCGGTTGCTCCACCCAGGCCAATCTTGCGGCCATGGTGGAAAATCCGAACGACCTCCTGATGCCCCGAGCCGAAACGCCGGTGCGCGGCTGGCAGCGCTGGGACATGTTGCAGAAGGCAGCCAAGGGATCGAGCCCGTCGGCTACCTACCCGACTTCGACGTTCTAGGAATCGACGGACATGACCACCGACGACCCGCTCGTTCCCACATCTTCCAATGCCGATGGGCTGAAGCCCGTGCCGCGCATCGCCATCCAGGCGTTCTGCGAAACGCCGGAAATCGCCGACGTGCTGGAACAGGCGGCCGCCGACCGCCGCATGGCCAAGGCACACGTCAAGGTCCATCAGGGCGGCGTCGCAGCCGCACTCGACTTCTACACCGCCGCGCCGACGCCCAATCTTCTGTTCGTGGAGACGCGCGAGCGGCACGAGCAGGTGCTTGAGCAGGTCGATCAGCTAGCCACCGTCTGCGATGCCGGCACCAAGGTGGTGCTGATCGGCCACCACAACGACGTCGCGCTCTATCGAGACCTGATGCGCCGCGGCGTGTCGGAATACATGGTCGCGCCGTTCGACCTTTATGACGTCATCCGCGAGATCGGCGAGATCTATCTCGCGCCGGACGTGAAGCCGGTGGGACGGACCATCGCCTTCGTCGGTGCGCGCGGCGGCGCCGGCTCCTCCACCGTCGCCCACAACGTGGCCTTCGCCCTATCGCGAAACTTCGACGGGGGTGTCGTTCTGGCCGACCTCGACCTGCCGTTCGGCACCGCGAGCCTCGACTTCAACCAGGAACCCACGCAAACGCTGGCCGATGCGCTTGCTGCCGGCGAACGGGTCGACGACGTCTTCCTCGACCGTCTTCTGGCCAAGTGCGCCGACAATCTGAGTCTGCTTGCCGCGCCGGCGACGCTCGACCGCTCCTTCGATCACGACGAAATGGCCTTCGAGGCGATCCTCGACGCTGCCCGCGTCAGCGCGCCGGCAGTGATCCTCGATCTGCCGCACGTCTGGACGGCCTGGGCCCGCCGTTTGCTCGGCGCCGCCGACGAGGTGGTGATCACCGCCATGCCCGATCTCGCCTCGCTCAGGAACGCCAAGAATCTCATCGACCAACTGAAGATCGCCCGCCCCAACGACGAAGCGCCACGTCTCGTCATCAATCAGGTGGGATTGCCGAAACGTCCGGAAATCAAGCCGGCCGACTTTCAGAAGGCCCTGCAACTCGATCCCGCGGCCATCATCCCCTTCGATGCCGCCCTGTTCGGCACGGCCACCAACAACGGCCAGATGATTTCGGAGATCAATGCCCGATCGCCGATCGCCCAGATCTTCGAAACGCTCGCCGCGCGGCTCACCGGGCGCACCACCGTGCGCGGCGGCCGCAAATCGGCGCTCATTCCCCTGCTCGCCCGCCTGCCGCTCCTCAGGGCGCGCTGACGGTCAGGACGCGGAGAGGTTCAATGTCCTTTGGCAAGCGTGGCTCTTTCGGTACGGCACTGGAGAAACCGGCGGCTCCGGCAACGCGGGCCGTCGAGACGGCACCCGTCGTCGCGTCCGCGGCCAAGCCGGCGCCTGCCCCCGTCCGCTCCGCGCCGCCTCCGGCGCCGGAGATGCAGGAACGCCGCAAGTCCGATACCTACTACGACACCAAGTCCTCGATCTTCTCGGCGCTGATCGAGACCATCGATCTCAGTCAGCTCGCCAAGCTCGACGTCGAGACGGCGCGCGAGGAAATCCGCGACATCGTCGGCGACATCATCTCGCTGAAGGCCGTGGTGATGTCGATCTCCGAGCAGGAAGAACTGCTCGACGACATCTGCAACGACGTGCTCGGCTACGGTCCGCTCGAGCCGCTCCTGGCGCGCGACGACATCGCCGACATCATGGTCAACGGGGCCAACGCCACCTTCATCGAAGTGGCCGGCAAGATGGTCAAGACCGGCGTGCGGTTCCGCGACAACGTGCAGCTGATGAACATCTGTCAGCGCATCGTCAGCCAGATCGGCCGTCGCGTCGACGAAGCCTCGCCCATCTGCGACGCTCGCCTTCCCGACGGCAGCCGCGTCAACGTCATCGCCCCGCCGCTCGCCATCGACGGTCCGACGCTGACCATCCGCAAGTTCAAGAAGGACAAGCTGACGCTGCCGCAGCTCGTCAAGTTCGGCTCGATCACGCCCGAAGGCGCCACCATTCTCGAGATCATCGGTCGCTGCCGCTGCAACGTGCTGATTTCAGGCGGTACCGGCTCGGGCAAGACGACATTGCTCAACTGCCTCACCGCCTACATCGAGCCGACCGAACGCATCATCACCTGCGAAGACGCCGCCGAACTGCAACTGCAGCAGCCGCATGTCGTCCGCCTTGAAACGCGCCCACCCAACCTTGAGGGTGAGGGGCAGGTGACCATGCGCGACCTCGTGAAGAACTGCCTGCGCATGCGTCCCGAGCGGATCATCGTCGGCGAAGTTCGTGGACCCGAGGCCTTCGACCTCCTGCAGGCGATGAACACCGGCCACGACGGCTCGATGGGCACGCTGCACGCCAACACGCCGCGCGAAGCGATCTCCCGCATCGAATCGATGATCTCCATGGGAGGGTACACACTGCCGTCCAAGACGGTGCGCGAGATGATCGTCACATCGATCGACGTCATCATCCAGGCGGCGCGCCTCAGGGACGGCTCGCGTCGCATCACCCACATCACCGAGGTGATGGGTCTCGAGGGCGACGTCGTCATCACCCAGGATCTGTTTGTCTACGATATCGTCGGCGAAGAGGCCGACGGCCGGCTGATCGGCCGGCACCGGTCCACCGGGATCGGCCGTCCGCGGTTCTGGGATCGTGCCCGCTACTACGGCGAGGAACGGCGGCTCGCCGCCGCCCTCGACGCTTCCGAAGCGCAGGCGCCGACCGGCGCCTACGGCTGATCAACCGGCAGCAACATGGGAGAGAGAGCATGGAGATCGACATCCGCGTCATTGCGATGATGGGCCTCGTCGGCTTTTCGATCGCCGCCCTGCTCTACGGCTTCCTCTACGGTCGGATCCAGCGACAGGCGTCGACGGAGCGGCGGCGGACGCTGGTGGCGGCGCCATCGGTCGATGTCGAGCGTTCCAAGGCGACCACCACCCCGAGCGCTCGCCGCCGCAACGTTCAGGAGACGCTGAAGGATCTTGAGATCAAGCAGAAGCACAAGGCGTCGAAGTCCACCAACCCACCGATGCAGCTGCGGCTCGAACAGGCCGGACTCAACCTTTCCATCACCCGTTTCTATATCTACAGCGCCCTGACGGGCCTTTTCATAATGGTGATCTGTTTCATCGTCGGCCTGCCGATCCTTCTGGTGCTGGGCGCCGGCTTCGTTGGAGTCGTCGGTCTGCCGCGCTTTCTGGTCGACTTCATCCGCAAGCGCCGCCACGCCGCTTTCATCGACGAGCTCGCCAACGCGGTCGAGGTGATCGTCCGAGGGGTCAAGGCCGGTCTGCCGCTCAACGACTGCCTCAGGATGATCGCCAGCGAGGCCAAGGAACCGCTTAAGAGCGAGTTCCGTCTGGTCATCGAGGCGATGCAGCTCGGCATGCCGATCGACGAGGCGGTAACCCGCATGTACGAACGCGTTCCGCTGCCGGAGACCAACTTCTTCGGCATCGTGCTGTCCATCCAATCGAAGGCCGGTGGCAACCTCTCCGAAGCGCTCGGCAACCTCGCCAAGGTGCTGCGCGAGCGCAAGAAGATGCGCGCCAAGATCCAGGCCATGAGCATGGAGGCCAAGTCGTCGGCCGGCATCATCGGTTCGCTTCCCGTCATCGTCACCGTCCTCGTCTACCTGACGAGCCCCGACTACATCTTGGTTCTGTTCGTCACGCCGATCGGGCAAATCGTCCTCGGCATTTCCCTCCTCTGGATGCTGATCGGCGTCTTCGTCATGAAGCGCATGATCGCCTTCGATTTCTGAGAGGTCATCATGGGCGCGCTCGTCGAAACCCTGCGCGATCCGGTGGCCTTGATGGCCATTCTGGTCTCGCTCGCCATCTTCGCCACCATCGTCAGCCTTGCCTTGCCGCTCCTGTCGAGCGACCGGCTGCCGGCGCGCATGCGCGCGGTGGCCGACGAACGCGAAAAGATCCGCCAGCGCGAGCGCGCCCGCCTTGCCGAGGAAGGGCGCGGCTCACTGCGCAGCAAGGAATCCAGGGTCTACATGCGCAGTCTTGTCGAACGGCTGTCGCTCAGGAAGGCCTTGCTCGACGAGAAGGGCGAAGAGAAGCTGAAGCAGGCGGGCTTCCGCAGCGAGGCAGCCACCACGACCTTCCTGTTCGCCCGTTTCGTGCTGCCTTTCGGCTTTCTGATCCTGGCGATCTTCTATGTTTTCGTCATCCTGAAGATCGATCGCCCCCTGCCCTTCAAGCTCGGCATCTGCCTGGTCATCGCCTACGTCGGCTTCTATCTGCCGATCATCTTCGTCTCCAACGCCCTGCAGAAGCGCCAGCAGTCGATCAAGCGCGCCTTCCCGGACTCCCTCGATCTTCTGCTGATCTGCGTCGAAAGCGGCATGTCGATCGAGCACGCCTTCCGCCGCGTCTCCGAGGAAATCGGCAGCCAGTCGCTGGCGCTGGCCGAGGAGCTCAGCCTGACCACGGCCGAACTGTCCTTCCTGCCCGATCGCCGGCAGGCCTACGAAAATCTAGCCAACCGGACCGGCCTCGACGGCGTCAAGGCGGTTTGCCTCGCGCTCATCCAGTCCGAGCGCTACGGCACGCCGCTCGGCCAGACTCTGCGCGTCCTCAGCCAGGAAAACCGCGACATGCGGATGAACGAGGCGGAAAAGAAGGCGGCGGCACTGCCGCCCAAGCTGACCGTGCCGATGATCGTCTTCTTCCTGCCGGTGCTGTTCGCCGTCATCATGGCGCCGGCCATCATCAAGATCAGCTCGCTGTAGAGGCGGTGCCTTCGCAAACGAAAAAGCCCCGGCGCGGTCAGTTCAGACCGCCGGGGCTCTTTCTTGTCCTGACCTGTGCGACGCTTACTTGGTGCCGTACATGCGATCGCCGGCATCGCCGAGACCGGGCACGATGTAGCCCTTCTCGTTGAGGTGGCTGTCGATCGCCGCCGTGAACACCGGCACGTCCGGGTGGGCATCGGTGAAGTTCTTGATGCCCTCGGGAGCTGCGAGAAGGCAGACGAAGCGAATGTCGCGGGCGCCGCGTTCCTTCAGCTTGTCGACGGCGGCGATCGACGAATTGCCGGTGGCCAGCATCGGGTCGACCACGATGGTGAGACGGTCGGACAGATCGGCCGGCGCCTTGAAGTAATACTCGACGGGCTGCAGCGTCTCATGGTCGCGGTAGATGCCGATGTGCGACACGCGAGCCGCCGGCACGAGATCGAGCATGCCTTCCAGTAAACCGTTGCCGGCGCGCAGCACCGAGGCGAACACCAGCTTCTTGCCTTCAAGCGTCGGCGCCACCATCGTCTGGAGCGGCGTCTCGATTTCCACCTCGGTCAACGCCAGATCGCGCGTGACTTCGTAGCAGAGCAGAGTCGAGATCTCGCGCAACAGCCGCCGGAAGCTCGCTGTCGAGGTTTCCTGCTTGCGCATGATGGTGAGCTTGTGCTGCACCAGCGGATGATCGATGACCTTGACGCTCATTGGTTCCTCGCGGGCTTTGGGTTTTGGCGACCATAGAGACTTGAAGCCGCCTCCGAAACCGGCATTTTCCCCGATCTCCACCAGAATTCCGCTTACAGCCGGGCGAAAAGCCGCGCCTTGGTTGCATCGTCGCAGAAGGCATCCTCGATCGCGACACGCGTCACCGCGGTCAGCTCCGCCTCGGTCAGGCCGAAGACGTCGCGCGCCACGCCATATTCGTGGCCGACCGACGTCCAGAAAAACGGCGGATCGTCGGTGTTGAGCGAGTGGCGCACGCCCGCCGCCCTGAGCGCCCGCAACGGATGGCGATCGTAGCTTTCGTAGACGCCGAGGGTGACGTTGGACACCGGGCACACCTCGAGGTGGATGCCCTCCTCGGCAATGCGGCGAACGAGGTCGGCATTCTCGACGGCGCGCACGCCATGGCCGATTCGCTTCACCGGAATGGCGTCGATCGTCGCCGCCACCCCTTCCCAGGAGCACCACTCGCCGGCATGGCATGTGAGCGCCAACCCTGCCTCGGAAGCGATCTGGAATGCGGCGGCGAACTCATGCGGCGCATGGAGGCGCTCTTCGCCGGCCATGCCGAAGCCCACGACCTCCGGCACCAGGTTGTTCACTGCAGCCCGTGCCGCCTCAACACCTCGCTCGGGCCCGTAGTGACGCTCAACGAGCGGGATCACCCGCCCGACGATGCCGGTTGCCGCTTCGGCCCGGCGCAGCCCCTCGACGATGCCGTCGAGGTACGCACGGTAGCCGAGGCCGGAGCGTTCGCCGAAATCCGGCGACACGAAGAACTCGGTGTAGATCGATCCAGCGGCAGCGGCCTGCCGCTGGTAGACCTCGGCGATCTCGGCGAAATCTTCCGGCGTGCGGAACACCGAGGCGGCGAGATCGTAGGCAACGAGGAAGGCCGAGAAATCGGTCCAGAGATAGCGTCCTTCGTCGTCGAACAGGCGAGACACGTCCACTCCATAGCGAGCGGCGTTGCGGCGAACGAGCTCGGGCGCGGCACCGGCCTCGAGATGTACGTGAAGTTCGGCCTTCGGCACCGAAGGCACGGCGGTCGGTTCGGTCATGGATCGTCTTTCAGAGCAGTGAGCGGCCATGCAGGCCGGGCGCAAGGCCAAGCCACGCAGCAAGGGTTTCGGCCATGTCGGCGAAAGTGTCCGGCCGTCCGGCCGAACCGGGCAGCACACCCTGGCCGGCGAACAGCGCCGGCACGCGTTCGCGCGTATGGTCGCTGCCGCGCCAGGTCGGATCGCAACCATGATCGGCGGTGATCAACAGCATGTCGCCCTCGCCCATCGCCGCCTCCACCTCCGGCAGCCGCCGGTCGAAGGCTTCGAGGCAGGCGGCATAGCCGGCAACATCGCGCCGATGTCCGTATTCGGTGTCGAAGTCGACAAGGTTGACGAAGACGAGATCGCCGGCGCCGGCCTCACCGAGCGCGGCGATGCCGAGATCGAGGTTGCCGTCGTTGGACTTGCCCTTGCGGGTGATGGTGATGTTCTGATGGGCGAAGATGTCGCCGATCTTGCCGATGCCATAGACCTTGCCGCCAGCCGCTTCTACGCGGGTGAGCAGCGTGGGCTCCGGCGGCGGCACGGCGTAGTCACGCCGGTTACTGGTCCGTTTGAAGGTCTCCCGGCTTTCGCCGACGAAGGGACGAGCGATGACCCGCCCGACGCGGTAACGATCGACCAGCTTGCGGGCGATCTCGCAGTCGGCCAGCAGCTTGGCAAGGCCGAAATGCGTCTCGTGGGCGGCGATCTGCAACACCGAGTCGGCCGAGGTGTAGACGATCGGCTTGCCGGTGCGGATGTGCTCCTCGCCGAAACGGTCGATGATCGCCGTACCGGACGCGTGGCAATTGCCGAGGATGCCCGGCACGCCGGTCTCGCGCACATAGGCATCGATGAGTTCGGCCGGGAAGCTCGGCGGCTCCGGCGGGAAATAGCCCCACTCGAAGGGCACAGGCACGCCGGCAATCTCCCAATGGCCGGACGGCGTGTCCTTGCCGCTCGACACTTCGGCCGGTGCGGCATAGCGCCCCTCGGCAGCGGTCCGGACGAAACCGGCCGGCTTCCGACCCGTGGCAAGTTCGGCGGCAAGCCCAAGGCCAAGCCGTTCGAGATTGGGAAGAGAAAGCGGCCCTGACCGCAGGCCATCCTGATCGCCCCGCCCCGCCGCGCATTCGGCGGCGATATGGCCAAGCGTATCGGCGCCCTCGTCGCCGAAACGGGCGGCATCCGGCGCACCGCCGATGCCGAAGCTATCGAGCACGATGATGATGGCCCGCTTCATATGTCCTCCCCGGCGCCCGAGCGGCGCCTCATCCTCATCAGTCAGTCCTGGGGCGGCGCCGTCCGCAACCGCCCCGGGGAAGGGCTATCCCTCGACCCGCTCGATCACCGACGGTCCACGCTCCGGCCGGTCGCCGAGCCGATAAGCGGCAATCAGCGCCGCCGAGGCGGCGTCGGCCGCGGCATCGTTCGCCGCATGCACGAATCCGAGCGGCCGGTCGGGACCGACGTCCTCGCCGAGACCGGCAAGCGACGAGAAGCCGACGGACGGATCGATGGCATCCTGCGGCCGGGTACGGCCACCGCCGAGCCCGACGACGGCAACGCCGATCGCTCGCGCATCGACGGCAGCGATGGTGCCGGCTTCCGGCGCATGGACCGGCTTCACCACCGGCGCCTTGGCAAGGTAGCTGTCGGCCTTGGTGACGAAATCGATCGGACCGCCGAGCGCGCTGATCATGCTGCCGAAGATTTCTGCCGCCCGTCCCGAGGTGAACGCTTCCTCGATCGCCACCCGCGCTTCCGCGAGGTCGGGACGAAGGCCGCCGATCACCAGCATTTCCGCCGACAGTTCCACCGTCACGTCCCACATGCGGGGATCGATGCGCTTGCCGGTCAGGAAGTCGACGGCGAGTTGAACCTCCAGCGCGTTGCCGGCGGCCGTGCCGAGCGGCTCGTTCATGTCGGTGATGAGGCCGACGGTCGGCAGGCCGGCACCGTTGGCCACGCTGACCAAGCTTTCGGCCAGGGCGCGCGAGTCATCGAGCGTCGCCATGAAGGCGCCGGTACCGGTCTTGACGTCGAGCACCAGGCCGTGAAGCCCGGCGGCGAGTTTCTTCGAGAGGATCGACGCGGTGATGAGATCGATGCTCTCCACCGTGCCGGTCACGTCGCGGATGGCATAGACCCGCTTGTCGGCCGGTGCGAGATCGGCGGTCTGGCCGATGACGGCGCAACCGACCTCGCGCACCACCTTGCGGAACAGCGCATTGTCCGGCTGCGTCCTGTAGCCGGGCACCGCATCGAGCTTGTCGAGCGTGCCGCCGGTATGCCCGAGACCGCGACCGGAGATCATCGGCACATAACCGCCGCAGGCCGCGATGGCCGGCGCCAGCATCAGCGACACGGTGTCGCCGATACCGCCGGTCGAGTGCTTGTCGAGTGCCGGACCCGGTAGGTCGGACCAGTCGAGCACGGTGCCCGAATCGCGCATGGCGAGCGTCAGCGCCACCCGCTCTTCGGTGGTCATGCCACGGAAGAAGGTCGCCATGGCGAAGGCCGCCACCTGTCCCTCGGTGACTGAGCCAGCCGTCAATCCCTGGACCATGAAGGCGATCTCTTCACGGCTGAGCACGGCGCCATCGCGCTTGCGGCGGATGATTTCCTGCGGCAGGAAGCTCATGCGGATGCTCCATAGGCTGCGATGACGCGCGGCAGCATGCGGCGGAGCTTGTCGGCTCCCTTCGGCGCGGCTTCCTTCACCTCCTCGTGGCTGAGCTCCTGATCGGTGAGCCCGGCGGCGGGGTTGGTGACGGTGGATACGGCGGCGACTTCCAGCCCCATGTAACGGGCGAGGATCACCTCCGGCACCGTCGACATGCCGACGGCGTCGCCACCCAGAATCTTGGCGGCGCGGATCTCGGCCGGCGTCTCGAAGGACGGGCCGGTGAACCAGACGTAGACGCCGGAATGCAGCGTGATGCCCTCGGCGGCGGCGGCCTCGCGGAACAGCGCCTGCAGGCGAAGATCGTAGGCCTGCGACATGCCGACGAAACGATCGTCGCCGAGCTCGCCGACCAGGGGGTTGGAGCCGGTGAAGTTGATGTGGTCGGTGATCAGCATCAGTTCGCCCGGGCCGACCTCAAGGTGCAGGCCACCGGCAGCATTGGTCAGGATCACCGCCTTGCAGCCGATCAGCTTCAGCACCTCGATCGGCGTCTTCATGATCGCCGCCTCGCCGTGCTCGTAATAGTGAGCGCGGCCGGACAGCACCGCCACCGGCTGACCGGCGATGCGGCCGATGACCAGCTCGCCCTTGTGGCTGGAGACGGTGGACACCGGAAAGCCCGGCAGATCGGCGAAGGAGAAGCGGACCGCATCCTCGACGCTATCGGCGAACGAGCCGAGACCGGAGCCGAGCACCATGCCGACGACCGGCTTCAGATCCGTCTTGGCGGCGATCATCGCCGCCGCGCGGGCAGCGTTGGAAATCTCGGACATGTTCGTTCACTCCTCCAGAACGAAACCGGCCGGCAACAGCTCGGCCATGGTGAAACGCTGGCTGGCGCCGTCGGGGTCGGCGGCCCAGATCTCGATGGACGGCGAGGCCGCAAACTCCGAAAGGCGCTGGCGGCAGCCGCCGCAGGGCGTGCAGAAGCGACCGCCCGGGACGCGTTCGCCGTCGATGCGGCTCGCCACCACCACGGCGCGGACGATGCGCTTGGCACCGCCCATCACCAGATGGCCGATGGCCGTCGTCTCGGCACACCAACCCTCGGGGAAGGCGGCGTTCTCCACGTTGCAGCCGGCATAGATGTTGCCATCGTCGGCAAGCAGCGCCGCGCCGACGGCATAGTTGGAATAGGGCGCATGCGCCTTGGCCCGAGCGGCGCTTGCCGCCGCGAACAGCGTGTCGAAATCGGCCATCTCAACGCTCCTTGACGTAGGGCACGCCACCGGCCTTCGGCGGCCGGGCCACACCGATGAAGCCGGCGAGCAGCACGCAGGTCAGCACGTAGGGCAGTGCCTGGAAGATCTGCACCGGCACCTCGCCGATGCCCGGCACGTCCTTGCCCTGCATGAAGTTGGCAAAGGCATCGAGGAAGCCGAACAGCAGGCAGGCCAGCATCACCGGAACCGGCCGCCACTTGGCGAAGATCAGCGCGGCGAGCGCGATGTAACCCTTGCCGGCCGACATGTCCTTCACGAAGCCGGCCGACTGGGCGATGGCGAGATAGCTGCCGGCGCAGCCGCAGAGGATGCCGGCGCAGATCGTCGCGCGGTAGCGCAACCAGGTGACCGAGATGCCGGCGGTGTCGACCGCACCCGGATTTTCGCCCACAGCGCGGAGACGCAGGCCGAAGCGGGTGCGATAGAGCACCCACCAGGACGCCGGCACGGCGATGAAGGCAAGATAGGTCAGGATGTTGTGACCCGAGATGACGTTGGCATAGAAGCGGCCGAGAAAGCCGGTGTCCCGGAGCTCGGCGGCATAGGGGAAGATGATCTCGGTAAACCGCGCCGAGGCGGCGAGCGGTGGCGTGCGGCCTCCCTGGCTGAACCAGGCCTGCCCCAGCACCGCAGTCAGGCCGGAGGCCAGGAAGTTGATGGCGACGCCCGAGACGATCTGGTTGCCGCGATTGGTGATCGAGGCGAAGCCGTGGATCAGCGAGATCAGCACCGACACGGTTATGCCGGAGAGCAGGCCGAGCCAGGGCGAACCGGTCATGAAGGCGGCGACGGCGGCGGCGAAAGCCGAAAACAGCATCTTGCCTTCGAGACCGATGTCGAACACGCCGGCCCGTTCGGTGAACAGACCCGCCAGTGCGGTGAAGATCAGCGGAATCGACAAACGAATGGTCGAGCCGAGGATCGAGATGAGGTCGAGGTTTTCCATGGATCTCCTCCTCAGGCCTTGCCGAACCGCTGCCAGACCCGGACGATGGCCGGGCGGAAGAGGTATTCGAGGGCGCCGGCGAACAGGATCACCAGACCCTGGATGACGACGATCATGTCGCGAGTGATCTTCGGCATGTCGAAGGACAGGGCGTCGCCGCCCTGATAGAGCACGCCGAACAGGATGGCGGCGAGCACGATGCCGATCGGGTGGCTGCGTCCCATCAGCGACACGGCGATGCCGACGAAGCCGGCGCCGCCGACGAACTCCACCTGCAGGCGGGCCGAAGCACCGAGCACCGGGTTGAGCGCCATCATGCCGGCGAGACCGCCGGAGATCAGCATGGTGATGATCACCGTCTTCACATAGGGAATGCCGGCGTAGACGGCGGCCGTCGGACTGGCGCCGAGGGTGCGGATCTCATAGCCGAGCTTGGTCCGCCAGATCAGCATCCAGACCGCGAAGCACATGAAGAGCGCGATCAGGAACGACGCGTTGAACGGCGCCGCGCCGAGCTTTCCACCGAACATGGCGATCAGCCAGTCAAGCTTGGGCAACTGGCCGCCTTCGAGGAAAACGCGGGTTTCCGGCGCCATCTTGCCCGGCACGATGAGCACGTGCACGAGCAGATAGACCATCATCGCCGCGCCGATGAAGTTGAACATGATGGTGGTGATGACGATGTGGCTGCCCCGCTTGGCCTGCAGCCAGGCCGGGATCAGCGCCCAGGCGGCGCCGAAGATCGCAGCGCCCACCACCGCGAAGGGCATCGTCACGTACCAGGGCACGTAATGGTCGAGAGCGAGCGAGGCGAGTGCCGCGCCGAGGCCGCCGACATAGGCCTGACCTTCCGAGCCGATGTTGAACAGGCCGGCGTGGTAGGCGACTGCCACCGACAGACCGGTGAAGATGAAGTTGGTGGCGTAATAAAGCGTGAAGCCTATGCCCTCGCCATTGCCGAGCGCGCCCTGCAGCAGCAGCGTCACGGCATCGAGCGGGCTTTCGCCGATGAACCAGACGACGGCGCCGGAAATCAGGAAGGCGACCACAAGGTTGAGGAACGGCATCAGGCCGTAGGTGATCCAATTGGGAAGCGGAACGGACGCGGTGCTCATCTCGGCCTCACGCGGCAATGCCGGCCATCATCAGGCCGAGTGTCTGTTCGCCGGTATCCGGCGTCTTCTCGCCAACCACGTGGCCGGCGAACATCACGAGAATGCGGTCAGAAAGCGAACGGATCTCGTCGAGTTCCACCGACACCAGGAGCACCGCCTTGCCGGCGTCGCGCATGGCGATCAGCCGGCGATGGATGAACTCGATGGCGCCGATATCGACGCCGCGCGTCGGCTGCCCCACCACCAGAAGTGCCGGATCGCGCTCGATCTCGCGGGCGACGACGATCTTCTGCTGGTTGCCGCCGGAGAAATTGGCGGTCTTCAGCCGGCAGTTGGGCGGCCGAATGTCGTATTTCTCGATCTTGGCCTTGGCGTCGTCGCGGCAGGCGTCGAGGTCGAGCATCGGGCCTCGGCCGTAGCGGGCGTCTCGATGGTAGCCGAGGATCGAATTCTCGCTTTCCTCGAACCCCAGCACGAGGCCCATGTGGTGCCTGTCCTCGGGAATGTGGCCGAGACCGAGCTGCCTGAGGCGGGCCGAGTCGAACCCCGTCACCGGCTGGCCATGCATCAGAATCTCGCCGGAGGCCGGCTTGCGGATGCCGGTGATCGCTTCCAGGAGTTCCGATTGGCCGTTGCCGGCGACACCGGCGATGCCGACCACTTCGCCCGCCCTCACATCGAAGGAGACGTTGTCGACCATGGTGACGCCACGGCCATCCTTGACGGTGAGGTTTCGGACCGACAGCACGACGTCGCTCGGCGCCGCCGGCCCCTTCTCGACGCGCAGCAGAACGCGGCGGCCGACCATCAGCTCGGCCAGTTCTTCCACCGTCGTCTCTAGGGTCTTGCGGGTCGCCACCATCTCGCCGCGCCGCATCACCGACACCGTATCGGTGATCGCCATGATCTCGCGGAGCTTGTGGGTGATCAGAACGATGGTCTTGCCCTGGTCGCGCAGCACGCCGAGGATCTTGAACAGGTGGTCGGCCTCGGCCGGCGTCAGTACGCCGGTGGGTTCGTCCAGGATCAGGATCTCGGCGCCGCGATAGAGCGCCTTCAGGATCTCGACACGCTGCTGCAGGCCGACCGGCAGCTCTTCGATGATGGCGTCGGGATCGACCTCAAGCCCGTAGTCGGCTTCGAGGCGCTTCAGTGCCGACCGTGCCTCGGACACGCCGCGGCCGAGCAACGCTCCTCCCTCGACGCCGAGAATGACATTTTCGAGCACGGAGAAATTCTCGACCAGCATGAAGTGCTGGTGGACCATGCCGATGCCGGCGGTAATGGCCGCCTGGCTGTCATGGATGACGGTGTCCTTGCCGTTGATGCGGATCGATCCGCCGTCGGCATGGTAAAAACCGTAGAGAATCGACATCAGCGTCGACTTGCCGGCACCATTTTCGCCGATGATGCCGTGGATCGAGCCCTTGGCGACGGTAAGGTTGATGTTCTTGTTGGCGTGAACGGCGCCAAACTTCTTGTCGATGCCGATCAGTTCGATGGCGGGCGCTGCGGTCGGTGTTGAGCTCACGGCTTGACGGCTCCGGATACGAAAAAGGCGCAAGGCACGCCCGAAAATCGGCCATGCCTTGCGCCCTCATGACGGTGAGATCACTTCGGGCAGGAGTTGTCCGACATGTAGTCGTGCACCTTGACCGCGCCGGAGACGATATCGGCCTTGGCCTTCTCGACCGCCGCCAGGATTTCCGGCGTGATCAGAGGCTTGTTGTTGTCGTCATAGGCCCAGGAGACGCCGTCTTCCTTGATGCCCAGCGCCTGCACGCCGGCCGTGAACTTGTCGGACTTGGCATCGGCGAAGGCATTGTAGACCGCGAGGTCGACGCGCTTGACCATCGAGGTCAGCACCGAACCCGGATGCAGGTAGTTCTGGTTGCTGTCGACGCCGATCGAGAACTTGCCCTGGTCGGCAGCCGTCTGCAGTACGCCGATACCGGAGGCGCCGGCCGCCGCGTAGATGACGTCCGCGCCCTGGTCGATCTGGCCCTTGGTGAGCTCGCCGGCGCGCACCGGGTCGCTCCAGGCGGCGCCGGTGGTGCCGACGTAGTTCTGGAACACCTCGTTACCGGCCTTGGCCGCACGAGCGCCCTGGTCGTAGCCGCATTCGAACTTGCGGATCAGGGGAATGTCCATGCCGCCGACGAAGCCGACCTTGCCGGTCTTCGAGAACAGGCCGGCAACCGTACCGACGAGGTAGGAGCCTTCCTCTTCCTTGTAGACAACCGAACGGACGTTCGGCTTGTCGACGACGGCGTCGACGATGACAAACTTGGTGTCGGGGAACTCGGTTGCCACCTTCTCGATGGCCGAAGTCCAGGCGAAGGAGACGGCTACGATCGGGTTGAAGCCCTTGGAGGCGAAATTGCGGATCGCCTGCTCGCCCTGGGTATCGCCGGTCGGTTCGAAGTCGCGGTATTCGATACCGGTCTCGGCCTTGAACTTCTCGGCGCCGGCATATGACGCCTCGTTGAAGGACTTGTCGAACTTGCCGCCGGTGCCATAGACAAGCGCCGGCTTGACGTCAGCGGCCATAGCGGTGCTCGCCATCATGGCTGCGACAAAGGTAGCGCCGATCAGTTTGTTGATCATCGTGTTCCTCACCCCTTTTGGAAGGAGCCCCCGTTCGGGCTGGTCGGCGGAGGAAATCCCTATATGCCCCTCCCCCGAGTGGCGCATACCTAAGCATGCTTTCTACGCGTTTGCATCGTCTTTCTTCTGTTTTTGACCAAATGGACAATATTGATGCACAACGCTTTCGGGGGAGGCAGAGAGTGCCGGTTCACGCGCCAGCAAAGGCGGGATCGCGCCGCTTTGGTGGCGACGCCGGTCGTCCCGAGCCGGCGCGGCGGGCCGACCATCCATACCAACTTTACGTATTTGCCCTTAGAATAGTCGGATAACATCTCCCCGGCAGCCGAAATTTCCGAGGAGCGAGGCGCAAAACCAATACCGTTTCAGGGGGAAAGGCGCTAAGAGCGTGCCCAGCGAGTTCCCTGCTGCACCCGAAGGACACGATGACCGCGCCCATCGCAACCGCCATCGCCCCGGCCATTGCGCTCGTCGCCCACGACGCCAGGAAGGACGCAATGGTCGCCTTCGCCCGCGCCCATGAGCGGCGGCTCTCCGAGTTCCGCCTGTTCGCCACCGGCACCACCGGCGGCCGCATCCTCGAAGCCTGCCCGACCCTCGACGTGACCCGCCTGAAGAGCGGTCCGCTCGGTGGCGACCAGCAGATCGGCGCCATGATCGCCGAGGAGCGGCTCAGCGGCCTCATCTTCTTCATCGATCCGCTGTCGCCCATGCCGCACGACGTCGACGTCAAGGCGCTCACCCGCCTGTCGGTCGTCTATGACATTCCGATGGCCCTCAACCGCGCAACGGCGGAGCTGTTGATCCGCGCCGACGATTTCGCCCACCTCTCCCCCGTTTCCTCCGACTGAGCGAAGATCACGATGTCCCAGAGCGTTTCCAGCGTCGTCACCTTTCCGGTCCTGTTCGCCGACATCGGCGGCACCAACGCCCGCTTCGCCCTCCTTGTGGATGCCGAGGGCGACATCCGCCATTTCGACACCGTCGAGACGCGGCTGTTCCCGACCGTCGAGGACGCGATCCAGAGCGCGGTGATCGACGCCGGTGCCCCGGTCCCGAAATCGCTGGTATTCGCGCTGGCCGGACCGATCGGCGAGGAAAGCACGCAGCTGACCAACTGCCCATGGGTCGTTACCCCGAAGCGTCTCGTCGAGCGCTTCAGGCTTGAGCACGTCATCCTGTTCAACGATTTCGAAGCGCTCGGCCTGTGCCTGCCCGGCCTCAAGCCGATGGATCTGGTCGCCGTCGGTGGCGCCCTGCCGCCGGAGCGCGGCACCAAGGTGGTGATCGGCCCCGGTACCGGCCTCGGCGCAGCCGGTCTCGTCGACGCCGCCGGCCTTTGGGTGCCGGTTCCCGGCGAGGGCGGGCACATCGACCTCGCCCCGGTGACGGCCCGCGACTACGACATCTGGCCGCACATCGAGCGGGCCGGCGGCCGCGTCACCGGCGAGACCATCATCTGTGGCTCCGGCCTGCTGCGCCTCTACCGGGCCGTCGCCGCCGCCGGCAAGTCGTTTGCCGCCTGCGATACGCCGGCCGCCGTCACCGCCGCAGCCGAGGCCGGCGACCCGCTCGCCGTCGAAACGGTGGCGCTGTTCGCCGAGCACCTCGGCCGCATCGCCGGCAACCTTGCCCTGACCTTCCTCGCCCATGGCGGCGTCTACCTGGCGGGCGGCATCGCACCGCGCATCGTCAAGGTGTTGCAGCAGGGCGGCTTCCGCGCCGCCTTCGAGGACAAGTATCCGCACCAGGGGCTGATGGCATCGCTGCCGACGGCGATCATCGTCCACGACCGCCCGGCACTGGCCGGCCTCGTCGATTTCGCCCGTCGCCCGAACACCTTCGGCCTTCGTCTCGACGGACGGCACTGGCGCGGCTGAGTGGCGCCTCGGGCGAGCGGAAACGACAAAGTGAATCGGAGGGACGCGACCGGCGGCCATCGTCTGCTATAGGGTCGGCAGAGGTGTGACATGACCGAAACCGCCGGAAACTCCGTCCGCTCATTCGATATTCGAGGCATGACCTGCGCGGCCTGTTCGGCCCGCCTCGAGCGCGTGCTGAAGAAGACGCCCGGCATTCTCGATGCGCGCGTCAATCTGGCCCTCGAGCGTGCCGACGTCGCGGTGGAGGCTTCGGTCACTCCTGAAGCCGTCGTTGCCGCTGTCGACGGAGCCGGTTTCTCGGCAACGCTGAGATCCGACGACCCCGTCATCGCCCGCGCCGAGCGCGAAGCGCGCGAGGTCGAGGCCGCCGGCACCCGCCGCCTTACCGGCTGGCTGCTTGTGGTTTGCGCTCTGCTGACCCTGCCCTTCATCGTCGCCATGGTGGCGATGATGGCCGGCTTCGGCCATGTCCTGCCGACCTATGTCCAGCTCGCGCTCGCCACGGCGGTTCAGGTCCTGGCCGGCCGCCGCTTCTACCGTGGTGCCTGGAATGCGCTCCGCGGCGGCGGCGCCAACATGGACGTTCTGGTATCGCTCGGCACCACGGCCGCCTGGGGCTTCTCGGTCTACATGATGGCGACCGTCCACCACATGGTGGAGGAGCATCTCTATTTCGAGGCATCGGCCATCGTGCTGACGCTCGTTCTTCTCGGGAAGTTCCTGGAAGAGCGCGCCAAGGCCTCCACCACCCGCGCCGTGCGGTCTCTTATGGCGCTTCGGCCGGAAACGGCGACGAAGCTTGCCGAGGACGGCAGCCAGACCGTCGTGCCCGTGACTGGCCTCTTGCCGGGCGACCGCGTGCTGGTCCGGCCCGGCGAGCGCGTGCCGGTCGACGGCACCATTCTCAACGGCGAGAGTCATTTCGACGAGGCTGTGATCACCGGCGAGAGCCTGCCCGTGCGCCGGCAGACGGGCGAGCCGGTGGTGACCGGCGCCGTCAATGGCGAGGGCGCCGTCACGGTCGAGGTCGGCGCCGTCGGCGAGGAGTCGACGCTCGGCCGCATCACCCGCCTCGTCGAGAGCGCCCAATCGGGGAAGGCACCCGTGCAACGCCTCGTCGACCGCATCGCCGCCGTCTTCGTACCGACCGTGGTCGCCGTCGCGGCGATCGCCTTCGTGCTCTGGCTCGCCTTGGGCGGCGGCCTCGAACAGGCTCTCGCCGCCGCCGTCGCGGTGCTGGTCATCGCCTGCCCCTGCGCCCTCGGCCTCGCGACGCCGACCGCGCTGGTCGCCGGAACCGGCGCTGCCGCCCGCGCCGGCATCCTCATCAAGGACATCGAGGTTCTCGAGCGCGCCGCGCACATCGGCGCGGTGGTGTTCGACAAGACCGGCACGCTCACCGTCGGCCATCCAGAGCTTCTGGAGGTCGTCACGGCTCAAGGTGTCGAGCCAGCCCAGCTGCTGGCATTGTCGGCGGCGGTCCAAGGCGGTTCGGAGCATCCGCTGGCCCGTGCCACGCTGGCCCGCGCCGCCGCGGAAGGTGTAGCGCCAAGCGCCGCCGAAGACGTGAAGGCCGTTCCCGGCAAGGGACTGGTGGGGCGCGTCGACGGCGCCGACGTGCTGATCGGAACCGCCGCCCTGATGAGCGAGCATGGCATCGACCACACCGACATCGACAAAGCCGGGCTCGGCCGCCTCCAGCCGGAAATGACCCTGGCCTACGTCGCCGAGAACGGGCGGGCCATCGGTCTCTTCGGCTATGCCGACGCCCTGCGCCCGGAAGCGCCAGCCGCCATCGATGAGTTGCGTCGGCGAGGCATTCGCACGCTTCTGCTGACCGGAGATCGCGCGCCCGCTGCGCGCGCCATTGCCGGTGCCGCGGGTCTCGACGACTGGCGCGCCGACGTTCTGCCCGAGGCCAAGGCCGCCGAGGTGGAGGGGCTGCGTGCCGCGGGCGGGCGCCTCGCCATGGTCGGCGACGGCGTCAACGACGCGCCGGCCCTCGCCGCCGCCGATGTCGGCATCGCCATGGGTTCGGGCACCGATGTCGCCATGGAGACGGCCGGCATCACGCTGATGCGCCCCGATCCACGCCTCGTTGCCGCCGCCCTCGACATCGCCGCCGCGACATCGCTGAAGATCCGCCAGAACCTGTTCTGGGCCTTCATATACAATGTCATCGGCATTCCGCTCGCCGCCTTCGGTCTGCTGACGCCAGCGCTGGCGGGAGCTGCCATGGCCATGAGCTCCGTCTCGGTGGTGACCAATGCCGGCCTGCTGACGCAATGGACGCCGAAGCTGCCACCGGTCGGGTCGACGAAACGCTGACGCCATCGTCAGGGAATACAGCGGCCGTCACGGCCCGGCCGGCAGGAAGAGACCGGAGCGCCGGCCGGCGCCCCCCCACTCGGTATCAGGCCATCCCCCGGCCTCCCGAGCGCTCCGAGATCGAGCGGCCCGCCGGCAAGCAGAGGCGTCCGGGGCGCCACCTTCTCTTGTTGCGGCACGGGCTTCAGGCTGGCCGGCCGCGCCAGGGGCAGCGGCGCGGCGATCGCCAGAGGCGCGGTCACAACGGGCGGAGCCTCCGCCGGCTTGGCCGGCTCGGCGAGTTGGTCGATCATCGACGTCATGGCGTCCGGCTTGACGGCTTCGAGCTTCGGAGGCGCCTGGTCGCCCCCGACCAGATGGGCAAAGCCGCCGCCCATGGTCGCGAGGCGCCCATAGCCCCACGCCGGATCGGCAAGCAGCCCAGGCAGATCGGGATAAAGGCGAGGCTCGGCAAGCGGACCGACGATGGCCACCAGCGCCTCGAACTCGGCATAGCCCTTGAGTTTCGGCTTGAGACGCAGATCCAGGACGCCATTGGCAAGACGAAGACTGCCCGAACCCGATACCTGGAGATCGCCTGCGGCGAAGGCGAGATCGTCGCTCGTTGCGATCCCCTTGGCGAGTTTCAGTCGCCCGGACAGGACATCGAAACCTACGCGTCCCGCGTCCGAACCGAAGCCACGCTGCACCGCCCGGGCCAGCCGGCCGAGCAGCGCGACGGGATCGACGCCATCGAGGACGCCGCGCGCAACCGAAAAGTCGGCGCTTCCGGTGGCCGACTTGAAAAGAGCGTCCCGTGTTCGACCCTCGGCGGCGATATCCGCCGCGAGACGGAACTCGCCGTCGGTGGCCGTACCGATGATCGGCGCGAGGCTGGCCAGGCGCCCGCCTTCCAGGTTTCCCTTGAGCACGAAGGCCGGCTTGTCGCCTGCCCTGACCGTCAGCGTCGCCGCACCGCTGCCGCCGCCCAGCGACAGCCTCGGCAGCCCGATCTCGGCGCCCTTGCCATCAAGGCGCAGGTCGACCGGGCCGGCTGCAGCCGCCACCGGACCGGCCACGATGCCCCCCGCCTCGATGCGCAAATCCGCATCGACGGCAAGCGGCCGACCGGTTCCGGACAGGCTATTGGCAACCGCGCCGGCCAGCGCGGCGATATCGATCGTATCGCCGCTGAGGCGCCCAGTGAGCCGGCCGCGATCGCCTGAGGAGGCGAAATCCAGCACCCCTCCGAAGGCGCTGTCCCCGAGCATCAGGCGCGCATCGGCCAACGCCAGATGGCCGACACCGGCTTCGAGCCGGCCATCCAGAGAGGCCATCGATGGCAGATCGGCGACGCCGACCAGAACCGGAAACCGCCGGCTCGTCAACGTCAGGCTGCCGTTCGCCGTGAGGGACGCGGGATCGACCTCGCCGTCGAAGTCGGCGGACAGAACGGGTCCATCGAATCCGGCCACGACCGGCGCCGCGCCACCCTCGATCAACCGGCGTGGCGTCGCCGCCGCTTCGAACGTGACGAGACCCGACGGCGCTTTCGCCTGTCCAGTGAGCCGCGCCGGTTTGTCGAGGCCGGTCAGCGACAGATCTGCCGACACGTCGCTCAATGCCGGCAGCGCGACCTGACCGGCGAGCGGCAACAGTTCGAGATAGCCATCGCGAAGCTGACCGGCCCCATCGATGGCGAGCGTCGCCGCCAGCTCCTCGGCCGAGCGGCCATGAGCCGACAGTCGGAGATCGGCGTCGACACGACCGGTCAGCGGCGAAGCAAGACCGGCAAGCGCCGCGACATCGCCCACCGCAACCTTCTTGGCGACGAAGGAGGCGCCCAGCCGCCGGCCGTCGTCGCCGGGAACGAGATCGAAGCGGCCGGATATCATGCCCTCGCCCGCCGTCCCGTCGACCCGCGCGCCGAAGCGCCCGCCTCGGTCGACGACCGTGACGCGAAGCTTGCGAATGCTGCCGTTGGGAAGATCGACTTCGGCGAGCTTGAGGTCGAGGCCGGCATCGAAGGGCGCCGCGCCGTTGATCGGATCGAACCCCATCCGGGTGGCGAGCGCCGCCAGGGTTGCCAGCGAGCCGGCCGGCAGCCGCCCGAACTCGGCATGGAGGTCGACGGAAGCACGTGGCGCGACAAGGTCGAGCGCGGCGGACAGCCGGCCTGTGCTTCCAAGGATATCGGTCGTGGCATCGACCATCTCGGCTCGGCCGGAGGACAGCGTAATGGCGCCCTTGAGCTGCACCGATCCCGATGGACCGCCGAGTGCGGCGGCGTCCGGGACCGAAAGATCGAGACGACCGGCGAAGGCGCCACCGGCCAGCCCACCGTCGAGATCGAGGCTCACCGCCGGTGAAGCGAACTGAGCCCGTGTGGCGCCTCCCGGTCCGGCCTCAACCGTCAACGACACCGGAGTGCCGCTCAGCGCTGCCTTGAAGGAAAGGCGATCGGCGTCGCCCGTACGGGTGGCCGACGTCGTTACCCCGTCAAGAGTGGCTTCCGTGCCGGCGACCGAGAGGACAAGCCGTCCGTCCACGGCCTGGAAATGTCGGGCGGTAGCCCTGCCGGCAAGACCGGCCAACGCACCGATTGCCTTGGCCGGATCGAGATCGCCTCCCCCGAGCGAAAGGCGCAGGACCGGTCGTTCGACCGTCACGCCGTTCAGTTCGGCCGAACCGGACAGGAAAGGCAGCGGATTGAGGGCTAACAGAAGGCGGTCCGCATGTACGGTGCCGACGCCTTCGGGCAACTCGATTCCGACATCGAAGGCCACGACGCGCGGCGTCGGCAGCAGTTCCAGATCGGCCCTACCGATCCTGACCTCCGTGCCGGTGTCCGCCTCGAATGCGGAGATCGCCGGCTCCACGAACTTGTCGAGCGGAAATAGCGGCACCATCGCCAGGCGCACCGCCAGGACGACCAACACCAGCCCCGACAAGGCCGTGATGATGCGAACCATACCTCCCCGATCCCCCAACGCCTGTCCGGCACGCACCACGCCCCTCCGCAAGCAGGTGCAAGTTTATACAATACCAGTCCCTTTCGGCCTTTGGCACCCTTCTCCGGCTATCCGATGGGAGAAGCGTTCTGCCGCACTGCAAAAACGAATAAGTGCAGGGCAAAAGACTTGGCTGCATCGCACCATTGCCCATATGCTGGCCAAAGCGCGATAGGGCGCGGTGACGCGGCAAGGGGCTCGCGATGTCCAGGACGAGGCAGGGTACCGTCATCCGGAAATACGCCAACCGTCGTCTCTACGACACGGGTACGTCCAGTTACGTCACGCTGCAGGACCTTGCCGCCATGGTGCGCGCCAATGTCGACTTCGTGGTCATCGACGCTCGAAGCGATGCGGACATCACCCACGAGGTGCTGACCCAGATCATCCTCGATGAGGAGACGCGCGGCCCGCACCTGCTGCCCGTCAATTTCCTTCGCCAGCTCATCCGCTTCTATGGCGACGAGCTACAGGCCATGGTGCCGGCCTTTCTCGAGTATTCCATCGGTCAGTTCGCCCGCGAACAGGGCAAGATGCGCGGCATTGCCGGCGAGGCGCTGGGCGCCCCCGCCCTCAGCGAAAAGCTGGGCGAACAGGTCCGGCTCAACGCCGAGTCCTTCGAGCGGGCCGTCCGCGCCGCCCTGCCCGGCGAAAGCCCGGATGAACAGGCGCCCCCCGTCGAAAACCGGACCTCCGACATCGACGCGCTACGCGACGAGCTGGAAGCCATGCGGCGGCGGCTCGACAGACTGGCGCCGGAAACCGAATAGATCCGCTCAGGCCGGCGCGACGACAAGCGGCCCGCGAAGCCAGCCGTCGCCATCGAGGCCATCCAGCACTGTGGCGCCGGGCCCCACCCGCAGGCACGGCTCTCCGATCAACCGCCCCTGGAAGGCGGAGATGCCGAGCTCGGCGAGCAGCGCCGCCGAAGCTTCGTCCTGCACGAACTCGGCGACGGTGCGGATGCCGAAGTGGCCGGCCAGCGTGGTCAGGGCCCTGACGAACACCACCGCGTCGGCGTCATGCCCGATATCGCGAATGAAGGCTCCGTCGATCTTAAGCCAGTCCGGCTTGATGTCGCGCAGCATGCGAAGCGAGGTATGGCCCGAGCCGAAGTCGTCGATGGCGATGCGGCAGCCGATATCGCGGACCGTCGCGACCATGTGTCGGAGGTCGTCCATGCGCGACAACGCCGCCGTCTCCGTGATCTCGATGGTCAGCCGCTTGAGCGCGTCGCCGTCTCGACGAGCGCCGGCCACCAGCATGCTGAGCCAGGCGGGGTCGGCCAGCGTCTCCGGCGACACGTTGACGGAGAGCTTGAGCGACGGAGAGGCCTGGAGATCGGTCATCACCAGCGTCAACGCCCGCATGTCGAGCCGCCGGATGAACCCGAGCTTTTCCGCCGCTTCCACATAGGGCCCACCGGAGACGATTTCCTCCGACGGCAGAACCAGCCGGCTGAGCGCCTCGTAGGAGATGATGGTCCGGTCGGCGGCGGAGGCGATCGGCTGATAGGCCAGCAGGAAGCGATCCTCGGCAAGCCCCCGCTGGATGGTCTCGGCGACCTCGACGTTGCGGCGCCGCAGGGCGTCGCGCGCGGCCGAAGGCTCGTAAAGATTGAGGTGCCGGTCGACGTCGCGCCTGGCGTCGCCGAGAGCCTCCTCAGCCCGGTTGGCGGCCATGGCGCCGGAAAGCGCGTGCTGCGGCAGCATCACTGCGCCAACGGCGACATCGGCCCGCACCGCGGCGCCATCGCAATCGATCGCCTCGCCGCGCACCGCCTCGCGGAAGCGTTCGGCCGCGATGATCAGCGAATGCTCGTCGCAGTCGTTGAGAATGGCCCCGAACTTGTGCCCCGAGAAGGAACCGAACACGTCGCCCTGTCGCATCCGGCGCAGGATGCGTTCGCCGGCGACGTCGATCACCCGATCGCCGGCCTCGTAGCCGAAGTTGGCATTGATGCGACCGATGTCGAGCACGGCAATGATCAGGAACACTGCCGAGCCGCCATCGGTTTCCAGCAGCTTCAGCCGATCGTCGAGGCTTTGCAGCAGTTCGTCGCGGTCGAGCCGCCGGTCCGGCCCATAGAGACGGACCGGTGACGCCGTCTCGGTGTCGCGCGGCAGCACGCGCACCGTGCCGCGCGCTCCCAGCGCCGGCTGTCCAGTCGGGCCATACCAGCTGCCGCTCTCCTCGATGCGTATGCCTTGCGGCTTCCCGCCGCGCGGCACCAGATCGTAGACGAGTCGGTAGTCGGGGCCCACGCGGTCGTCCGGCAACACGGGCGGCGGGGTCGCGGCAAGTCGCAATGTCTCCGCCTGCGGCCCGATCAGCCGATGGAGCGAACGGCCCGAAAGAGGCACTTCGTAGACAGGAAGATCCAGAACGTCGCCGGCATTCGGCGACCAGCGCAGACGGTCGTCGGCGTAGCTATGATCGTAGGCGGCAACGCCCGCCGCGGCCATCGCCGCGCCTATGGCGCCGCCGGCCAACCGATGTCCATCCGGGGAAACGAGATCGTCATCCATCTGCCGCCGTCCTCACCGTTTTGAAACACCTACCGCAACACCCCCGCCGCGTGAACCTCGTTTTTGTTTCATCTATCAGCGGTCCACTCCGGAAATGCCGAGCCCATCGACGTTTTTCCCGCAGGTGGTCTTGCGCATTAATTCTTTCTTAACCATTCTCAAGATCTGGCGCGCCGATTGCTCGGCTACCCTCAAGTCGATTCGCCTTGTGCCGGAATGGCACAGCTTTTGAGAGGCCCGCGACAATGATCGGATCGGTAGGCTCCATCGGCGGAAGCGTCGGCGGCCAAAGCCTCGAAAGGGCGGCTCGCCGCGCGTCCGGTCGTTACGTCGAAGCTGCGGAGCGCATCTCCCCCGACGGCGATGGCCAGCGGCACTTCGCCCTCATCGATCTTCATGCCGAGGCCAGAAGCGAGTCCGTCCGCCGCCCCGCCGCACAGTCGGCGGGCAACCCTGCCTCGGCCCCTTTCGTCGCGCAACTCGCAGCTCTGGGTCTTGGCGATGCCGGCACCGGCGAGCGCCGCGTCCGCCGCGATCCGTCGCTTGTCGTTTCCAGGGCCGATGCGCTCTATCGGGACGGCTATCGCCGCGTCACCGACCTCGAGCCCGGCTTCTTCGGCGCTGCCGAGTACTGATCCGGCTCCCCTAAAAACAAAAAGGCCGGCGCGATGCACCGGCTCTTTTCAAGTCGATCCCGGCCGTCATCGACGGCCGAGCAGGTCTCTCTCATCAGGCTTCCTTGGGGGCCAGGATCTGGCGGCCGCGGTACATGCCGGTCTTGAGGTCGACGTGATGGGGACGACGCAGCTCACCCGAGGTCTTGTCCTCGACGTAGGTCGGCTGCTTGAGGGCATCGGCGGACCGACGCATGCCACGCCTGGACGGCGAGGTCTTTCGCTTGGGAACTGCCATTGTCTTCTACTCCATCGCCCGCTCTGAAAGGAGGACCGCAACGATCCACCGTTCGGGCGCGCGGGCGCTCGTTCCTAAAGATGCGGCCTTATACAGACTGATGCGCCACTTTGCCAGTGCCTGCCCGGAAAAAAGTGCGCTCTCCGTCGCAATCCCGATGGCCGGCCATCACGACTTCAGGCACTCGACGTAGGCGCCGGACTGGTTGACGCGGCGCTCGATGATGCGCGCCAGCGTCTTTTGCGCCCTGCTCGGCTTCAGCGGGTTGCGGATGGCCGGATTGGGCAGGGCGGCGGCGATCAGCGCCGCCTCGCGCCGGCTCAGCTTCGATGCCGGCTTCTTGTAGTAATACTGGGCCGCGGCCTCCACGCCATAAACGTTGGGGCCGAGCTCGGCGATATTGAGGTAGATCTCAAGCGTCCGCCGCTTCGACCAGATGAAATCGGCATAGAGGGCGAGCGGGATTTCGAGTCCCTTGCGAATGTAGGAACGAGACGGCCACAGAAAGACGTTCTTCACCGTCTGCATGGTGATGGTGCTCGCACCGCGATTGGGGCCGCCGTCGCGGCTCAGCACCGAGCGAAGCTGTTCCCAGTCGACGCCGTCATGAAAGCAGAACTGGCCGTCCTCGCTCATCACCACGGCCTGCTGCATGCTGGGCGAGATATCCTCAAGATCGACCCACTGGCGGCTATACCCCTGAAGGGTGACGAGGTCTCCAATCATCAGCGTCGAGATCGGGCGCATGAAGAGATAAAGCGGCGTCAGCACGAAGGGCAGAACAACCACCACCGCAGCGGCGATCGACAACCGCTTGAGCCAGATCCGCCAGCCAGATCGCCTCACAGCTGCCGCCTCCTCGTCGTCCGCCGCCGGCTCGCCTTCGGCCATCGCCTCGCTGAGATCGCTCATGCCCCACCCGCCTGTCCGTTTCGTCATAAACCAACCATGCCAGCCGGGCAAACAAGGGAAAAGACGGCTGCGCGTGGCGATATCGACAACTCCAGCCGGGTCCCGCATGCCACGACCTGCGATCAATAGGCAAAACAGCACGCCAAAACGGCAGATGCCCGCAATTTATACAGCCCTGCTTTAAATTTGACATGGCGCGATTTAAGGCAACATGAGACCTTTGACTTGTGAGCGCTGCTTTGTCGGTCTTCCGTCTGGGTCTTCCTCCTGATCCACCGTGGCACTCCAGCTTTCCTCCCAGAACTCAGGCCGGTGACCCCGGCCTGTTTTTTTTGCGCCATGCTCGGTGCGGCAGACATGGAAAAGGCCGGGGATCGCTCCCCGGCCCTCCCGCCCCCTGCTTGTGTCTTTGATTACTCGTCACCCATGGCGACCAGCGTCGCATTGCCGCCCGCCGCCGCCGTATTGATCGACACCACCTGCTCCAGCGCAAACCGGGCGAGATAGTTCGGGCCGCCCGCCTTGGGACCGGTGCCGGAAAGCCCCGACCCACCGAAGGGTTGGGAGCCGACCACCGCGCCGATCATGTTGCGGTTGACATAGACATTGCCGACCGGCAGCCGCTCGACGATGCGCTTTACCGTCGTTTCAATGCGCGAGTGGATGCCAAGCGTCAGCCCGTAGCCGCTCGCCGCGATATCCTCGATGATCCTGTCGAGGTCCTTCGCCTTGTAGCGGACGACATGCAGCACCGGACCGAACACCTCGCGATCGAGCGCCGCCGCGTCGGGCAGTTCGATGATGGTTGGTGCAAAGTAGGAACCGCCCTCCAGTGCCCCGCCCGGCACGTCACCCGAGAACAGCACGCCGCCCTTGCCCTGCCATGCCGCAACATGAACGGCGAGCTTTTCCGTCTGCTCACGGTCGATGATCGGACCGACGTCGGTGTCGGGCTGACGCGGATCCCCCACCGTGAGTTCGGCCGCCGCGCCCTTGACGAGGTCGATCATGTGGTCGGCGACATCCTCCTGCACGAACAGGAGCCGCAGGGCCGAACAGCGCTGCCCCGCCGAGCGAAAGGCCGAGGTGATGACGTCGTCGGTCACCTGCTCGCCGAGGGCGGTGGCATCGACGATCATGGCATTGAGGCCACCGGTTTCGGCGATCAGCGGCACGATCGGTCCGCGCTTGGCAGCGAGTGCTCCGTTGATAGCAAAGGCAGTGTCGGTCGAGCCGGTGAAGGCGACACCGGCGATGCGCGGATCGGCGATCAGCGCCGCTCCGGCCGTCCCGTCGCCGACGATAAGGGCCAGCGCCGAAGCCGGCACCCCGGCCTCGTGCAACAACCGCACCGCCATGGCGCCGATGAGCGACGTCTGTTCGGCGGGCTTTGCCACCACCGCATTGCCGGCGGCGAGCGCCGCGACCGTCTGCCCCATGAAGATGGCGAGCGGGAAGTTCCAGGGAGCGATGGTCGCGAACACGCCACGGCCGCGATACGCCAGCCGGTTTTCCTCGCCGGTCGGACCGGGCATGGCGGTGGGCGAGGCGAACAGCCGACGCGCCTCGGCGGCATAGTAGCGGCAGAAATCGACCGCCTCGCGCACCTCGGCCACGCCATCGGACAGCGTCTTGCCCGCCTCGAGCCCCAGAACGGCCAGGAACGCCGGCAACCGGTCCTCAAGAAGATCGGCCGCCCGTTCGAGCACCGCGGCACGTGTCTCGGCCGGCGTTCCCGACCACTGCCGGAAGCCGGCGGCGGCCGATGCCACGGCCTTGCCGGCGGTATCGGCGTCGGCATCGATCGCCCGGCCAACCGCCGTCTTGCCGTCCACCGGCGACAGGAGGACGCGCGACGAACCCGCAACCTCCACTCCATCGATGATCGAGGCGGCCGTTCCGAAATCGCTCCCCGCCGCCGTGATCGCGGCCAGCAACGGTTCGAGCGCCTGTTCGTCGGCCAGTTCCACCCCGCGCGAGTTGCGGCGGGCGCCGAACAGATCGGCAGGCAGCGGAATGCGGGCGTGACGGGCGCGATCGCCGCCCTCCAGCACGTCGGCGGGACGCTTCAGCAAGGTCGAGATCTCCACTTTGGCGTCACCGACGGCGGCGACGAAGGATGAGTTGGCGCCGTTTTCCAGAAGGCGGCGGACGAGATAGGCGAGAAGGTCCTTGTGGCCACCGACGGGCGCATAGATGCGGCAGGGCTGACCGCCCTTCTCGGTCACTTCGCGATAGAGCGTATCGCCCATGCCGTGCAGCCGCTGGAACTCGAAATGACGATCGGCGCCGGCGATCTCCGATACCTCGGCTACCGTCAGGGCGTTGTGCGTCGCAAACTGCGGGTAGAGGCGCGGCCGCGCACGCAGCAGCTTGTCGGCGCAGACGAGATAGGAGAGGTCGGTCGACGCCTTGCGGGTGAAGAGCGGATAGTCGTCAAGGCCGCGCTCCTGGCCCCGCTTCATTTCGGTGTCCCAATAGGCACCCTTGACGAGCCGGACCATGAACCGGCGGTTCAGGCTCTCGGCGAGCTCAACCATGTAGTCGATCACCGCCGGCGCCCGCTTCTGATAGGCCTGCACGGCAAGGCCGAAGCCGTGCCAACCGGCGAGAGACGGATCGGCGGCAACGGCAGCGATGACGTCGAGCGACAGCTTCAGCCGGTCCGCCTCCTCGGCATCGACCGTCAGGTTGAGATCGTGGGCCTTCGCAGCCCGCGACAGCTCCAGGAGCTTCGGCACCAGTTCGGCCATCACGCGCTCGGCGTTCAGCGCCTCGTAGCGCGGATGCAACGCCGACAGCTTCACCGAAATGCCCGGCCGGGCCGGCAGCGCCTCGGAACCCGCCGACCGGCCGATCGCCTCGATCGCCTGGGCATAGTCGGCGAAGTAGCGGGTCGCGTCGGCTGCCGTGCGGGCGCCCTCGCCCAGCATGTCGTAGGAGTGGCGATAGCCCTTGCCAGCCAAACCGCGAGCGCGCGACAGGGCCGCCTCGATCGAGGTGCCCAGCACGAACTGATGGCCCATGATCTTCATCGCCTGCCGTGTGGCGGCGCGCACCGGCGGCATGCCCAGGCGCTTGACGAGGCCGGTGATGACGTTCTCGGGCGTCTCCCCCGGTTGCAGCACGCGCGTCGTGACGCCGAGCGCCCATCCGGATGCCGCCACCAGCCAGGGATCCTCGCCCTTGCCGTGAAAGCCGAAGGCGGCCGAGGCGAGCTTGTCCTCGATCAGCTTGTCGGCGGTGGCGCCGTCGGGCACGCGCAGCAGCGCTTCGGCCATCACCATGATGGCGAGGCCCTCGCGTGTCGTCAGCGAATAGGCTTTCAGAAAGTCCTCGACGCCGCCGATTGCCGACTTGCCCTCTCGAATGGCGGTGATGAGATGGCCGGCGTGCGCATCGACGCGCGCCCGCGCCCTCAGGTCTTCGGGTCGCGCCGCCAGAAGACGCCGGACCACCACCGTCTCATCTTCCGCATAGGGCGACGAAAAGCACGGAGCCCGGTGGGGCTCGGAAAGAACTGCAGACATCTGGTCTCCGGAAGGTTGCCACCTTGATACGGCAGCTTCTGTTTATATTCCGCAGGATAGCAGCAGGCTTTCGGTGACACTCTCCTTATTGAGGTATAGACTCCGGGTTAATCGCGGAATGAACCGTTTGTTTCCGTGAAACTTCCGGATTGGCATGTCTTGGAGGCTGACAATGGCAGCAGCAGGGGGCGACCGTTCTCGTCCGAGCCACGATATTCCCGGTCTCGATCGCATCGACCGTCGAATTCTCGCCGCGCTTCAGGAAGACGGCCGGATTACCAACCTGGAACTCGCCGAAAAAATCGGCATGTCTGCTACGGCAACCGCCGAACGCGTCAAACGATTGTCGCGAGACGGCTTCATCATCGGTTATACGGCGCGCCTCGATCCGCTGCACCTCCAGCGTGGCTTGCTGGTCTTCGTGGAGATCAAGCTCGACCGCATGAACCCCGAAGTGTTCACCACATTCGCGGCAGCGGTGAAGAAGGCACCGGAGGTGCTCGAATGCCACCTGATCGCCGGCGGCTTCGATTATCTCGTCAAGGCGCGTGTCCGCGACATGGAAGCCTATCGCGAGTTCCTGTCCGAAGTGCTGATGACGCTGCCGGGGGTGCGCGAGACCCACACCTATCCGGTGATGGAAGAGGTGAAGAACACCACCGTGCTGCCGGTATGATGCGCTTTCGGCGCCTTGACCGGGACGAGAGGCGAGCGCTACCACAGCGACCGTTCCTTGTCCGATTGGAGCAGAGATGACCGCCGCCTTCGAAACCGCCCTTTCCGATTTCGCTTCCGCGCTGGAGGCCGGTCTCGCGGTGCGTCTCGAACCTGTTCCCCGGCCCGGCGAGATCGCCCGGCCGGCCCGTCTTCTGGCAGCCATGCGGCACGCGGTGCTGGCCGGCGGCAAGCGCCTCAGGCCCTTCCTGCTCACCGAGGTCGCCCGCCTTCTCGATCCCCGTCAGACGACCGACACCCTGATGCCGGCGGTGGCGGCCATCGAGTGCCTGCATTGCTACTCGCTGGTGCACGACGACCTGCCGGCCATGGACAACGACACGCTGCGGCGCGGCCGCCCGACCGTCCACGTCGCCTATGACGAGGCGACGGCGATTCTCGCCGGCGACGGCCTCCTGACGCTGGCCTTCGACCTTCTCGCCGACCCCGCCTGCCACGCCGATCCGGCGATACGGGCGGCGCTGGTGCTCGACCTCGCCCGCGCCGGCGGCCTCGGCGGCATGGTCGGCGGTCAGATGCTGGACCTGGCGGCCGAGGGACGCTTCGGAGACGGGGCCGCACCCGATGAAGCCGGCATTCGCAAGCTGCAGGCGATGAAGACCGGTGCGCTGATCCGCGCCGCGACGGTGATGGGCGCCCGGCTCGGCGGCGCCACGGAAGACGAGGTGCGCCGCTTCGCGCGCTTCGGCGAGATTCTCGGCCTCGCCTTCCAGCTCGCCGACGACCTTCTCGACGTCACCGCCACCGAAAGCGAGATGGGCAAGGCCGTCGCCAAGGACGCTGCCCACGGCAAGGGGACGCTGGTGGCCCGTCTCGGCATCGATGCCGTGCGCGCCGAGCTCGACCGCCTCGTCGCCGAGGCGACGGGCCTGCTTGCGCCATGGGGCACGCGGTCCGAAACGCTCGCCGCCGCCGCTCGCTTCGTCGCCGAGAGACGGCGCTAAGCATCCGCCCGAAAGGTCGCGACCTTTGCGGATAAGCGGCTGCGATCAGTCAACCGGGTCGACTATTCGGCCGCTGGCTTGCGATTGGCGCCATCGCCGAACCGCTGCTCGATATAGTCGAGCACCAGCGACTGGAAATCGCGGGCGATGGTAGGACCGCGGAGCGTCGCCGCCTTCTCGCCGTCAATGAACACCGGCGCCGCCGGGTTCTCGCCGGTGCCCGGCAGCGAAATGCCGATGTCGGCATGCTTGGATTCACCGGGGCCGTTGACGATGCAGCCCATCACCGCCACCTGCAGCGCCTCGACGCCGGGGTAGCGCTGCCGCCACTCCGGCATAGCGTCGCGGATCTGATCCTGAATGGTCTTGGCCAGTTCCTGGAACACGGTGGAAGTGGTGCGGCCGCAGCCGGGACAGGCGGCGACGATTGGCACGAAGCTGCGGAACCCCATCACCTGAAGAAGTTCCTGCGCCACCATCACCTCGCGCGTGCGGTCGCCACCCGGCTCCGGCGTCAGCGACACGCGGATGGTGTCGCCGATGCCATGCTGCAGCAGGTAACCCATGGAAGCCGACGAGGCGACGACGCCCTTGGTGCCCATGCCGGCCTCGGTGAGACCGAGATGCAGCGCATAATCGCCGCGCGAGGCCAGCTCGCCATAGACGGCGATGAGATCCTGCACCTGGCTGACCTTGGCCGACAGCACGATGCGATCGCGGGCAAGGCCGATCTCCTCGGCGCGGGCAGCCGACAGCAGCGCCGACTGCACCATTGCCTCGCGCATCACCTGCTGCGCCGTCATCGGCGAGCCCTTGGCCTTGTTCTCGTCCATCAGGCGCGTCGCCAGCTCCTGGTCGAGCGAGCCCCAATTGACGCCGATGCGCACCGCTTTGCCGTGGCGGGCGGCGATCTCGACGATGTCGCTGAAATGGCGGTCGCGTTTGGCGCGGACGCCGACGTTGCCCGGATTGATGCGATACTTGGCCAGCGCCTCGGCGCAGGCGGGAAAGTCGGCGAGCAGCCGATGGCCGATGAAATGGAAATCGCCGATCAGCGGCACGTCGACGCCGACGCGGTCGAGCCGCTCGCGGATGCGCGGCACGGCGGCGGCGCTTTCGTCACGATCGACGGTGATGCGCACCAGCTCCGAGCCGGCCCGCGCAAGCGCCATCACCTGCGCCACCGTGGCATCGACGTCGGCGGTATCCGTATTGGTCATCGATTGAACGACCACCGGCGCATCGCCGCCGATCGTCACCTTGCCGACCACGACGGGAACCGAGCGGCGGCGCGGCGCCGGACCGAAGGAACTGAGCATGCAATCCTCAACTGTGGCTGTGCGAATGGTCGTGGTGGCTGTCGCCTGACTGGCAGGCGACGCAGAGGCCACGAATCTCCAGAACCGAGGCCGACGGCGCAAAGCCTTCCGCCGCCGCGATGCGGGCGAGCAGCCCGCCGAGTTCGGCCGGTTCGGCCTCGGTCGCCGAACCGCACCGCTCGCAGAGCAGGAACACCAGCGGCGCCTCCGGCGCGGAGGTGGCATGCCCGTGCTCCTCGATGCAGGCAAGGAAGGCATTGCGGCTCTCGATGCGGTGGGCGAAGCGATGGGCGACCAGGAAATCCAAGGCGCGATAGACCGAGATCGGGCTGGGCCGACGCGCCTTGCCGGCGATGCGGTCCATGATCTCATAGGCCGATACCGGTGCGTGGCTTTCCAGCATCGCCTCGAGCACCTGCCGCCGCTGCTCGGTGAGGCGCAGCCCCTCGTCGCGGCAGCGCTCCTCGGCGCGGGCGACGGCGCGGCTGCGGCAGACCTGATGATCGTGGTCGGAATCGTCGAGCAAGGTTCTCTCCAAGCGTCCATCACAGTATATAGTCGGCCGTGCCGTCCGGAGAAAGACTGATTGTCGCGCCGGCCGGACGTCTTTCTGAGCCAGAGGCCCGCCATGCGCTTTCCCGCCGTCGACCGCAGCATCCTGATCACCGGCGCTTCCTCGGGCATCGGTCTCGCCGCCGCCACGATCATGGCCGGGCGGGGCTGGCAGGTGTTCGCGACCGTACGGCGCGAAGAGGATCGGCAGAGGCTCGCCGGCATTGCCGGCGTCACGCCGCTTCTGATGGACTATGCCGACCCCGCCTCGATCGCCGCGGCCGCCGACGCGGTGCTCGAGGCGACCGGTGGCCGGCTGGGCGCCCTCTACAACAACGGCGCCTACGGCCAGCCGGGCGCTCTCGAAGATATTTCGACCGAGGTGCTGCGGCATGTCTTCGAAGTCAACGTCCTTGGTTGGCACGACCTCACGCGCCGCCTCGTGCCGGCCATGCGTCGGGCCGGATCGGGGCGCATCGTCATGTGCTCTTCCATTCTCGGCTTCCTGTCGATGCCCTACCGCGGCGCTTACAACGCCTCCAAGCATGCCATCGAGGGGCTTGCCGACAGTTGGCGGCTGGAGCTGATCGACGCCGGCATCCACGTCGCCACCATCCAGCCAGGTCCGATCGCCACCAAGTTCTCGTCGACGGCCATGAAGAAATTCCACGACAACGTCGACGTCGAGGGATCCGCCAATGCCGAGGGCTACCGGCAGCGGCTCGCCGACATGCAGCGACCGCCGGAGGCTTCCTTCTTCCGCAAACCGCCCGAGGCGGTGGTGGATTGCCTGGTCCACGCCTGCGAATCAGACCGGCCGCGCCCTTACTACCGGGTGACCTGGCTCACCAAGGGCGCGGCGATCGCCAAGCACCTCCTGCCGGCCTCGATGTTCGTCGCCTTGCTGCATCGCGCAGCCAGGGCGGGCAATTGAATAACGACGGCAAAGACTTGGACACGAGCCGTCGAAGCTGTACCCGATCGGCGCCCTGCCCGCGAAACGGGCGGAAAACCTTGGGTTTCAGCTTCACATCAGCGACATCATCGGCGTAGAGTATTCACTGCGTGGGGTGGGATCGGACACCTGCCTCGGTGAAGGAGAGCGTGAGGTGACGATCGCCGTCTCGCCGGACGCACACCCGGCGCTGGTGTTGAACGCGGACTATCGCCCGCTGAGTTATTTTCCCTTGTCGCTCTGGTCCTGGCAGGATGCGATCAAGGCGGTTTTCCTTGACCGGGTCAATATCGTCTCCGAATATGATGTGCTGGTGCGCAGCCCGAGCTTCGAGTTCCACCTGCCCTCTGTGGTTTCGCTGAAGACCTTCGTCAAGCCGTCTCGCCAACCCGCCTTCACCCGCTTCAACGTGTTCCTGCGCGACCGCTTCGAGTGCCAGTATTGCGGCAGCCGGGAAGACCTCACGTTCGATCATCTGATCCCACGATCCAAGGGCGGCCAGACCACCTGGGAGAACGTCGTCGCCGCCTGTTCGGCCTGCAATCTCAAGAAGGCCGACAAGACGGTTTCGGAGGTGGGCATGACGCTTGCCGGCCTGCCCTTTGCGCCCACCGTGCATGATCTTCACAACAACGGCCGGCTGTTCCCGCCCAACCATCTGCACGAAAGCTGGCTGGACTTTCTCTACTGGGACGTCGAACTCGATCCCTGAGGGATCTACGCCCGCAGCTCTCCGACGGCCTGTCGTTCCCGAACGATGCGGCGCAGAATTTCCGATCGAACCGTCGGCGCGCCGAAATAATAGCCCTGCAGCTCGTGACAACCGGCCTGCTTCAGCGCCTCGGCCTCCTCGGCCATTTCGATGCCCTCGGCCGTCACCTCGGCGCCCAGCGTTTCCGCCAGCGCCACCGCCGCCTGGACGAGGCTTTGCGACGCCGGGTCGCGGATGACGTCGATCACCACGGATCGGTCGATCTTCACCTTGTCGAAGGCGAACCGGCGCAGATAGGCCACCGACGAGAAGCCGGTGCCGAAATCGTCGAGCGCCACCGATACGCCGAGTGCGTGCAGCGCCTCGACGCTGCGGCTGGCCCGCTCGGGCTCGGAGGCAAGGAAGCTTTCGGTGATGTCGAGTTCAAGCCGGTCCGGCGGCATTCCCGCCGCCTTGAGAACGGCTTCCAGCGCATCGGGAAAGCCGGGGTCGCGGAACTGGGCGGCGAACACGTTGACGACCATCTTGAGGTCGCCAAACGCGTGGGCGTCGCTGGCGACGCGGCGCAGCACGTAGGTTCCGATCAGATCGCTCATTCCCGCTTCCTCGGCGACGGCGAGGAAGACCGAGGGGCTGACCGGGCCGGCCGGGCGAATCCAGCGGACCAGCGCCTCGACGGCGGAAATGCTGCCCGTCTTCGCGGAGACGACCGGCTGGTAATGCACCTGGAGGCCGTCGTTCGCCACCGCCTCGCGCAACTCGGCGGCCAGTGTCGCCCGCGCCTGCCGATCGGCATCCATGCCCGCATCGTAGACGACGACCCGGTTCTTGCCGCCAGCCTTGGCGACATACATGGCCACGTCGGCCCGGCGCACCAGCTCACCCGGAGTAAGCGCGCGGTCGGCATCGGCGGCCACTCCGATCGAACAACCCACCTTGACCATGCGCCCTTCGAAATCGAACGCCTCGTCGAGGAAATCGACAAAACTCTCGCCGAGAGCACGTGCCCGCTCGACCGCTTGGTCCCCTTCGACCACCACGGCGAACTCGTCGCCACCAAGGCGGGCCAACACGCCGCTGTTGTCGACCAGCGCACGGAAGCCGGCCGCCGTCGCCCGGATCAGGCGGTCGCCGACATCGTGGCCGTAGGTGTCGTTCACTTCCTTGAAACCGTCCAGATCGGCGAACAGGACGGCAATGGAATGGTCGGGACCGGCATAGGCGGCGGCAAGCCGCTGGTTGAAGGAGGCACGGTTCGGCAGGCCGGACAGAGGATCGTGGCTCGCCGCGTGACGGGCCGCCGTCTCATCGTGGCGGAGGCCGCTCATCATCTTCCAGATGGTGACGACCAGCACGCCCATCACCACGAACAGCAGCAAGAGCACGGCAAGAACCGGCAGGCGCGCGCGCTCCATCGCCTCGGTTCCCGAAACGCGCGGCTCCCAGCCGATGGAGCCGAGGACGACACCCGACGCCGAGATCAGCGGCACCGCGTCGTCCCCGATGGTCGCCGGACCGAAGGTCAGGTGCCGAACGCCGAGCGCGTCGGCCATCGCCATGAACTGCGCCCCGCTCATCGACCTGCCGACCAGGAGATAGTGGGGGGAGCCCGCCGACGAGGACGGACCGGCGCGCGCCTCGATTTCATGCAACCCGACCACGAGCGGGCCAAGGCGCGACTGGACAAACCCGGACGCCGGCTGGCGCACCTTCTGGCGCGCGGCGGCAACGAGGGCGGCGATATCGGCCCGGCTGATGCCGATCCCATCCGGTCCGACCGTTCGTCCCTCATGGAACGTGCGCAGCGGCACGCCATCGGCGTCGACGATCGACAAAGTATCGAAGACGCGATCATTCTCGAGGGGGAGAGGAAGGCCACCACCCGCCGCGGCGGCCTTGTCATCATCGACAATGGCCGCATTCCAGACGACGACCTCGGTGGCGGCGAGCCCCATCTGGGTCAGCGCCTCGTCCTTCAGCACGTCGACCACCCGTGCGATGCCCCGCCGATCGATGTCGTTCACCTCGGCCGCCATGCGCGCCATGGCCAGGTAAACCACCGCCGCCGCGGCAAGCGCCGTCAACGCGGTCGGCACGACCACGCCAAAAAGGAACTCCATCCAGCGACGATTGGCAAAAAACAAGGCAACGGTCCGTTGGTTCTATCTTGCGTAGCCTAGCGCGATACCGTTAAAGGCTCGCAAACTCGGCCGGCATGCTCAGGGAAAACACAGATTCCTTGGTTTTCCATCGAAGAGCGGCGGGATAGTGCCGGGAAAGCCGGGGGAACTGATGCCAAACCGCACCCGCGCCACCATGATCGGCCTGACCGCGATACTCATGTGGTCGATGCTCGGCGTCTTCACCGGCGGTTCGGGGGCCGTGCCACCCTTCCTGCTGAACGCCTTCTGTTTCGGTCTCTCAGGCTCGGTCGCCACAGTCTGGCTGATCGCCAGGGCGCGCACCGCCGTTCTGAGGCAACCTCTCAGAGTCTGGATCGTGGGAACGCTCGGCCTGTTCGGCTACCACGCTCTCTACTTCACGGCCCTGCGCACGGCGCCGCTGGTGGAAGCCGGCCTCATCAACTATCTCTGGCCGCTCCTGATCGTGTTGTTTTCCGGTCTTCTACCCGGTGAGCGTCTGCGCCCCCACCACCTTGCCGGTGTCGTCCTCGGCTTCGCCGGCGCGGCGCTTCTGGTGACGGCCGGCCAGTCGCTGGCGCTCGATGGCGACTATGCCTTCGGCTACCTTGCCGCCTTCCTGGCTGCCGTGGTCTGGGCCGGCTACTCGGTGACCTCGCGCCGCTTCTCCGGCGTTCCCTCCGAAGCCGTCGCCGGCTTCTGCCTCGCCACCGCGATCCTGAGCCTGATCTGCCACGCCGCATTCGAAGAGACGGTGCTGCCATCAACTCCCATGGAATGGTCGATGGTGGCGCTGCTCGGCGCCTTTCCCGTCGGCCTCGCCTTCTTCGTCTGGGACCATGGCGTCAAGCACGGCGACATCCAGCTCATCGGCACCGCCGCCTATGCGACGCCTGTGCTGTCGACCCTGCTGCTGACGCTCACGGGCTATGGCACGCTCGGCTGGGCGACGGCCGTCTCTTGCGCCCTCGTCACCCTTGGCGCCGTCGTGGCGGCCTGGGAGTCGCTGCCTTTCAGAAGACGAGCCCCCAAGCAGGCCGTTACCTGAAGCTGTCTTTCCGTCGCCGCAGCTCGGCAAACACTTCGACGGCGGGTCGTCCCGACAATCCGAGCCTTTCGGCCAGTCGAGGATCCCCGGCCCTCAGGAACGGGTTGGTGAGAAGCTCCCGCCCGATCGTCACCGGCACCGTCGGTTTTCCGGCGGCGCGGAGTGCCTCCACGTCCGCGAGCCGCTCGGCAAGCGCCGCGTTGTCCGGATCCACTGTCACTGCAAACCGGCCGTTCGAGGCGGTGTACTCATGTCCGGGGTAGATGGCCGTTTCCGCCGGCAACGACGCGAGGCTGAGAAGCGCACCCCACATGTCCGCCGCGTTGCCTTCGAACAGGCGGCCGCAGCCGAGCGAGAACAGCGTGTCGCCGGAAAACAGGGCCCGCGCGGTCGGTTCGTGATAGACGATGTGGCCGCGCGTATGACCCGGCGTCCCGATCACACGGAAGCCGAACGGACCGACGGAAAAGCTCTCGCCATCGGCTACCGCTCGATCGAGCGGCGGAAGACGATGAGCATCGGCCGCTGCGCCGACGAGCTCGGCGCCGGTACGTTCGAGGATCGCCGCCGCGCCTTCGATATGGTCGCCGTGGTGGTGGGTGAGGAGAACGGCATCGAGCCGACCGCCCGCATGCTCGATGGCGGCAAGGATTGGCGCCGCCTCCGGAGCGTCGACCACCACCGCCGCGCCGCTGTCCTCGTCGCGGAGGAGATAGGCGTAGTTGTCGTTGAGACAGGCGATGACGTCGATCTTCGGGACCATCGGGAGCCTCCTTTGCCGCCGTCGCGAAAAAAGCCGGCGGCCGCCATTGCGATAGAGCCACAGTCGATCAATATGGCGCAAAGGGCAAGGCCGCCCCGGAGCTGAGCATGTTTCTCGACGTCGTCGACCTCAGGGACTTCTATTCGAGTGACCTCGGCCGCGTCATCCGGCCCATCCTGTCCGATCATTTCCGGAAAATCTGGCCTGGCGTTTCCGGCGACCGGCTGGCCGGGCTCGGTTTCGCGACGCCCTATCTGGCGCCCTTCCGCGACGAGGCCGACCGCATTCTGGCGCTGATGCCGGCGGCCCAGGGCGCCGTCAACTGGCCGGCCGGCGGCCCCTCCGCCTCGGCGCTGGTCTGCGACGACATGCTGCCGCTCCCCGATGCGTCGATCGACCGGCTGCTGATCGTTCATGCGCTCGAAATGGCCAACGATCCGGCCGAGCTTCTCAAGGAAGCCTGGCGGGTGCTGTCGCCGGGTGGCCGGGTGCTGGCCGTCGTGCCTAACAGGCGCGGCCTCTGGGCACGCGTCGACACCTCGCCCTTCGGCTACGGCCGTCCGTTCTCGCGCGGCCAGCTCACCAAGCTCTTGCGCGAGACCTCCTTTTCGCCCACGGCCTGGGACGAGGCACTCTACGTGATGCCCGTGCCGCGACGCCACTTCATGCATGCCAGCGCCCGTTGGGAGGCGATCGGCGCGCGACTGTGGCCGGCCTTTGCCGGGGTGATCCTGGTGGAAGCGGCCAAGCACCTGCATCAGGGCGTGCCGGTGATCCGTCGCGTCCGCTCGCCGGCCATCCGGCCCGTGTTGCTGCCCTCGCCCGCCGGCTTGCCGAGCCCGCACCGCACAGGTCCGTCCGGCTGACCGCTTGCTACCGGCCGTCGCGCGACAGCAGGAACACCGCCTGCGCGCCGAGAAGATTCCAGACGATCCAGGGCAGGCTGAACGGCAGGCGCTTACCGGTGCCGTCGAGAACGATCGCCTGATCGACCTTCGCCCCGACATCCTTCGACAGTTCGACGAAGTCGCGAATGGTGCAGAAGTGGATGTTGGGCGTGTCGTACCAGGAATAGGGCAGGCGCTTGCTGACCGGCATGCGCCCGAGGAACATCAGGCGGAAGCGGACGTCGAGGTGGCCGAAGTTCGGCAGCGACACCACGACGCGCCGACCGATGCGCAGCATTTCGTCGAGCACCCGGCGGGCATTGCGCGTCGCCTGGATGGTGTGGCTCAGCACCACGTAGTCGAAGGATTGGTCCGGGTATTGGACGAGGTCGCTGTCGGCGTCGCCCTGGATCACCGACAGACCACGCGACACGGCGGCGTTGACGCCGTCCTGGCTGATCTCGATGCCGCGCGCATCGACGCCGCGCGTCCGCTCCAGCAGTTCGAGCAGTGCACCGTCGCCGCAGCCGATGTCGAGGACGCGCGAGCCCGGTTCGATCAACCCGGCGATCAGGCGAAGGTCGATGCGGACGTCGGAGGCAAGGTCGGCGAGGTCGGTCATCGGGTCTCCTCCGCCGCCGGGCCGGCAATGCCGCGCGCCCGTGCCGCGCCGGTCAGGAAGCCGCGCACGATGCGAAACTGTTCGGGAATATCCAGCAGGAAACTGTCGTGTCCGCGGTCGCTTTCGATCTCCACGAAGCTGACCGGCGCTCCCGCCGCGTTGAGCGCATGCACCACCGCGCGGCTTTCCGACGTCGGATACAGCCAGTCGGACGTGAACGACAGCACGCAAAAGCGCGTCTTCGTACCCTTGAAGACGTTGGCCAGAACGCCCCCGTGGTCGGCTGCGAGATCGAAATAGTCGGTGGCGCGGGTGACGTAGAGATAGGAGTTGGCGTCGAAGCGATCGACGAAGGTCATGCCCTGATGGCGAAGATAGCTTTCGATCTGGAAGTCCGCGTCGAAGCCGAAGGCCAGGGCGTCGCGATCCTGAAGGTTGCGGCCGAACTTCTGGTGCAGCGACTGGTCGGACATGTAGGTGATGTGGGCGGCCATGCGCGCAACGGCGAGGCCCTTCTTGGGGTTGCGCCCAGCCTCGAGATAGCGACCGCCGCACCAGTCGGGATCGGCCATCACCGCCTGCCGCCCCACTTCGTGAAAAGCGATGTTCTGCGAGGAATGGCGGTAGCTGGTGGCGATCGCCACCACCGAGAACACCCGGTCCGGATAGCTCGCCGCCCATTGCAGCGCCTGCATGCCGCCCATGGAACCGCCAACCACCGCGAACAGCTTGTCGATGCCCAGCCCGGTGACCAGCATGGCCTGCGCGCGGACCATATCGGCTATGGTCACCACCGGCAGGTCGAGGCCATAGGGGCGGCCGGTGTCCGGGTTGGTGCTGGCCGGCCCGGTGGTGCCGAGGCAGCCGCCGAGCACGTTGGAAGAGATGACGAAGAAGCGGTCGGTATCTATCGGCTTGCCAGAACCGACCATCAGCGTCCACCAGCCCGGCTTGCCGGTTACCGGATTGGTGCTGGCGACATGTTGGTCGCCGGTCAGCGCATGGCAGATCAGGATGGCGTTGGAGCGATCCGCGTTCAGCTCGCCATAGGTCTGGTAGGCGATCTGCCAGGGCGCGATCGCCGGGCCGGCGTCAAGCGTCAGCGGCGCATCCGTGCCGAAACGCATGACGAGGCTCGAAGGGTTGTCGGCCTCGGTGCGACGCAGGCTGGCCTGCGCGTCGGTCTCGGTAAGGGGGGCGTCCTGCATCGTCACGTCAACATCCGGCAGCGTCCGGACGGCACGCGCCATGCCCGCCGCCACGAAGGTGGTTAGCTATCGGAACGGGGACGCCAAATGTCAAGAAAATCGGTCGACCCTGCCGAGCATCAGCCGCCGCGACGGATGGCGCGAACCATGTCGCGAGCCCAGATCTTGGCGGCTTGCTGGTCCTCCGCTCCGAGGGGACCGCAATCTCGCTCGAAGTTGCCGCGATCCTCGTCGGGGACCGGCCTCTCGCCGATCGCCGCCACGACGATACGCAGGGCACAGGACCGGACGGGGTCGACCTTGAAGGCGCCATAGCAGCCGTCGGCGAGACAGAAAGCGAAGTTCCTCAGCGAGGGAAGATCGCCCGAAAGCGCCTTCGGCCACTGCGGTGCCAGCGCCGCCTGCTGGCCGGGACAGGCCGCGTTACCCGACGCGGCGCAGTCGGCCAGGAGGTCGGCATACTCTGGCACGCCATCGGCGGCCAAGGCCGGCGAGCCGCCCGCCGAGATCGCGAGAAAGAGAGCGAGAGACAGCACACGCATGAGACGCTCCGGAGCGCCGATCAGTCCCGAGGGCGGCCAACCGGGCACTTCGAATTATTTGCCCGAGCTCCGCTTCATGCACAAGATGGCCCTTCAGCCCGCCAAGAAGGAGGACCGGCGACCTTTGAGGGGCAGCGACGCGTTCAGGCCGGCGCGACGCTTTCCTCGACCTTAGCTCCCATGTCGCTGAGATTGCCGAAGAACACGTCGGGGTCGACGTAGAGCCCCTGCGGCAATAGACCGGGGCGGCGCTTGCCACGGATCATCTCCCTGACGCAGGCCGCGGCGGCGATGGCCGTCAGTTCGTAGGGATCGTCGTGACTGACGCGGAGCCGGACGGCGACGGGAGCGCCGTCGCGCGTTCCCCGGCCATCGCAGACCAGCACCGTCCATTCCTCGTGCCGCGTCCTGCGCTTCAGTGCGGCGAAGAAGCCGGCGGCGGCGAGACGACGAAGCGGCGGCAGCGATGCCGCCAGCATGGCGATCGGCAGGGCTACATAGTCGACGGCCGGTCCGAAGCCGCCGATGTAGAAGCCGGTATCCTGAAGTGGGGGCAACCTGTCGGGCAGGGAGCGCAACTCCTCGATCCCCATGGCGATCGTCTGCCGCCGCCCCAGAGGAGGACCGAAATCGAAGTCGCGGGCGTTGCGCCAGCTCCGCACCCAGCGGCCGTCCCGGAAGACGCTGGGATCCATCTCCCGGAGTTCGCCGATGAAATCTTCAGCCGCGCCGGGGCCGAAGCTCAGGCGCGACCAATCGACATTGAAGCTGGCATAGACCGGAGCGTGGGTGAGCTCGATGCCAGCCGACAGCCGCCGGATCATCGCGGCAGGCAGCCCGGGATGGAAACCGCCGTCGCTGACGAACTGCAAGCCATGCCGGAGGATGTCGGCCTCGTTCGCCCGGAGCGCCTTCCACTTGGCCGCCGATGACAGGTGGATGTCGAAATAATCGATGCCGAGCCGCAGCGCCGCGCTTGCCACGGTCGGCGCATTGCGCGTCGCCGATGTGGCGGACACCACGAGGTCGACGCCCGATAGCGCCGAGAGAAGGCCGGCACCGTCCGAACTGTCGGCGCGAATGCCGACCAGCGGCGCGCCGGTCTCCGCCGCGATCCGGGCCGCGGCGTCATCCACCGCCGCCTTGTTGCGGCCCATCAGGCGTAAATCGCAATCGCCGCCCCGGGCAAGCAGACGCGCCAGACGCCGGCCGGTATTGCCGGCGCCGCCCAGGATGGCGATGGTCGCCCGTCCCATGAAATCCCCCAACCGGCGCGTGCCGCCGCTTCGGCGGGAGTCTGAGCGCATCGCGCCCTGTCAGCGAGACGGGTGACTACTTAGGGGTGCTGCCGGCGCGAGCCCCACCATGCGCCTGATGTCGGCGACGGTGGCGCCCGTCGCCCGCAAATCCGCCAATCCGGCCGACCCCCTGGATTTCGACAGCTTGCGACCATCGGCATCGACGATCAGGCGATGGTGATGATAGTGCGGCTCCGGCAGCCCGAGCAGCCGTTGCAACAGGCGATGCACGGCGGTGGCGAAGTAAAGGTCGCGGCCGCGCACCACGTCGGTCACCCCCTGCAATGCATCGTCGACGACCACCGCGAGATGGTAGGCGGCCGGCGTGAACTTGCCGGCCAGCACGATGTCGCCCCAGGCGGCGGGATCGGCGGCAATCGATTCGCTCTCACCGTGGAGACGGTCGCCGAACTCCTCCCAGGACAGTGGGCCGGCAAGGCGGACCGCCTTCGCCATGTCGAGCCGCACCGCGTGGGGCGCCTGGCTTGCACCGGAGGCATCCGTTTCGCCGGAGGCGCGCTCGCGATCGATCCCTGGATAGAGCGGCGCACCGTCGGGGTCGCGCGGCCATGGCCGACCGCTTCGCGCCTCCTCCATCCGAATCGCGGCGGTGATTTCCGTGCGGCTCAGGGACGAGCGATAGACGAGCCCGAGCGCAGCCAGCCGATCTAGGGCGGCAGCGTAATCGTCGGCATGCTCCGATTGTCGGCGAACGGGCCGCTCATAGGCGATACCGAGCCAGTCGAGATCGTCGAGGATGGCGCGTTCGTGCTCGGGGCGGGCTCGGGTGACATCGACGTCCTCGATGCGGACCAGCATGCGGCCACCGCTTTCGGCAGCCATGTCGGCATTCAGAAGCGCCGACAGGGCGTGGCCGAGGTGCAGCGGCCCGTTGGGCGACGGCGCGAAACGGAAGACGGGAACGGTCATGTCTCAACAGAGTTTGCAAGCTGTCCGGCTCTGCTGCCGGGTTCTGGCGGGCTGGACAGTATACGCTCCGAATGTTGAAGTCTCGTGCCGAAGGAGGACCTCACGATGCGCCTCATCCTGACCGAAACCGACATGATCGAGGGCCTCGAATACCTTCAGCGAGCCGACCCCCGCCTCGTACCGGTTGTGGAGATGGCCGGTCCCGTCGGCATCCGCTATCGTCCGCCCGGCTTCGAGGGTATAGCCCGCATCGTCATGGGACAGCAGTTGTCGGTGGCGAGCGCCGACGCCATCTGGGGCCGGTTCGAGGGGCTGCTCGGCGAGGCGACGGCCGAGAACTACCTCCGCCAGAGCGAAGAAGCCCTGCGCGCCGCCGGCCTGTCGGGCGGCAAGATCAAGACGCTCAATGCTCTCGCGGAAGCCGCCGCCGGCGGCCTGGACCTGGAGGGCCTCGCCGCCGAGCCGGCGGAAATAGCCACCGAGAAACTGACGGCGATCCACGGCATCGGTCGCTGGACGGCAGAAATCTTCCTGCTGTTCTGCGCCCGCCATGCCGACGTGCTGCCGGCCGGCGACCTCGCGCTGCAAGTGGCGGCCGCCGAGGCACTGGCGCTGGAGGGGCGACCCAGCGAAAAGGAATTGCGGGCGATATCAGAGCTTTGGTCGCCCTGGCGCGGCGTTGCGGCAAAACTGCTTTGGGCCTATTACAAAACGATGCGGCAGGGTAGGAACGTCCTCCCGGTCTGAACCGATCCCGGAGAAGCTCCATGACTGAAATCGACGGCCCACGCCTTGAACCGGCAAGCGGCAAGGCCGACGCCCTCGTCGTCCTTCTGCACGGTTACGGCGCCAACGGAGAGGATCTCTACGACATCGCCGAGAGCTGGGCGCCCTTCCTGCCGGATGCCGCGTTTGTCTCGCCGCATGCGCCGCAGGCCTGCCCGATGGTGCCGGGCGGGCGGCAGTGGTTCCCGCTGACCATGCGCGACGATGCCGAGCGCTGGAGCGGCGTTCTCGCCGCCGGGCCGGCTCTCGATCACTTCCTGGATACCGAGCTGGAGCGCTGGGGCGTATTGGCCGACCGCCTCGTGCTGGTCGGCTTCAGCCAGGGCACCATGATGGCGCTGCACGTCGGCCTGAGGCGCAAGCTGGCGCCGGCGCTGATCGTCGGCTACTCGGGCTACCTTGCCGGCGCCGATCATCTCGACGAGATTTCCGCCAAGCCGAAAGTGCTGCTCGTCCACGGCACCGCCGATCAGGTCCTGCCCGTCGACAGCAGCCGCACCGCCGCCGCCGCGCTCACCGCCGCTGGGCTGCCGGTGTCGCTGCACCTTTCGCCCGGCCTTGGCCACGGCATCGACAGGATGGGGCTCGTTCTCGGCCTCAGGACCATTGCCGAGGCGCTCGGCGTCGATCTTCCCAGTGGCGCTCGCTGACGAACTGTGCATCACGGCGATCGCCACCCATTGACGGATTGAGCCCTCCTCCCAACTACGCGAATATGCGGAGGGTGGCTTTGCCAGGAGGCAGCATGGTTCGGCTCAATCGCATCTATACCCGTACCGGCGACGACGGTTCGAGCGGTCTTTCAACCGGCGAACGCCGGCTGAAGAACGATGTGCGCTTCGACGCGATCGGCAGTGTCGACGAGACGAACGCGGCCATCGGCGTCGCCCGCCTGCATGTCGACGAGTATCCCGACCTCGATCTGATGCTCGGCGCCATCCAGAACGACCTGTTCGATCTCGGGGCCGACCTCGCAACGCCGGAAGCGGACGAGCCGCCGGCCTTCGAGCCATTGCGCATCCTGCCCGTTCAGGTCGAGCGGCTGGAAAAGGAAATCGATTATCTGAACCGCAGCCTCGCGCCGCTCACCACCTTCGTTCTGCCGGGGGGCAGCGCCGCCGCAGCCCACCTGCACGTGGCGCGCACCGTCTGTCGGCGGGCCGAGCGGGTGACGGTGACGCTTGCCCAGACGGCCGGCGAGCCGGTCAATCCGGAGGCGGTTCGCTATCTCAATCGCCTGTCCGATTTCCTGTTCGTAGCCAGCCGCTGGGCCAATGATCTCGGCGGCCGCGACGTGCTGTGGGTACCCGGCCAGAACAGGGAGTGACGCCGAACTCAGGCGATCTTTTCGGTGGCGGGGCGCCCGACCAGCGCCCGCGCCACGGCGGTGCGGATCTCGGCGAGCGTGAACGGTTTTGAAACGACGTCGCTGACCAGGCTCTCGAGACCGAAGGCGCGCTCGCGCTGGTCTGCGAAGCCCGTCATCAGCAGGATCGAGAGCTTGGGATAGTCGCGCGCAACGGCCAATGCCAGGGCGATGCCGTCCATGACCGGCATCATGATGTCGGACAGCAACAGCTCGAATTCGCCCCGCCGAGCCGTGAGAATCTCCAGCGCGATGCCGCCATCTTCGGCTTCGGTGATCTCATGGCCGTCGAGTTCCAATGCCCTCTTCACGAAGGCCCGTACCGACTCGTCGTCCTCAGTCAGCAGAATGCGCGCCATTGCCGCCCTCCGGGCACTCCCGTTGGAATCGAAACAATTTCGATAGATTGTTGCACAACTGGACTAAGGGTACCAGATGCATGCACTCAATCGGTGACGACGCCGACGAAGGGCAACTCGCGGTAGGCGTGGGCGGCATCCATGCCGTAGCCGACCACGAACACATCGGCACAGGAGAAGCCGACGATATCGGCCTCGATAGCGGCCTTGCGCTTGCCCGGCTTGTCGAGCAGGACCGCCACCTTGACTTCCTTGGCACCCCGATCCTCGGTAAGGCGGCGGGCGAAGGCCAAGGTCCGGCCCGATTCCAGAATGTCGTCGATGATCAGCACCGAACGGCCGGCGACGTCGGTATCGATGTCGCGGATGATCTTGACGATGCCGGACGACGTGGTGCCGGTGCCGTAGCTCGACAGCATCATGAACTCCACCTGCGGCGCGAGGCCCTCGCGGTGCAGGGCGCGCAGGAGATCTGCGGCGAACATGAAGCTGCCCTTAAGGATGGCGATCACCATCAGATCTTCGGGTCGAGCGGCGGCGATCTCTTTGGCTATGGCGTCGACGCGCGCGGCGATCGTCTCTTCCGAAAATAGCACGTCGATGGTCTTGCCCGTCATCCCGGTCTCCTCTGAGGTCGCGACGGTCGATGAGCCCAGATCCACCGCGGACCGGCAAAGGCGCGCATCCAGAACCGTCGCAGAGCCCCGGCCGCTTTCGCGCGGAGCTATATTACGGCTGACGCTGGTCTGTAAACCGCACTTCCACGGTGACCGACGCTTCTGGAGGCGCCAGCAAGCGTGTCTTGAAATGGACCTTGCCCATCTGGTCGATGCTGAGCTGCGGCAGAGCGTAGTTCCAGGCATAGACATCGCGGCCGGTCGACGACTTGAGGCTGACGCGAACCGCCGGCAAGCTCTTGGACTCGCTGTCGAGGTTGATGATGTCGCCCTCCACCACCAACACCGGCGTCGACCCGTCCATCTCCTGGCGGGCCGTGACGTTCTGGAAGTCGAGGCCGCGCAGGTTCACCTTCAGGCCGATCAACTCGTAGATTCCTGCCAGATCCGGCAGAGTGGCCACGATCTTCTCGCGACCGACCACCCCGATCACGCAGAACATGACCAGGAATCCGATCAGCAGCACCGAGGCGACCGGCGTCGACAGATGCCGATCGATCATCACGATGGTCGAAGCACCGCGCCGCGCCGTCTTGCCGCGCGGCTTGCGGCGACGCTCCTCGAATCCGGCCGGCGGCGCCTCGATGGTCGGCGAGACCTCGGCGACGTCGGGAGGCGTCTCTCCCTCCTCCGGCGCCGCCGTCTCGTTTGTGGGCGAGGCGAACAGATCGTCGACCGCCGATTGGTCGTTTCCGCTTTCGGTTTCCTCCGGAGGCGTGTCGTCAGAGGGGGGGTCCTCATCGGGACCCGAGGCAAACAGGTCGTCGATCGCCGACTGATCGTTGCCGTCGTCCTCGGCTTCAGGTTCCGTCTCGGCGTCGAAGGCGCTCTCCGGTCCGCTGCCGGCAATGGCATCGCGCCACTCGTCCTCGCTCGGCTCCGGGCCGTCGCTGTCCGTCCGTGGCGACGGAACGCTGGCGATCGGCGCCTCCGGGTAGTCGTTGGGCGTGGCGTGCCAGACGGTGCCGCAACGGGCGCAGCGCACTTTGCGGCCAGTGACGCCGAGCGTACCGTCGGCGATCTGATACCCCGTCTCGCAGGCGGGGCAGACAATTCTCATCTTCGGCCCCCGATTGGCCGCCAGCCGGATTCCCTGAAGGGAGGCGAACGGCACGCCTCCCGCACCGCCGCGGCGGCTTTTCCAAGGGATGGCTTCTACATGCTTAATGAAACGTTAAGGACAACCGCCGCAACATCAATTATGAGGTCAGGACAACACAAGATGCCGTAAAGAGGCTTCAGGCGCCGGTAGGTGCGGCGCACAACGCGCAATTCGGGCGAGACTTCGCCTTGAACTGCGTCGAGCCAAACGGGAGCGGGCTTGTCGACGACTGAGGCGAAAACGATGGCTCCACCGACGCCATTGGACAACGAGACACAAAGGTGAGGCGCGGCCGGTGATCAGGTTCGAAAATGTCGGCCTCCGCTACGGTACGGGGCGTGAGGTGCTGAGCGATCTCACATTCTCGATCGCGCCCCATTCCTTCCAGTTCCTGACCGGTCCTTCCGGTGCCGGCAAGACGACTCTGATCCGCCTGCTGTTCCTCAACCTCAAGCCGACGCGCGGCCTCATCTCTATTTTCGGCAAGGACACCGCCCTGCTGAGGCGCGCCGACATGCCGGCTCTTCGTCGCCGCATCGGCGTCGTCTTCCAGGATTTCCGTCTGCTCGACCACCTGACCACCTACGAGAACGTGGCGCTGCCCTATCGGGTGCTCGGCAGGGACGAGGCGAGCTATCGCGCCGACGTCGCCGACCTCTTGGACTGGGTTGGTCTCGGCGATCGCAAGCACGTCTACCCCCCGGTATTGTCCGGCGGCGAGAAGCAGCGCGCCGCCATCGCCCGCGCCCTTATCACCAAGCCGGAGTTCCTTCTCGCCGACGAGCCCACCGGTAACGTCGATCCGCCGCTCGCCCGCCGCCTGCTCCGTCTCTTCCTGGAACTCAATCGCCTCGGCACCGCCGTGCTCATCGCCACCCATGACATCGGCTTGATGGACCAGCTCGACGCGCGGCGCATGGTCATCGAGAACGGCCACCTCGAGATCTACGAATGAAGACGTCGATCCTCAAACCCAAAAAGGGTGCCTCGGCACGCAAGGCGAGGCCCGGCGGCGATATGGCCATCGCCTCGCCGATCGTGCCGCCGCAGGCCATTGCCGGCCGCACGCTGGTGCTGGTCATCGCCATCATGACCTTCCTGGCCGGCTTCACCATCGCCGTCGTCTCGGTCATCGACAGGGCCGCCGATGCCTGGGCATCCGACATCGGCCGCGAGGTGACCATCGAGATCAGGCCGCTCGACGGCGTCGCCATCGACGCCGAGGTGGAGAAAGCGGTGGCCCTCGCCCAGGAGTTCCCCGGCGTCGGTGGCGCCAGAGGCATCAGTGACGCTGAGACGCAGCGCCTGCTGGAGCCATGGCTCGGCCCGGGCATCGATCTCTCGGCCTTGCCGGTACCCCGCCTCGTGGTCGTGTCGATCGACAACGCAGCCGCCTTCGACGCCAAGGCGCTCGCCGAGGCGGTGGGTCGCGACATCCGGGGCGGCAGCGTCGACAACCACGCCCTGTGGGTCGATCGGTTGTCCGCCATGGCATCGTCCATGGTGTTCGCCGGTATCGGCCTGATGACGCTGATGCTTGTGGCGCTGATCCTGTCGGTGGTATTCGCGACGCGCGCCGCCATGGCCGGGAATCGCGACGTCATCGAGGTCCTGCATTTTTGCGGCGCCGAGGATCGCTTCATCGCCGGCCAGTTCCAGCGTCGCTTCCTGCTGTTCGGCGTGGAGGGCGGCGCCATCGGCGGAGCGTTGGCGCTTCTCGCCATGATGATCACCGCCTGGGCGATCGGCGGATCGGCCGGGCGACCGGGGGCCGACCAGATAGAGGCGCTGTTCGGTCGCTTCGAGCTGCCCGGCACGGCCTACGTTCTGGTGCTGGCGCTCGTGGTGGCCGTTGCGCTTCTGACCGCGCTCACGTCGCGTCTTGCCGTGCGGCGGTCGCTGTCCGCGCTCGACTGAGCGTTCCGACGGGAGATGACCCGGATTTGTCAATCGTCGGCCGATTTCCTAAAATGAACCCATGATGGAATCGTCCGCTCCCACGAGAGAGACGGCAGGCAGGCCCGAGGAAGCCGTCGGTGAGCGCACGCGCGCCCGCCGGTCGATCGGCGTCGTCATCCTTGCCGCGCTGCTCATCGGCAGCGGCTTCTTCTTTGGCGGCTTCTTCCGTTTCGTCGACACCATCGTCAACTACCAGACGCCGTCGCCGCTCGCCGCCGACGGAATCGTCGTGCTGACCGGTGGCGCCGAGCGCATTACCGGGGCCATCGAGCTGATGACTGCCGGCAAGGCGCGGCGCCTCCTGATCTCGGGCGTCCACCCTGAAACGTCAGCGTCCCGGCTTGGCCGCCTGGTCGAAGCGGAACCCGACATGATGGCCTGCTGCGTCGACCTCGACCGGCGCGCCGCCAATACCATCGGCAACGCGCTCGAAACGGCCAAGTGGGCGCGGCGCAACGGCTTCCTGTCGCTGATCGTCGTCACCTCCGCCTATCACATGCCGCGCTCCATGCTGGAACTGTCGCATGCCATGCCGGACATCCGCCTCATCCCCTATCCGGTGACCCGGCCCGGTCTGACGCTCGGCAACTGGTCGGAAGACCGGGGCGTGATCGTGCTTCTCCTGCAGGAATACCTGAAGTATACGGCAACGCGCCTCCGCCTGTCGCTCGGCGGCATCGAGGGCTTCGCCGACGTCATAGGTGGCGTGTTCGGTTAAGCCACCGCCAGAAGCTGGAAGACGATTCATGCTGATCCGGTCCTATCTCTACAGCTTCGCCTTCTTCTCGGTGACGGCTGTCATGGCCATTCTCGGCGCGCCCTTCGCTCTCGGCGGGCACAGGGGCGTGATGATGGTGGTCAAGTCCTGGACGTGGACGCTGATCCGGCTGCATGGCCTCATCACCGGTACGCGCCACGAGTACCGTCATCTCGAACGCATCCCGCCGGGCGGCTTCATCCTGGCCTCCAAGCATCAGTCGACCTTCGAGACGCTGGCCCTCGTGCCGCTGCTCGCCGACCCCGCCTTCATCCTGAAGCGCGAGCTGACGTGGATTCCGGTATTCGGCTGGTGGCTGAAGCTCGCCGGCAACATTGCCATCGATCGTGGCAGCCCGACGGCCGCGCTCCGGAAGGTGATCGAAGGCACGCGCGCCGCCGTCGCCTCGGGACGGCAGGTGATCATCTTCCCGGAAGGAACCCGCGCCGAGGCCGGCGCGAAACCCGACTACAAGCAGGGCATTGCCCAGATCTACAAATCGCTCGATGTGCCCGTGGTGCCGGTCGCCCACAATGCCGGCACCGTCTGGCCGCGCAAGGCGCGCGTACATCGGCGCGGCACCATCGTGGTCGAATTCCTCGATCCCATTCCACCCGGCCTCAAGCCGCGCGACATGTTCCGGAAGCTGGAACGCGATATCGAGGCCGCCTGCGACCGGTTGCTGGTGGAAGCGGCGGCACGCGGCGACGATCTGCCGGCAACGGCGCGGACCCGTGTCGCCGAGCTCGCCACCTCCGAGGTTGCCGCACGGGCGGACACCTGAGAAACCGAGGCGAAGACGATCAGTCAGGTGAGAGCGGGCCCGACGCCGCGAGCGCGGCGACCACCCGTTCGAGCGCCTGGTCGCGAATGCCCATGTCCTGGAGCCGCTTGAGCGTGGCGGTGACGTAGTCGACGTTCGGTCCCATCGCGCCGGCACTGCCACGGATGATGGCCAGCATCTCCTCGAAATCGAGGCCGCCGGCATATTGCTCGTGCGCATGGTTGGCAACGTAGACCAGCGCTCCGACGGTCTCCCCGCTTAGGAGCCTCGCCGGCCGGACAACCTCGTGATAAACCATGGAGATCTGCTCGCGGGCGCGGAGATAGGCGATGACCGCCTCCCGATTTGCCTCGGCCACTTCGAAGGCGACGCCGTGACAAGATCCGCCGCGATCGAGACCGAACACCAGACCTGGGCTGTCCGGCGTGCCGCGATAATGCGTCGAACGTATGCAGAGGGCCCGACGAACGCCATGCATCCGCGCCTGTACCGCTCTCAGATATGGAAAGCCGGGATTCCACATCAGTGAGCCATACCCGAACACCCAGATGCTCGCGTCCATCCTTGCGCTCCGTTTCGACCTGACAAAATGCGTAGCATTCCGGCTGGCGAATGCAATGTCGGGGAGGACGATTCCATCTTTCGCCATATTGCTCTAGTGCAGTGGCGCCGACATTTGATCGACGCCAAGGGCCTGCCTGCGAGTGCGGCTGGCCGAACCGGGCGTCTTTGTGCATTGATTTACGGAAGACGAACAGCGCGTCCACTCGGGCGCCGGGGGCCTGCGGGGAAGCGCCATGAAGTGGACGAAAAGGGTAGCCGTGTGGTCGATCGTCGCCGTCGCCATCCTCTGGACGGGCGTCTGGTTCGGTGCCCGCTGGTGGTTGGCCGATAGCGTCCGCAAGTCCGTGGCCGACCTCGCGGCGAACAACGGCCTCATTGTCGACTGCGCCAACGAGAGGATCGGCGGCTGGCCGTTCCGGCTGGTCCTCACCTGTGGTGACGGGCTTGTCGTCGCGTTTGCCGATGGCGGCCGGCTCGAAACCGCCGGTGCGCGGGGCGAAGGCTATGTCTTCAATCCCCGTCGGCTCGACTTCCATTTCGATGCCCCAACCTCCTACGCCACCCCGGACGGCCGGCGGCTTGATCTGTCGGCGAGCGAGTTCGCCGCGACCGTCGGCTTCTCTAGAGGTCGCGCCAATCGGCTTGTCATCCGGACGGAAGACCTGTCGGCGACCGGTCCGCTTGCCGGGGGAACCGAGGGAAAGCTCACGATCGGGCGCGGCGACCTGATGCTGGCGCGCCTCGACGACAGGCCCGATGACGCGGACATCGCCGCCACCGTCGACGGTCTTGGCCTGACCGTCGGCAAAACGGCTCTGACGCCCCTGCCCGTCCGCCTGACGCTGGCCGCCACCCTCGCCCAGGCCGATATGGCCATGGCCGGTCCGGCGGCGCTGGCCGGCTGGAAGGCCGCAGGCGGCAAGCTCATGCTGCATCGGCTGGCCGCAGAACTCGGCGGGGCCACGCTCACTCTCGACGGCGAAGGTTCGGTATCGGAGGCGGGCCTTGTGGACGCCGAAGGGCGGGTCACCGGCCGCAACCTCAACTCGCTGGCCGCCTCCGCCACGGCCGCCGGCGGCAGCCTGACGCCGGAACTGGCCGGCCTCGTCATGGCCTTCGTCTTCATGGGCACGACCGCCGACGACGGCGGCCGCTCCATCGGCCTCAAGATCGAAGAGGGCGTCGTCTCGGCCAATGGCCGGGAAATCGGACGGGTGGCTCCGCTATTCTGACGGCGGGTTGAGCGGCGCTTTGTGCGAGCGGCCGAAGTCGGCCTCCGGCGCGTCCTGGCCCAGCGTCAGGATGCCGCGACGGATGGCGCGCGTGCGGCTGAACAGGTCGTAGAGTCGGTCGCCTTCGCCCCAGCGGATCTGGCGCTGCAACGCGAACAGATCCTCCTGAAAGCGTCCGAGCACCTCCAGCACCGCATCCTTGTTGTGCAGGAACACATCGCGCCACATGGTCGGATCGGAAGCTGCGATACGGGTGAAATCGCGAAAGCCACCGGCCGAGAACTTCATCACTTCCGATTCCGTGACCTTTTCGAGGTCCGCGGCGGTGCCCACGATGTTGTAGGCGATGAGGTGGGGTAGATGGCTGGTGATGGCCAGAACCAGATCGTGCCGCTCGGCGCTCATCGACTCGACGTTGGCGCCCATGCCGGCCCAGAAGGCGATGAGCCGGTCGAGCGCCTTGGGGTCGGTGCCTTCATCCGGACAGACGATCGACCAGCGATTGACGAACAACTCGGCAAAGCCAGCGTCGGGGCCGGAATATTCGGTGCCGGCCACCGGATGGGCGGGAATGAAGTGCACATTGTCCGGCAGGTGCGGCTTCATCTGCCTGACGACCGAGCCCTTCACCGAGCCGACGTCGGACACGACGGCGCCGGGCTTGAGGCGCGGCGCGATCGCCTTCGCCACCGCCTCCGCGGCGCCCACCGGCACGCAAGCGATCACCAGATCGGCGTCGACCACCGCATCGCCGGCAGCCGCGTGGTAGCTGTCGCCGAGCGACAGTTCCTCGGCCCGTTTCAGGATGATGGGCGACAGGTCGGATATGGCGATCTCGTCGACGAGCCCGTTGAGGCGAGCCGCCCGGGCGATCGACGAGCCGATCAGGCCGATGCCGATGATGGCGAGACGGGGAAACACGGCGTCGGTCATGCGGGCCCCTTCATGAAAACCGTCAGCACCTCGACGAGCCGGCGACAGGCCTCCTCCGACCCGACGGTCATGCGAAGCGCGTTGGGCAGGCCGTAGCCGCCCACCTTGCGCACCACCACGCCCTCGGCAAGCAGCGCCTTGTCGGCGGCGTCGGCCGTCTTGCCCGTTTCGGGGAAATGCACCAGGAGAAAGTTGGCAACCGACGGCGTGACCGTCAGCCCCAGCTTGCCGAGTTCGGCTGTCAGCCAGGCGCTCCAGCGGCCGTTGTGCTCGATCGCGGCTTCCACGAAAGCCCGGTCGCGCATGCCCGCGGCGCCGGCGGCGATCGCCGCGGCATTGAGATTGAACGGCCCGCGCACCCGCTCCAGGACGTCGACGACGGCCTTCGGACCGTAGAGCCAGCCGATGCGCAATGCGGCAAGGCCATGGATCTTCGAGAATGTGCGCGTCATCACCACGTTGCCGGCCGAGGCGACCAGCTCGATGCCGCTCTCGTAGTCGTTGCGGCGGACGTACTCGGCATAGGCGGCGTCGAGCACCAGAAGCACATTGCCCGGCAGGCCGGCATGCAGGCGCCGTACCTCTGCCATGGGAATGTAGGTTCCGGTGGGATTGTTGGGGTTGGCGAGAAACACCATGCGCGTGCGCGGCGTCACGGCGGCGAGAATGGCGTCGACGTCCGTGGTGTAGGCCTCCTCCTTCGCCACCACCGGCGTCGCACCGGCCGCGAGAATGGAGATGCGATAGACCAGGAAACCGTGCTCGGAATAGATCGCCTCATCGCCGGGCGACAGGTAGCACTCGGCGAGCAGATGGAGGAGCTCGTCCGAGCCATTGCCGCAGATGACACGGTCGACGTTGAGACCGTGGGTTTCGGCAATCGCCTGCCGGAGTTCGGTCGACGACCCGTCGGGATAGAGTTCGAGCTTGCTCGCGATCCGCTGATAGGCTTCCACCGCCTTCGGGCTCGGCCCGAGCGGCGTCTCGTTGGAGGAAAGCTTGTGAAGCTTCTTGCCCGGCGCCGCCTTCGATCCACCGGGAACGTAGAGGTCGATGTCGAGAATACCGCTGCGCGGAACGGGCACCAGAGAAGTGTCGGACATGGAAGAACGCCTCGAAAATACCGGCGCCCGTCATACGGCAGGCATGGCGGGTGCGCAAAGGAAAAGCTGATAGGGCTGCGATGGCGCCGTTTTTCTGCATCGGCAACGGCGTGTTATGGAGGAATCCCCCAACGACGAGGTGCCGACTTGGCAGACTTCGCCCTTCCGGCAGCCTATCTCTGCGCCGTCAATGCCCTCTGTTTCGCCGCCTTCGCCTACGACAAGCACCTGGCTCGAGTTGGCAAATGGCGGATTTCCGAACGGACGCTGCTGGTGCTGGTGCTGGCGGGCGGCACGCCCGCCGCCTATGCGGCCCGACATTTTGTCCGCCACAAGACGCGCAAGCAGCCCTTCGTCGCGCTGTTGCACGTGATCGCTCTGCTGCAGGTGACGCTCGTCATTGTCGCGGTGACGTGGCTCGATAGCCTTGTCGCTCGGTAGCCACGGCGGTTTCGACCGCTGGAGGCGGCGGGCCGGAACGGAGATCCGCCCATGAAACGCCCTACCCTAGCAGCCACGCCCAGAAGGTGGTCGTCACCACCCCGACGGCCGTGGTGATGGTGATCGACGACGATGCAAGGCCATGGCCGACGCCGAAACGGTTGGCGATCAGCCAGGCGTTGATGCCGGTCGGCACCGACGAAGTCAGCACCAGCGCGGCCGTCCAGGTTGCGTCGAGGCCAAGCAGGCGGCTCGCCGCATAGACGGAGGCCGGCAACAGGAACAACTTGAACGCCGAGGTGACCAGCGCCGGCTTTATCCCGTCGGAAATGCCGTATTTCATCAGGGCCATGCCGAGCGAAATCAGCGCCGCCGAACCGGCGATATCGCCGATGTCGTTCACCACGATGCCGACGACGCCGGTGAGCGGCAAACCGGTGAGCTGCCACAGCGAGCCAAGCGCCAGGCCGACCACGAGAGGATTTCGTACGAGGTTGCGGCCGACCTGCCTGAGAACGGCGCTGACCGGCTGAGGCGGCCGACCGCCAGTCTGCCGTTCGGCCTGCTCCATCAGCACGGTGCCGGCGATCATCATCACCGGCAGATGGGCGCAGAGCAGAATGGACAAGGCCACGACACCGTCGTCGCCGACGATGCGCTGGACGAGCGGCAGGCCGATGAACAGATTGTTGGCAAAGGCGGAACTGACGCCGGCTAGCACGCCGATGCGGGCATCGCGGCCGAACAGCCGCGTCACCGCCAGATGACCGGCGGCCCAGGTGACGGCAACGCCGGAAAAATAGGCCACCCAGATGGTCCAGGGCGAACTGCCCTCGACATGCGCCGTCGCCACCGTCTTGAACAGGAGCGTCGGCATGGCGATGGTGAAGACGAAATCCGACAGGCCGTCGCCCACCTCCGCCTTCATCACGCCGAAACGGACGAGGAGATAGCCGATCAGGATCAGCAGGAAGATGGGCAGGACGTCGAGGGCAATGGCGATCACGAGCGGCAACCCGCACTTGCGCCGAGGCAGGGCCGGCGGCCTTGGCGGCGCGTCGGAGATCGGCGGGGAATTAGACTTTCTGCCTACCCTCCCTTGCACGCCGCCTGCAAGGCCTAAACACTGCTGATCCGTTCGACCCGCGCCGCCGGCTTATGTCACCGATCGGAAATCGTGGCGCCTCGGCCTCGCTTGCCTCCCGGCGGCGGGGGTGACACACTCCGGGCCATGTTCGAGAAGACCGCCATGCTGAAATGTCTCGTCGCCGCCGCCGCGCTTGCGGGCTTCGCCCTGCCGGCCAATGCCTTCGAGCTGTCCTTCCGGTGGGGCGCCACCCCCGCCTGCGACAGCGGCCGTCCGGCCGCAGTCGACAGCCCCGAGTTCGCCCTCGCCAACGTGCCACCCGGCACGCGCGTCATCACTTTCGAGATGATGGACCTCAACGCCCCCGATTTCCGCCATGGCGGTGGAACGGTCCCTTACACCGGTGAAGATCTGGTGCCGGCAGGCGCTTTCCGTTATCTCGGTCCCTGCCCGCCAGCGGGCCCGCACCGTTACATGTGGACGGCGAAAGCCCGCGACCGTGGCACCACGTTCGGCCGGACGCTGGGCGAGGCAACCGCCACCCGTTCGTTCCCCGATTGACCGAGGCGAGACCATGATCGCGGATAATCCCGACGCACGCATCGATGCGCTGGAGGAGAAGATCGCCTACCAGGATCAGGTGATCGAGGACCTCAACACGGCCGTTACCGACCAGTGGAGGGAGATCGACACGCTGAAGCGTCTCGTTTCGAGCCTCCTCGACGAGGTCAAGGAGATGGAACTTGCTTCACGGGTGACGGTCGGCCGCGAACCGCCGCCACCCCACTACTGAGCGAGTTGGGCGCCACCTCAGGCGGCGCGCATCTCTTGCATCAGGCGATCGACCTCGGCCTGCAGCGCCTTGGTGTCGCCGAGCATTCGGCGAGCCTGGGCCGCCACTTCCTGCGACTTCGAGTCGGACGCCTCGGCGTTCTCCATCAGACGCATCATGTCGGCGGCGAGACTGCCGACGGCGGTCAGCGTCGAGGAAATCGCGCGGGTGATTTCGGAAACGGCGGCATTCTGCTGGTCCAGCGTCGCAGCGATCGACGACGCCACTTCGTTGACCCGCTCGATCGACTGCTCGACGGTGCCGGTGGCAGACACGGCTTCGCCGGTTGCCGACTGGATGACGCCGATGCGCCGGGAGATCTCGTCGGTGGCCTTGGACGTCTGGGCGGCGAGCTGCTTGACCTCGGATGCCACGACCGCAAACCCCTTGCCCGCCTCGCCGGCGCGTGCCGCCTCGATGGTGGCGTTGAGGGCGAGAAGATTGGTCTGGTCGGCGATTTCCTGGATCAGTGCCACCACCTTGCCGATCTCGCCCGACGCCTCGTCGAGACCGCGGATCACCTCGGTGGCCCGCGCCGTCTCGCGCACGGCGCCGCTGGAGATCTCGGCGGCCTTGTCGACCTGGGCGACGATTTCGGCGATCGACGCCGACAGTTCCTCGGCGGCGCTCGACACCGCCTGCACGTTGTCCTTCGCCTGCCTGCCGGCCTCGGCCGAAGCCTCCGCCTGGCGCCGGGTGTGATCCGACACGGCGAGCAGATCCGAGGCAACGCGTTCGAAGCCGGTCGCCGTGCTCTCGATACCGGCCGAAGTCTCGCGGAACGACCGGTCGAAGCCGTCGGCAAGCCCGGTCAGCGCATCGCGTCGTGACCGCTCCATCGCGGCGGCCCGTGCAGCCTCCGCTTCCGCCTCGGCCGCGATACGCTCGCGTTGCAGGTCGCGGAAACGGGCCACCGCCCGGCCGATCAGCCCGATCTCGTCCTTGCGGGTCGCACCGGAGATTTCGGCGTCGAGATCACCGCCCTGAAGCCGGTCCATCGAACGGGTAAGGCGTGAAAGCGGCCCGGCAATGCCACGCGCCACGACGAACGACAGTGCCCCCAGCATGAGCAGGGAAACGAGGGTGATGAGACCGATGCGGCGGGTGCTCGCGGCGAGGGACACCTCGATATCGGCAACGTGGAAGCCCGTGCCGAGCATCCAGTTCCAGCCTTCGATCATCGTCGCATAGGCGAGCTTCAGCGACGGGTCCTTGTCGCCGGGCTTGACCCACAGATACTCGTAATTGCCGCCGCCGGCCTTGGCGATCGCCAGCATGTCACGGATAAGCGGCTTGCCGTTGACGTCCTTCATGTCGATGAGGCTCTTGCCCTCGAGTTCCGGCTTGCCCGGCAGGAGGACGTTTTTGCCATCCGCTTCGTAGATGAAGAAGTAATTCTTGTCGGGGCCGAAACGCACCGGCCTCAGTACCGCCTTGGCGGCCTCCTGGGCCTCGGCCAAGCTCATTTCGCCCTTGAGCGCGCGATCTCTGAAGCCCTCGATCATCGACTGGGCAGTCTGAACCTGATCCTGAAGTGCAAGCTTCTTCTGACCCAGCAGCTCGGAGCGGAGATCGGAGTAGCCGAGATATCCGATCGTCGCGAGCCCGGCGATCGCCAACAGAACAATGGCGGCGATCTTGGCGGACACGGAGTGAATACTGAACATGTGCTGGCCTCAGCGGAGATTACCGCACAAAATGGGATAATTCACGTTTAGGCGACGGTAGGCGATGGCCGTTAACTTTGGCTTACGCAACAGGTTCAGTATGTAGAGTTATTCCCGAAAATAACCAAACTCGGCTTTGGGAGTAAAGTTAGCCGACGAGGCCACCCTGCTCTTCGATGAAGCGAACGACATCCGCCACGTTGTGGCCGCGACGAACGTCGGTGAATACAAAGGGGCGTCCCTTGCGCATCAACTTGGCATCGCGATCCATCACCTCGAGAGAGGCGCCGACATGCGGGGCAAGGTCGATCTTGTTGATCACCAGAAGATCGGACCGGGTGATGCCGGGCCCGCCCTTGCGGGGAATCTTGTCGCCGGCCGAGACGTCGATGACGTAGATGGTGAGGTCGGCAAGCTCGGGAGAGAAGGTTGCTGCCAGGTTGTCGCCGCCGGATTCGATCAGGATGAGATCGAGATCGGGGAATTTCTGATTCATGTCGGCGACGGCGGCGAGATTGATCGAGGCATCCTCGCGGATCGCCGTGTGCGGGCACCCCCCGGTCTCCACGCCGGCGATGCGCTCGGGCGGCAGGGCTCCCGACCGCGTCAGGAACTCGGCGTCCTCGCGCGTGTAGATGTCGTTGGTGATGGCAGCGATCTCGAAGCGGTCGCGAAGGGCCTTGCAGAGCGCATCCATCAGGGCGGTCTTGCCGGACCCGACCGGACCGCCGACACCGACGCGCAGGGGACCGTTGGCAGTCTTGGTCATGAGCGGAACAACCTCGTGTACTGGGTTTCGTGGGCCATAGAGGCGATGTCGGCGCGGAGAGCGGCGCCACCGACGTCGTCGAGCGAGGCGTTGAGCGCTTCGCCCGCCATCACGGAGACGACGGGGACAAGATCGCGGATCGTCCGCTGTCCTTCGGTCTGGCCGAGCGGCACCGCGCGCACCGCCGCCGAAACGAGATTGGCGGCGAAGGCGGTGAGATAGGCCTCGACGGTATCGGCAAGCGGCAAACGGTGGTCGGCAGCGGCTATGGCGACCGCGACCGGATAGGCAACAGGGTCGGGCGTCAGGCTTCTTGCAAGATCGACAAGCGTCGGCGCGCCCCAGGTATCGGCGATGGCGGTCACGAAGGCGCGCCCCTGCGCCCCGCTCTCGAGTCGGCGCTCCTTAGAGGGCTGCAGCGCATAGGCGAGCTCGGCGATCTCCTGAAGATCCTCAGCCCTCCCCTCGGCCGCGGCACGAAAGGCATGGGCAAGCAGGATGGCGTCGCTGCGGCCGGCTCCATGTCGCAGGATGTCGGACAGCCAAGTGGTTAGCGCGGCCGCCGTGGTGACGGTTCCGTCTTCCACCGCCCACTCGAGACCGTGGCTGTAGGTGAAGGCGCCGACCGGGAAGGCCGGCGACAGCCAGGTCATCAAGCGGGGCAACGCTGCCCCGGCCGAAGGGTCAGTCATGCTTGTGACTGTCGCCATGCGGGGAGTGATCGTGCGAGTGATCATGGCCGCAGCCGCAATCGTCGCCATGGACGTGGTCATGGTGGTGATGATGGGCGCCCGCCTCGCCATGGTCGTGATGATGGCGCTCCGGTCCGTGCTCATGGGTATGGTCGTGCTCCCCATGATCGTGATCGTGTCCGTGGACTTCGCCGTGGCCGTAGGCCCCGCCTTCGGGATCGAAGGCGGCGAGCACCGGCGCCACCGTGGCGCCGAGCCCCTTCAGCATGTCCTCGATGACATGATCGTAGCGGATACGCAGGCGATCGCCGAGGAACTGCGCCGGCAGGTGGCGGTTGCCGAGATGCCAGGCAACGCGGACCAGTTCGGCCGGACTGGCAGCGGTGATCTCCAGCAGGCGTTCTGGAACCGCCTGCACCAGGATCAGCCGGCCGTCCTCGAGTTCGAGCGCATCGCAGTCCTTCATGACGGCGGCGTCCTTGAGATCGAGCAGAAACACCGTCTTGCCGACGCAGCGCATGACGAGACGGCGGCGGTGGCGATCGTCGCGTTCGAGAGCGAGCGTATCGACCGGCGTGCCGGACCATGTGCCGGCGGGAAGGATGCGGGTAGCGGTGATCATGATATGTCGGTCCTTGCGGACGGAGGAAGGGATGTTGGAGCGAGCTTAGCCAAAAGCGTCGCCGAGACAAGGGTCGCGACCATCAAGGCCAGACCGAGCATCGCCGCCGCCGTCGGACCGGCACCGTGAATGACCGTCACGAAGACGACCGGCGCCAGGGCGTTGGCGACATTCATGGGCAGTGCGAGCCTGCCGGACCGGGACGAAAACTCTTCGACTGGAAAGAAAGCCAGCGGCAGAACGGCCCGCGCCATCGCCGACAGGCCGGCGCCAAGGCCGTAGAAAACCACGAACGCCGGCAGGATCCAGCCCGTTCCGCTCGCGGCCGGCAGAAGGAGGAAGGCGCCGCCCATCAGCAACGCCGACGCCAGCGTGGTGACCAACGGCCCACCACGCCCGTCGATCGCAAGGTCGGCGGCGCGGGCGGCAATTCCCAGCACCGGCCGGACGCTGCCGAGCCACAGCGCGTAGTCCACGCTGGCGCCCACCGAGCGCAATAGTTCCAGGTAGGCGGCGGCGAGCCCGAAGGTGGTGAAGGAGAAGGCCACCGATATGACGCCGACATGGAAGAAGGCCTGCGTCGTGCGATCGGCGGGAAGATCGACCGTCAACCGGCGCCCCTCTTCCGGTTCGGCCGGATGGTCCCCGACCGGCGGCAGCGCCCAGATATGCAGCGGCAGGCAGACCAGAACATGCAGGCCAGCCATTGCCAGGAGAGTGACCCGCCAGCCTGCCAAGCCGTCGATGGCATTGAGGATCGGCCAGAAGATCGTCGATGAAACGCCGGTGAAGATCATCAGCACGCCGATGGTCCGCCGGCCCGCCGCGCCCTCGCGCTCCACCGCCGCCGCGTAGGCAGGCACCGACAGGGCCATAGAACCGGCCGCTCCGATCATCGCCCAGGCGATGAAATAGCCGACCGGTCCATCGGCGCCGGCGAGCAAGGCGAGACCGGCACCTGACGCCACCGAGCCGAGCGCCAGCACACGCGCCGCACCCATCCGGCGCACCGCCTTGCCGATCATGGGACCGGTCAGCCCAATGATCAGCATCATCAACGTCAGGCCGAAGAACGATACGTCGATGGTAAGACCGACATCCGGCGCCATGTGCCGCGCCATGACGCCCGGCATGTCGAAGGTCGTTCCCCACCCCGTCACCTGTGTCACGGCGAGCACCCCGACGAGGCGGAGACGGCCGCGGGAAAAGCGCACGCTCACGATTCAGGTTCCGCCCTCGACGATCCGGAGGCATTGTCCTGCGCCGACCATCATGGAAGGGCATCGGGGCAACCTGTGCCCCAGGCGCTCGAGAAAGGCTGCGAACATGACGGTGAAACTCGTTCCGGAACTCAACGTCGATAACCTCGAGCGCGCCTTGGCCTTCTATGTCGGTCTCGCCGGCTTTCGCATCCGCTACCAGCGCCCCGAGGATCGCTTTGCCTATATCGAGCGCGAGGGCGCCGAACTGATGATGGAAGAGACTTTCGGGCCGGGCCGCCGCTGGCATCCGGCGCCCCTCGAACATCCTTACGGCCGAGGCATCAACTTCCAGATCGAAATAACGAACGTGACGGAACTCTACACCCGCCTGCGCGAGGCCGGCTGTGCGTTCGTCCTCGATCTGGAAGAGAAGCGGTATCGCGTCGGCGACCGCAGCGAAGGACAGCGGCAGTTCGTCGTCGTCGACCCGGACGGCTACCTCCTCCGCTTCTGCGAAGCCATCGGCTAGCCCCCTTAAAACAGGAAATAGCGCTGCGCCATCGGCAGGACATCGGCCGGCGCGCAGGTGAGCAGCTCCCCGTCGGCCCTGACCTCGTAGGTCTCGGGGTCGACCTCGATCTCCGGCGTCGCCGAGTTGTGGATCAGCGATGCCTTGGAAATGCCGCCGCGCGTGTTCTCGACCGGCAGCACCACCCGGTCGAGGCCCAGCCGTTCCTTGATGCCGTTCTCATAGGCATAGCGCGAGACGAAGGTGACCGACGAGCGGGTCATCGCCTTGCCGAAGGCGCCGAACATCGGACGGTAGTGCACCGGCTGCGGCGTCGGGATCGACGCATTGGGGTCGCCCATGGCGGCGGCGGCGATGGTGCCCATCTTCAGTACCAGGTCCGGCTTCACGCCGAAGAAGGCCGGCGTCCACAACACGAGATCGGCAAGCTTGCCCACCTCGACCGAGCCGACATGCTTGGAAAGGCCCTGCGCGATGGCCGGGTTGATGGTCACCTTGGCGATGTAGCGCTTGACGCGGAAGTTGTCGGCGTCGGTACCGACATCCTCGGGCAACGCCCCGCGCTGCACCTTCATCTTGTGCGCCGTCTGGAAGGTACGAATGATCACCTCGCCGATGCGGCCCATGGCCTGGCTGTCGGAGGAGATGATCGAGAAGGCGCCCATGTCGTGCAGGATGTCTTCCGCCGCGATGGTCTCCTTGCGGATGCGGCTCTCGGCGAAGGCGACATCCTCGGGGATCGAGCCATCGAGGTGATGGCAGACCATCAGCATGTCCAGGTGCTCGTCGAGCGTGTTGCGCGTATAGGGTCGCGTCGGATTGGTCGACGACGGCAGCACGTTGGAGAGGCCCGCCACCTTGATGATGTCGGGCGCGTGGCCGCCGCCGGCTCCTTCGGTGTGGTAGGCGTGGATGGTGCGCCCCTTGAAGGCGGCGATGGTGTCCTCGACGAAGCCGCTTTCGTTGAGCGTGTCGGTGTGGATCATCACCTGCACGTCGTAGTCGTCGGCCACCGAGAGGCAGTTGTCGATGGCGGCCGGCGTGGTGCCCCAGTCCTCGTGCAGCTTCAGACCGCAGGCACCGGCCTTGACCTGTTCGACAAGCGCCGCCGGCAGCGAGGCGTTGCCCTTGCCGGAGAAGGCGAGGTTCATCGGCAGCCCCTCGGCCGCCTCGATCATCCGCGCGATGTGCCAGGGGCCGGGCGTGCAGGTGGTGGCCGCCGTGCCGGTCGCCGGGCCGGTGCCGCCACCCAGCATGGTGGTGATGCCGGCATAGAGCGCCTCGTCCACCTGCTGCGGACAGATGAAATGGATGTGGGTGTCGAGCGCACCGGCCGTCAGGATCTTGCCTTCGCCGGCAATCGCCTCGGTGCCGGGGCCGACGATGATGGTAACGCCGGGCTGGACGTCCGGATTGCCGGCCTTGCCGATGCCCGAAATGCGACCGTCGGTGATGCCGACGTCGGCCTTGTAGATGCCCGAGTGATCGATGATCAGCGCGTTGGTGATGACGGTGTCGACCGCGCCCTCGGCCCGGCTCGCCTGGCTCTGGCCCATGCCGTCGCGGATCACCTTGCCGCCGCCGAATTTCACCTCCTCGCCGCAGATGGTGAAATCCTTCTCCACCTTGACGAACAGTTCGGTGTCGGCGAGGCGCACCTTGTCGCCGACGGTGGGACCGAACATGTCGGCATAGGCGGAGCGGGACATGCGGTAGGGCATCTGTCAGTCTCCCGAAGAGAACAGCTTGAAGCTTTGATGTCCGGCCGCCTCGCGGTCGAACCGAGAATGGATCGGCGAATGCCGGGCGCTCAGAGCTTTCCCATCACCGCCTGGCGGAAACCGTAGACCTCGCCCTTACCGGCATAGGGCACCAAGGTCACCGACCGGCTCTGACCGGGCTCGAAGCGAACGGCCGTGCCGGCGGGAATGTCGAGGCGGAAACCGCGCGCCTTGTCGCGATCGAAGATCAGCGCCGGATTGGTCTCGGCGAAATGATAGTGGCTGCCGACCTGCACCGGCCGGTCGCCGGAGTTGGCGACGTCCAGCACCAGCGTCGGGCGGCCGGCGTTGAGCTCGATGTCGCCGGCCTCGGGGATGACTTCACCTGGGATCATGGTCGTTCCTTTCAGGCGGCGCGGGGCGAACAGGGCTCTGCCCTGAAGACGCGGACGGTGGAAGCCGGATTGGCGGCAAGCTTGCCCTCCGGGCGCACCGGCCGGCGCACCAGTTCGCCGCCGCAATTGGGACAGATGCCGCTCAACACGCCGGTTGCGCAGTCGGGGCACCAGGTACACTCGAAGGAGCAGATGTAGGCCTCGGCGGCCGGCGGCAGATCGCGGTCGCAGCATTCGCAGTTGGGACGAAGCTCAAGCGCCATGGTCTCACCTGATCGGTTCGTGGACGGTGACGAGCTTGGTGCCGTCGGGGAAGGTCGCCTCCACCTGCACGTCGTGGATCATCTCGGCGATTCCTTCCATCACCTGTTCGCGGCGCAGGACGGTGGCGCCGCCGGCCATCAGTTCGGCCACCGTGCGACCGTCGCGCGCACCCTCCACCACGTAGTCGGTGATGAGGGCCACCGCTTCGGGATGGTTGAGCTTGACGCCCCGTTCGAGGCGGTTGCGGGCCACCATGGCGGCGAGGCTGACAAGCAGCTTGTCCTTTTCGCGCGGCGTCAGGTTCATCGGTTTTCCTCGTCTCAGATCGACCAGGCGCGCGGCAGCGGCCGGCCGGTGAGGGTTTCGATCAGGGGTTCGACAATGGTCCGCAGAAGGCGGCCGTCAAGGGCAAGACAGCGTATGGACATAAGGCCTTCGAAGGCGGATGCACCCGCCTCGATACCGTCCACGGTCAGCGCCGCGATCAGCTCGCGGGCACCGTCGAGCCGAGACGCGGCGTCAGATGTTGCCACCAGAACGCTGGCAAAGGCACGGGCACCGCGCCCGGTAGCGCCGCCGGACAGAGTGGCCCGGCTGTCGCCCGAAAGGCGCAGGGCATCGGCGTAGATCAGCCGACCGCCACGACGGACGCGCCAGTGATCGGCGAGATCGACCGACGTCACCTCTTCGCCCATGGCGGTCCGGCCGAGCACGATGCTTTCGGCGGCGACGAGGCGGGCATCGCCGGCGAGGTCCACGTCGAGGCGACGGCGGAGGCCGGCGCCGTCGAAGACGATGGTTTCCTGCGGCAGCCAGTGGGCAGTCGCGCCGGCCTCGACGATCAGTCGGTTATCGATATGGCCGACGCCATCGGCACGCCGATAGATGCGTTCGGCGGCCTGGGTGGTGACGGTCGCCGTCGTTCCCGCGCCGAAGCATGCCTCGAAGCTAAGGTGATCGCCGCCGGTGACGCCGCCGGCGCTGTTCAGGAAGACGGCGGCCGGCCCCGATCCGTCGTAGACCTTCGGCAGACGCACCTTGGCCGAACCGTCCTGGAAGAGATCGGCCAGCCGCGTCTCCTCGCGCTCGCCGATCCGCCGCAAGGCGAAGGCGACACGCGCCACCCCATCGGCCCTTTCGAGCCGGGGCATTTCTGTCTGAAGCGACACGGCGGTCGACACGGCGGGCTCCCCACGCCGCGCCAACCGGCGCGGCAACTGCCCGGCAATGTGGCAAAAGGCCCGCCAACCGGCGAGCCTAAAACTTGGGCATGTGAGGCGCTAAATCAGCCAATCCGGCACATGATCGAGGCCGATCAGGTCGTCGTAGGACGGGCGCGGGCGCACCACCGCCCACCGATCGCCATCCACCAGGACTTCCGGCACCAGAAGGCGGGAGTTGTAGGTGCCCGATTGAACGGCACCATAGGCGCCGGCCGAGAACACGGCGAGCAGTTCGCCCGGCCGCGCCACCGGCAGGTTGCGATCGCGCGCCAGATAGTCGCCGCTTTCGCAGACCGGCCCGACCACGTCGACCTTTTCCAGATCGGCGCCGGCCGGGCGTTCCTCGACCGGCTTGATCTCGTGATAAGCGTCGTAAAGGGTCGGCCGCACCAGATCGTTCATGGCGGCGTCGACGATGACGAAGGTCTTCGCCTTGCCGCGCTTCACATACTGCACCTCGGTGACGAGGATGCCGGCATTGCCGACGATGAAGCGGCCCGGCTCGATCAGCACCTCGCAGTCGAGCGATCGGGTATGCCGGCGCACCACCTCGACATAGGCGGCCGGATGCGGCGGCGGCATATTGTCGGCCTTATAGGGAATACCCAGGCCACCGCCGAGATCGACGTGGTGAATGCTGTGTCCGGCGGCGCGCAGGGCGGCAACCAGTTCGCCAAGCCGACCGAAGGCCGCATCGAAGGGCTCGAGGTCGGTGATCTGCGAACCGATGTGCATGTCGATGCCGGCGACTGCAAGTCCCGGCAGCGCCGCGGCACGGGCGTAGACCTGCACGGCTTCCTTCCAGGGAATGCCGAACTTGTCCTCGGCCTTGCCGGTGGAAATCTTGGCATGGGTGCGGGCGTCGACATCGGGATTGATGCGCAGCGACACCGGCGCCACGCGGCCAAGGCGGGTCGCCACGGCCGACAGGCGTTCGAGCTCGGGTTCGCTCTCGACGTTGAAGCACTTGATGCCTTCGGCAAGCGCGTATTCGATTTCGCGCACCGACTTGGCAACGCCGGAAAAGACGATCTTGTCGGCCGGAATGCCGGCGGCGCGCGCCCGGCGCAGCTCGCCCTCGGAGACGACGTCGGCACCGGCGCCAAGGCGGGCCAGCGTTCCGATCACCGCCTGATTGGAGTTGGCCTTCAGCGCATAGCAGACGAGCGACCGCTCGTCGGCCAACGCCTCCCGGAACACCCGGAAGTGGCGAGCGATGGTGGCCGAGGAATAGATGTAGACGGGCGTTCCGACCGCGGCTGCGATGGCGGGCACGGCGACACCCTCGGCATGCAGCACGCCGTCGCGATAATTGAAGTGATGCAACCGGACCCCCTCAGATGAGACCGTCGAGGATGAAAGGCTTGTCGGGCTTGGCCGGCTCCTGGGCGGGCTTCACCGCCCCAGGATCGTTGGTCGAGGGAACTGCCGCCTCGGCCGTCGATTTCGGCGCTTCGAGCGATCCTTTCCGACCGCAGCCGGTCACCGCGAGGCCGACCATCAGCATTATCATCCCGAGACGCAGCACCATATTGTCCTCGATCCGTTTGCCCCGACGCAGTTCAAGCCATCCTCAAGCGAGGAGCGCCGTCCAGCGCTTCACTTCCGCCCTCACTTTGTCGGGCGCCGTGCCGCCGTGCGACGTGCGGCTACGGACGGAATTCTCGACGGTGAGCACATCGTAGACCGCTTCGGTGATGCCGTCATGCACCGTTTTCATGTCGGCGAGCGGGATATCGGCCAGCTCGATGCCGCGCTCGGCGGCGATCGCCACCAGACGCCCCGTGACATGGTGGGCGTCGCGGAACGGCAAGCCAAGCACCCGTACCAGCCAGTCGGCGAGATCGGTGGCGGTGGAGAAGCCCGAGCCGGCGGCGGCCGCCATGCGAGCGACGTTCGGCACGAGGTCGTCGACCATGCCGGTCATCGCGGCGAGCACCAGCGACAGGCTCTCGAAGCAGTCAAAGGCCTGCTCCTTGTCTTCCTGCATGTCCTTCTGGTAGGCGAGCGGCAGCCCCTTCATGATGATGAGAAGCGCGTTCATGTCGCCGATGATGCGGCCGGCCTTGGCACGCACCAGTTCGGCGGCATCCGGGTTGCGCTTCTGCGGCATGATCGACGAGCCCGTCGAGAAAGCGTCCGACAGACGCACGAAGCCGAACTGCGCCGACGACCAGATGACGATCTCTTCCGCAAGACGCGACAGATGCACCGCGATGATCGACGCCGCCGCCATCGCCTCGAGCGCGAAGTCGCGGTCGGAGACGCTGTCGAGCGAATTGGCGGTCGGGCGGTCGAAGCCGAGGCTCGCCGCCGTCATGTGGCGGTCGATCGGGAACGAGGTACCGGCCAGCGCCGCCGCACCGAGCGGGCACTCGTTGAGCCGCCGTCGCGCGTCCTGCACGCGGCCGCGATCGCGCGCCAGCATCTCGACATAGGCCATCAGGTGGTGACCGAAGGTGACCGGCTGGGCCGACTGGAGATGCGTGAAGCCGGGCATCACCGTATCGGCATGCTCGCCGGCCCGCTTGACGAGCGCCCGCATCAGGTCGGCCAGCTGACCGTCGACGTGGTCGAGCGTGTCGCGCACCCACAGACGGAAGTCGGTCGCCACCTGGTCGTTGCGCGAACGGGCGGTATGAAGGCGTCCGGCGGCCGCGCCGATCAGATCCTTGAGGCGCGACTCCACGTTCATGTGGATGTCCTCGAGGGCTCGCGAGAAGGTGAAAGTGCCGCCGTCGATTTCCGCCTTGATCGTATCGAGGCCTTCGGCGATCTTGCCGGCGTCGTCGGCGGATATGATGCCGCGGGCGGCGAGCATTTCGGCGTGCGCCTTGGAGCCGGCGATATCCTGGGCGTAGAGCTTCCGGTCGAAGTCGATGGAGGCGTTGATCTCCTCCATGATCGCGGACGGTCCAGCCGAAAACCGGCCGCCCCACATGCGGTTGCTCATTGGGTCCACTCCAGGAACGAGGATCGGTCGATGCCGTTCAAGCCTTCCCGCCCCGTCTTCGCTGCGATTGCGATCGTCGCGGTGGCCGCCGGCCTTGCTGCGGTATACGTGACGGAGAGGGGCGCTGTCGAGAGCGGCGGCGGCCGCTGCGCCGTCGCGGCGGCGAAGGCGGCGACGCTGAAACCGCTTGCCACCGGCGATCTCGCCGCCTTGCTGCCAGCCGACGTGCCGGCCGACCTTTCCGATCTGGTCCTGCGTACCGCCGACGGTGGCGAGCGCCGCCTTGCCGACTTCGCCGGCCAAACGCTCGTCCTCAACATGTGGGCCACTTGGTGCGTGCCCTGCCGCACCGAAATGCCGCATCTACAGGCACTTCAGGAGAAGCGGGGCGGCCCCGATTTTTCGGTGGTGGCGCTCAACGTCGACGTGGGCGGCCCCGACAAGCCGACGCGCTTCCTGAACGATATCGGAGCCACGTCGCTCGTCGACTTGCGCGATCCGGAGATGCGAACCTTCAATGATTTGAAAACGCGCGGCTTGGTGCTGGGTCTGCCGACCACCTTCGTGGTGGATCGAAGCGGCTGCGCCCTGGCCTCGCTGGCCGGCCCCGCGAAATGGGACTCCCCTGCCGCTCTGGCGCTGATCGATGCCGCGGCGAAGCCTGACGAAACGCAATCCGGGAAGCCATAGACGATCGCGGATCTCTCAACCGGACCGAAAAGCGACCGCCGCGGCAAGTGTTTCAGGCGTGGCTGCGGCCGGCAAAGCCGAGGCGCGGCAGAAAGCGTTCGAACCACTCGGCGAAGCGCTCGAGATGGTCGATGTCATGTCCTTCGACACGGCTGACGATGGCCTTGCGACGTTCGGTTGTGCTCATCGCCTGGAAACGGGCCACGGCTCGCTGATGCGAAGCTTCCACGATACGGACGACCACGGCGTGGTCTCCATCCGTCCAGGAAAACAGGAACGACTCCGGCTTTGCAAGGGTTGTCAGCACGTTCTCAATCCCGTCTTGGTCGGGAGTTCGTAGCGCGCCCCAGGGCACCCGACCACTCCGGTTCCGAGGATCGAACCAATATGGTTAACGGAGCATTAACACCGCTTCGCTGCAAGCTTGCCGTTACTCGTTCACACCGAAAAACATAATGAAAAAAGATAGATGCACCAACACCATAGTTAATTCTAACACGAAAGCCGTTTTTACAAGTTTGTGGATAAACTGTTAATCGCTTGCACGTCGGCTTGAAAAGAGAAACCCGCGGTTTTCCAACGGCACCCTTTTCTAAGCGAAATCACGCATAGCCGGATGCGATCAGGCGCGACGCGACGGCGGCGTAAAGCCCGAGAGCGCCAGCGGGTTGTCGGTCATGGCATGCCGGTCGGGCGTGTCGGGCGCAAGAACCCCGGCGAAGGCGTCAAACAGGCGCTTGATCTCCTCCTCGGCGAGGTCGCGGGTGATGAAGACGAGCCGCGTCCGCCGATCGGCATCCGGCCAGGCGGGGAGGCGAACCGGCGGATGGAACAGCTCCTGAACGGCATGTACCACCAGGGGCCGTTCGGGATCTTCGGCGAGCCGGACCACCCCCTTGAGCCGCAGCAGCTTCGGGCCATGCGCGGCGCGCAGGAGCTCAAGGAACATTTCGAGCGCCCCGGCCGGAAGCGCCCCGTCGGACACCAGCGAGAAGGCCGAGACGCCGTCATGCCGGCTGCCCTCCTCATGGTGGTGGTGCCCGTCGTGGTGATGATGGCTCGGATGGTCGCAGGACCCGCCGGAGCAATCGTGATCGTGATGATGGTGGTCGGCGCCTTCAAAGGCCTCGGCGTTGAGCCAGCGACGGACGTCGGCGGTCTTGGTCGCGGGATCGTAGAGGCCGCAGCTGAGCAGATCGGCCGGCGCGGCCGTGGCCGCATCGACCAGCGGCGCACCGGGGTTGAGCGTTGCAAGCCGGCGCGCCAAGGCAGGAAGCCGCGCAGCACCCTCGGGAAGATCGGCCTTGGCGATGACCAGCCGGTCGGCCACGGCAACCTGTTTCACCGCTTCCTCGTGCTCGTCGAGTGTTCGGCCGCCGTTGACGGCATCGACCACGGTGATGACCCCGTCGATGGCGTAACGCAGCGACAGGTAGGGATGGGCGGTGAGCGTCGCCAGCACCGGCACCGGATCGGCAAGGCCGGTCGTCTCGATGACGATGCGGCTCAACGTCTCGATGCGGCCGTTGTCGAGCCCACGCAGGAAGTTCTCGAGCGTCGTCACCAGTTCGCCGCGCACCGTGCAGCAAAGGCACCCCGACGACAGCTCGACGATGCCGTCATCGGCCGCTTCGACCAGGAGATGGTCGATGCCGATTTCGCCGAACTCGTTGATGATGAAGCCGGTTCCGGCCAACGCCGGATCCCGCACCAACCGGTTGAGCAGCGAGGTCTTTCCAGCGCCGAGAAAGCCGGTGACGACGGTAACGGGAATGGCGGGCTTGGGCCCGCGCTGACGGTCGACTTCCGGCACTGTGCAACGTCCTCTTGTGATGGGTATCAACGGGCAGGCTTGGGCAGCGGCAGGGGAACGTCAACCGTCGTCGCGACGGCCGGCTCGACCGGATCCGGCATGTCGCTGGCGCCGCCGAGGCTGATGGGAATCGGATCCATCACCTTGAAGCGCGGCACGAGATAGCTGGCTGGCTGATCGTCACCGTCGCCGAGATCCTCGCCGACCGGCGCCTTCGCCCCCTTCTTGCGTTTGGGACAGGCGAGGTCGCGCATGTCGGCAACGGCGGCGGCCACCGGCCCACGGGGCGCAAGCCGATCGATCGTCACCGACGCAGCGGTCGCCGGCGTCCGGAACGACGCCTCAAGCAGGCTGGCCGCCAGTTCGTCGCGCTCCCGCGCCGTCTTGCCGCCGAGCACGATGGTCAGGATCTGCCGGCCGTTGCGGGTCGCCGTCGCCACCACGTTGAAGCCCGACGAGCAGATGAACCCGGTCTTCATGCCGTCGGCGCCCGGGTAGCGTTCGAGCAGGTTGTTGTGGTTCTGGATGATCTTGCCGCCGAGCGACAGCGCCGTCGTCCGATAGAGCTCGCGGTAACCGGAAAAATCCTTGAGCAGGACGCGGGCGAGGAGAGCGTAGTCGCGAGCCGTGGTCCACTGGTTGGGATCAGGCAGACCATTGGCGTTGGAAAAACGCGTGTTGATCATGCCGAGCGACCGCGCCGCGCCGTTCATGCGGGCGACGAACCCCTGGAGGCTGCCCCCGACCCGCTCGGCCAGCGCATAGGAGACGTCGTTGGCCGACTTCACCATGATGATTCGGAGCGCCGTATCGATCGTGAGCACCGTGCCCGGCTTGAACCCCATCTTGGAAGGTTGTTCGCGCGTCGAGGCCGGCGTCATCACCACGCCCGAGTCGCCCCGGATCTCGCCGGACTTGATGGCCGACAGCGTCACGTAGACGGTCATCAGCTTGGTGATCGAGGCGGGATACCAGGGATCGAAGCTCTGATTCTCGGCCAGCACCGCGCCGGTGGCGAGGTCGACGGCGAGATAGGGCGCGGCAGCCGCGCCACCGGCGAGGTTCAGGAGCAGCGGCAGCGCAACGGCGAGACCGAAAAGGCGGCGGGCGCGGCCACGCGGGCCGTAAATCGTCGGCAAGGCATTCTTCCCGAAAAACAGTCGTCAACGGACGGATGATTTTAGCCGAAGGTCGTGGTCTCCGCAAAGGCGCGAGACGACCGGCCCTTTTCGGATGTGCCGCGAAGGCGGCCAGAATGCGGCGACACCCTTATCTTCGACCCAATTCCCGCCTAAAGTGATCGGAACGACACAGACGACACCGCCGCCGGGGAAAGGCTCGATGACTGAAGGACCGCACCGGCCCACCGACCGGGAAGCCGACTTGCCGCCGGCCACCGCGCGTGCCGTGCGGCTCGCCGGACTGTCGCTTGTCTGGGAACGCCTGTGGCCGCGCCTCGCTCTGACGCTATCGGTGCTCGGCGCGTTTGTCGCCCTTGCGTGGCTTGGCGCATTCGAACGGCTGCCGGCCACCCTTCGCCTTGCAGCGGCCGGGGTTTTCGTCGCGATCCTCCTGGCCAGCATCATCCATCTCCTGAGAACGAGCTGGCCCAACCGGCGGCAGGCGGCCGACCGTCTCGAACGCGGCGTTCCGCATCGTCCACTCAGTGCATTCCTGGACAGCCCGTCGACGACGGGAGACGCTCTGGCCGAGGCCTTGTGGCAGGCCCACCGCCGTCGTCTCGCGGCCAGCCTCCAAGGCCTGAGAGTCCGCCTGCCATCGCCGCGCCTCGACCGGGCCGATCCCTATGCGGTCAGGGCAGCCGTGTTCCTGCTGGTGGTCGTCGGCTTCTTCGCCACGTCCGATCACCTTGGATCGGTCACCTCCGTCTTTCGGCCGCCGCTGGCCGCGCCGTCCGATATTCGCGTCGACGTCTGGGCGAACCCGCCGAGCTATACCGGCCAGTCGCCCCGCGCATTGGTGACGACGACCAACGGCGCCGTCGTCCTGCCGGACGTTTCGGCCGTCACGCTGCCGGCCGGAACCACGCTCGCCATACGGCTCGCCGGTGTCGGCTCGCCAACGGTCGCCTTCGCCAACGAGGGGCGACCGCCGATGCCACTCGAAGGGCATGCGCCCGCCCAGGGCCAGACAGCCTACGAACATCGCCTCGCCGCCTCGGGCAGCCTGTCCCTGACGGGCGACGACCTGCCGGCCATTGAACTGCCGATCACCGTCAAGACCGATGCCCCGCCCACCATACGCCTCGTCGAGCAACCGGCGGCCACGGCGCGTGGTGCACTCCGCCTCGCCTATTCGGTCACCGACGACTACCGCGTCGCCGCCGCTCGGGCCATGCTGACGGCCGAGGTGGACGAAGGCGCCCGACCGCTCGTGGCGCTGCCCGACCTGTCGCTGGGCCTGCCGCGCCGTGGCGAGGACCGGGCGGTCGCAACCTCGGATCTCACGGCCCATCCTCTGGCCGGAGGTCGGGCCCGCCTTGTCCTCGAAGCGCGCGACGACGCCGGCCAGGTGGCCGAAACGGCACCCCTCCTCATCGATCTGCCATCCCGTCCGTTCCGCAATCCGCTGGCCGCCGCCATCGTCGAGCAACGCCGCCTGCTGGCATCCGACGCCCGGCAGGCAAAGGCTGTGGCCGGGACCTTCGAGACGCTGGGCGACCTCGGCGCCGCCTTCATCGACCGCCCCGGTCAGATCATCGGGCTGCGCGTCGCCCGCAACCGCATCCTGCTTGCCCGCGACGACGCCCAGCTCAAGCCGGTGCTCGACTATCTCTGGCAGATGGCGCTCGCCATCGAGGCAGGCGACTCCTCGCCCGCGGCGGAACGGCTCGCCGACGCCCGCGAAGCGCTGAAGAAGGCCCTGGAAAGCGGCGCGTCGCCCGAAGAAATCGCCCGCCTCACGGAGGAGCTCAAGGCCGCCCTCGACGAGTACCTCAAGGCGATGGCCGAAGCGGCGGCAGGCGATCCTTCCCGCCTCGGCGAGCTCGGCCAGAATGGTGGCGAGCGGGTTACCGGCGACGACCTCAAGAAGCTCATCGACCGCATGCGCGAGTTGGGGCAGCTCGGAGAACGCGACGCCGCCAACGAGCTTCTGTCGCAGCTCGACGACATTCTCTCAGGTCTGCAGTTCGCCCGCCCCCAGGCCGGCGGCGCCAGCGACCCGACGCTCGACGAACTGGCCGACATCATCCGGCGACAGCAGGAACTGCAAAACCGCACTCACAAGCTGACCCCGGATGGCTATACCGGCGAAGAGTTCGGTGACGACAGCGGCGACCAGCAGGCCCTCGAAGATCTCCAGCGCGAACAATCGGCACTGTCCCGTCGCCTGGAGGACCTGATGTCCCGCTTGTCCAAGGGCGCCCAGAGCGGTGGAGAAGAGGGTCAAAAAGGGCTTGAAGGAGCCGGCCGCGCCATGCAGGAGGCCGGTCGCAGTCTAGGATCCGGCGACGCCGAATCGGCGGTTGGCAATCAGGGCGCGGCTCTCGATGCCCTTCGGCGCGGCGCGCGAGAGATGATGCGCGGCCAGGGACAGGGCACCGCCGGCGTGCGCGAAGGCGGTACCGATCCGCTTGGCCGGCCGACCGGACGACGCGGCCCCGACTTCGGCGGCGACACCAAGGTTCCGGGCGAAATCGAGGTGCAGCGGGCTCGCCGGCTTTTGGAGGAGCTTCGTCGCCGCTACGCCGATCCGAGCCGCCCGGCACTCGAACTCGACTATCTTCGCCGGCTGATCGCGCCCTTCTGAGACGGCCCGCACCCCGCGCAACCCGCCGTTGACGACGACGCGGGCGGCCGCTACGGTCACGCTTCGCGCCCCGAAATCCGCCCGTTGCAGGCCGTTTCGGCGTTCGTTCCATTGGTCCGGAGAGATGGTCCCGATGAAGATTCTGGTGCCCGTGAAACGGGTGGTCGACTACAACGTCAACATCCGCGTCAAGGCCGACGGTTCCGGCGTCGATCTCGCCAACGTCAAGATGTCGATGAACCCCTTCGACGAGATCGCCGTCGAGGAAGCGCTGCGCCTGCGCGAAGCCGGCATTGCCAGCGAAGTCGTCGCCGTGTCGATCGGACCGAAGGAAGCGCAGGAAACGGTGCGGACCGCGCTCGCCATGGGCGCCGACCGGGGCATCGTCCTCGAAGCGGAGGGCACCGTCGAGCCGCTCGCCGTCGCCAAGCTCCTGAAGGCGATCGTCGTCGAGGAAGCACCGGGCCTCGTCATCCTCGGCAAGCAAGCCATCGACGACGACAGCAACCAGACCGGCCAGATGCTGTCCGCCCTGCTCGGCTGGTCGCAGGGCACCTTTGCCTCCAAGATCGCTCTCGGCGACGGCGGCATAGAGGTGACGCGCGAGGTCGACGGCGGCCTGCAGACCGTACGCCTCGCGTTGCCGGCCGTGGTCACCGCCGATCTGCGCCTCAACGAGCCGCGCTATGCCTCGCTGCCGAACATCATGAAGGCCAAGAAAAAGCCGATCGACTTTAGGCCGGCCGCGCAATACGGCGTCGACCTCACGCCCCGCCTGACGGTGCTGAAGACCGCCGAGCCGCCGGTTCGCCCGGCCGGCCGGCGCCTTGCCTCGGTCGCCGAACTGATCGACTGCCTGAAGACCGAAGCCGGCGTGCTCTGAGAAAGGCCTGCGAATATGACCACCCTTCTCCTTGCCGCCCATGACGGCGCCACCCTCAAGGACGCCACCCTGAAGGCGCTCAGCGCGGCTCTAGCCATCGGCGACGACATTCACGTCCTGGTGGCTGGCGACGGCGTTTCCGCCGCTGCCGCCGAGGCAGCCCGGCTCAAGGGCGTCAGCCGTGTGTTGACCGCCGAGGCGCCGGCGCTCGAACATGGCCTTGCCGAGCCGCTCGCCGCCCTGATCGTGGCGCTCGCCCCTGCCTACGCGGCGGTGCTGGCGCCGTCGACCTCCACGTTCAAGAACGCCCTGCCGCGTGCCGCTGCGCTGCTCGACGTCATGCAGATCTCGGACATCACGGCCGTGCTGGCGCCCGACACCTTCGAGCGGCCGACCTATGCCGGCAATGCTATCCTCACCGTGCGATCCGCCGACGCGATCAAGCTCGTCACCGTCCGCACCGCCTCCTTCCGGGCCGTGCCGGCCGAAGACCGCGCACCGGCTCCGATCGAGGCCGTCGCCGTGCCGGCCGATCCGGGCCTTTCGTCCTTCGTCGGCGATGTCTTCTCGGCGACCGATCGGCCGGAACTCACCGCGGCGCGGGTCGTGGTGTCGGGCGGCCGTGCCCTCGGCTCCGAGGAGCAGTTCAAGGCGCTGCTGCTGCCGCTGGCCGATCGGCTCGGCGCGGCGGTTGGCGCCAGCCGTGCCGCCGTGGATGCCGGCTATGCCCCCAACGACTGGCAGGTCGGTCAGACCGGCAAGGCGGTATCGCCCGAGCTTTACGTCGCCATCGGCATATCCGGCGCCATTCAGCATCTCGCCGGCATGAAGGACGCCAAGGTGATCGTCGCCATCAACAAGGATGCGGAGGCGCCGATCTTCCAGGTGGCCGATTACGGTCTCGTCGGCGACCTGTTCGAACTCGTGCCGGAGCTGACGAAAGCCCTCGGTTGAGATAGAATGATCCGGTACTTGTCACAGGGCACGCCGTGGTTCCGGTCGCGCCCCGGGGAGGCTCGAGGACTTCAATGGTAGAAATCAGGTCGGTCGGCGTCATGGGCGCAGGTCAGATGGGCTCCGGCATCGCGCATGTCTGCGCTCTGGGGGGTCTCGACGTCGGGCTCTACGACATTGCCCGCGATCGGCTGGAGGCGTGCCTCAACGTCGTTTCGGCCAACCTCGCCCGTCAGGTTGCCTCCAAGAAGATCACCGAGGAGCAGCGTCGCGAGGCGCTGTCCCGCATCAAGCTGTTGACCGACCTCGAAGGCTTCGCCGATACCGATCTCGTCATCGAGGCGGTGACGGAGAACGAAACCATCAAGCGCAAGGCGCTCTCCCAGCTCTGTCCCGAGCTGAAGCCCGAAGCGATGATCGGCACCAATACCTCGTCGGTGTCCATCACCCGCCTAGCCGCGTCGACCGACCGGCCCGAGCGCTTCATCGGCATCCATTTCATGAATCCCGTTCCGGTGATGCAGCTGGTCGAACTGGTGCGCGGCATCGCCACCGAGGACGAGACCTTCGAGGCCGCGCGCAATTTCGTCTCGAAGCTCGGCAAGACGGTTGCCGTCTCCGAGGACTTCCCCGCCTTCATGGTCAACCGCATCCTGCTGCCCATGATCAACGAGGCGATCTACACGCTCTACGAGGGCGTGGGCACGGTGGATTCCATCGATACGGCCATGCGGCTCGGCGCCAATCACCCGATGGGGCCGCTGCAGCTTGCCGACTTCATCGGTCTCGACACCTGCCTCTCGATCATGCAGGTGCTGCACGACGGCCTCGCCGACAGCAAGTACCGGCCCTGCCCGCTTCTGGTGAAGTATGTCGAGGCCGGCTGGTTGGGGCGCAAGACGCAGCGCGGCTTTTACGACTACCGCGGACCGACACCGATGCCGACGCGCTGAACCAGCGCCTTTCGACCATTTCAGACGTCACAAACCGCTCGCCCTGCCCCAACTCTTGGGAAAACAGGGCGAGCGGTTGCTTTTTGCTGGAACGGCTCTGATCAGACCCGGCGGATGACCGTTTCGCTCGGCCGGTAGCTTGAGTGGAGATTGCGCACCACGAGGCTGTCCACGGGATCGACGTCACCCGACCGCGACGTCCAAGTGATCTTGACCGGCTCGTCGGGCGTCACGAGAAGGGCATTGTCGGAGAAGACGCCATAGGGGTCCGTTTCGAGCGACACATAGAAGGCCGGCGTGGTGGCGGTGATCGTGAAACTCCACTCCCCAGCGCCAAGCTTCGTCGCCTCGACGACGAGGCCCGGATCGCGGAGACGCAGCGCCTTGTAGGGCGACACGGCATGATGGTCGAAATGCTCCCCCGCCGGATCTCGCCAGGTGAACGCCAGCACCTCGTCGGGGCTGCCGTTGGCGGGCACCGACAGGAGCAGGATGGCCCGATCGGTCGGCACCGTCTTCATGAACTCGCCGGCCGGCCGGCGGGCACCGTCGACGGAAAGCCAGAACGCATTGCCGGCCACCACGACCTCGGATGGCGTGTCGTTGATCGCGAACAGGTCCACCGTGGAAGTATCCGCCGACGGAATGGCCACCACGTTGATGGGTGCGAAGAACCGCCGCGCCATCGAATGCAGCAGCTTCCAGCGGCCGCCGTACTCGATCGACGACCACGACGCCACGGGATAGGTATCGTTGAGCTGCCAGTAGAGAGCACCCATGCACTCCGGCTTGATCGATCTCCAGAAATCGATGCCGGTCTTCATGGCGAGGCCCTGCTGCACCTGGCTGAGGTAGACCACGTTCTCGAAGTTCTTCGGAAAGCGGAAATAGCGCGAGATGGTCTCGACGATGCGGGCGTTGCCGCCCGCGTTCTTCTGGTGCAGCTCCATGGCCGGCGAGGCGATGTCGAGGTCTTCCTCCTCGATATAGCGGCGAAGTGTCGGCAACGACACGAAGGACTGGAAGCCGAATTCCGAAGCGAAACGCGGCCGCACCCCGCGATAGGCGGCGAACGACTTGCCGGCGTGCCAGACGTCCCACATGTGCTGGTCGCCAGACCCCTCTGCCTTCCAGGCGTCGCCGAAGTCCATCGGCCCCTTCGAGGGAGACGACGGCCAGAACAGCCGGTCCGGTTCGGCCCGGCCGACGGCAAGCTCGATGGTCCGGTTCAGACGATCGTAGGCGACGAGATAACGGTCGCGATTGGCGCGCGCCACCTCGAACCACGTCAGGGCGCCGATCACCTCGTTGTCACCGCAGTAGAGGGCGATCGAGGCATGGTGCGACAGCCGGCGGATCTGATGCTCGATTTCCCGGTCGACCTCGGCGAGGAAGGCATTGTCGGCCGGATAGAGCGCGCAGCCGAACATCATGTCTTGCCAGATCAGGATGCCGAGCTCGTCGCAGAGATCGTAGAACCACTCCGGCTCGTACTGGCCGCCGCCCCAGACGCGCAGCATGTTCATGCCGACGGCGACGGCGTCCTCGAGCTGCGGCCTTACCGCCTCCGGCGTGATGCGCGAGGGCAAGGCATCGCCCGGAATCCAGTTGGCGCCCCGGCAGAACAGGTCGAGCCCGTTGACGCGCACCGTCAGCGGCACGCCGATCTCGTCGCGCTTGATCACCACCTCGATGCGGCGGAGGCCGATCCGCTGCCGATGAGTGTCGCCGCCCAGCGTGACCGCCAGATCGTAGAGTGCCTGCTCTCCGGACCCGACCGGCCACCAGAGGCGGGGATTGTCGATATGCAGCGTCGCTTCGGCAACGCTGGTGCCGGGCAGGCATGCGACCTGAAGGCTGACCTTCTCGTCCCCGAGCTCGATGGTGAGCAGCTCTTCACACGCCGCCTTCGCCTGGATGCGGACCTCGATATCGACATCGACGGCACCGGTTGCCGCGTCGTGGCGCTGACGATGCTGGACATAGGTGACGGTCGGCAGGTCGGCGCGTTCCAGGCGGATGTCGCCATAGAGGCCGAACGGCATCATGGCGATGTTCCAGTCCCACCCCGCATGGCACTGCACCTTCCTCAGAAGGTTGATGTGCGGGGTCGCCTGCATCTGCGCGCTATAGGGCTGCTCGTACGGTTGCCTGGCAGCCGCCTCGGCCGCCGCGACGACGTTGGACCGGAAGACAATTTCGATCACGTTGTCGCCACTGCGGAGCGCGTCGCCGATCTCGGCCCGATGCGGCCGGAACATGTTGGCGGCGGCGAGCACCATCTGGCCGTTGATCCGCACCTCGGCAACGGTATCGAGACCGTCGACATAGATCGCCCAGGGATGGGCCAGCGCCTCGGCATCCATGGAGAAGCTGCGGCGGGCGATCCAGTCGCGCTCGGCCGGCCAGCGCACTACGAGTTCGTTTTCTCCGACATAGGGGTCGGGAAGGATGCCAGCGGCAATCAGCGCCGATAACGCATCGCCCGGGAGCGGAAACGGCACGGAAATCGATTCATCTGCCGCATGAAGCGTCCAGTTTCCCGCAAGATCCTTCGCGGAAGCGCGATTGACGAGATCAGCCATGAAAATCTCAAGAATGTCGGAAGCCGCTGCTCCTCCGGGACTTAGGTCCCGTTCCCCGCAGAGCGGTGAATGCGGGGGAACCGTTTCAACATAGACCGGCCAACCCAGGCGGGCAACCGAAACGATTGCGTGGCGCGGCCGCCGAAGACGACGGACGATGCCCATCAGCCACGAAAGAGATGATTACCGCTGTGTCGGCACGTGCATTTCGGCGACGGCCAGTTCCTGCAACTGGCTGATGTCGGTCTCGCCTTCGAGGCGGCGCAACATCAGCCGCGTCAGCCGGCGACCAGCCTCCTGCAGCGGGAAATAGAAGCTCACCGGCGTCGGCTCGACATATTCGATCAAGCGCGTGGTGGTCGACGCGCAGAAGCCGAAGTCGGCAGGATCGAGGCCGATATCGCGAAGGCCGGTCATCATGCCGAGCGAGGTGATATCGTTGACGCAGATGAAGGCGTCGGGCGGGCTCTCCTGCAGCATCAGGTCCTTGACCGAGGCGCGCGTCTTCCGGGCGGTGAGGTCGAGGTCAAGAATGAGGCGCGGATCGACTTCTATGCCCGCCTCGGACATGCCCTTGCGATAGCCGCGCTGCCGATATTGCGAGAACATGAACTCGGTCGGCGGATTGATGAGGCAAATGCGGCGGTAGCCACTGGCCAGAAGATGCCGCACCGCGCGGTAGGTGGCGTCTTCGTCGTCGATGTCGAACCAGGCATGCGGCGTGAACAGCTCGGTACGACCGAAGGTGACGAAGGGGAAATCACGCTCCAGCAGGAAGCGGACGCGCGGATCCATCGGCAGGGTGTGATCGAAGATCAGCCCATCGGCACGACGGCCGTCGATGATGGTCTTCAGCGCGTCGATCGGATCGGCGCCGGGGGCCAGCGGCACGGCGGTCACCGCGTAGCCGGCCGCCTGGGCCACTTCATGCACGCCCTGAAGCAGGCCGACCGAGCCGGTGTCGGCGATATCGTCTGGCGGCACAGCCGACATCAGTACGCAGATGGAATAGGAAAGACCGGTTCTCAGCGTCAGGCCGCCGACGTCGCGAACGTAGCCGAGCTCAGCGGCCGCCTTTTGAACCCGCTCAATCGTCTCTTTGCGGACTTCGGGCCCATTGCGCAGCGCTCGACTGACGGTTGTAATCGACAAATCAAGGTGGCGGGCCAGACTTTTCAGATTGAGCCGAGCACGATCATCGCCCACGTTGGATCAACTCCGGAGACTGCCAATTACCTCAGATCAATATCGATTTTGACGAGCGTGTCGATAGTTTTCTTGATTTTGAACTCGGCCCGCCGGTGCCATCATCGCCGGGAAACTGCCGGCGGCACGCTTATTTGCGTGATAGTACTTATCGTCGTGCACTACCAATTTCCCGGTTGGCTCGTCTATTCCTAGGATGTCATGGGCGTTCCGCCGGGGTGGCGTGGACGTAGACCGCGTATAGGGACGATGTGGCGGTTATATAGAGCCGGTTGCGCTTGGGACCGCCGAAACAGAGGTTGGACACCGACTCGGGAATGTTGATGCGGCCGAGCAAGGTGCCATCCGCGGCATAGACGCGGACGCCATCGCCACTGGATGTCCAGACGTTTCCGGCGCGGTCGATACGGAAACCGTCGAAGACTCCATTGTCCGAGACCGCAAGCATCCGCCCGCCGTCAACCGTGCTCCCCTCCTCGGCAACACGGAAGGCATGTATGGCCGGCGTCTCGGACTGTGAGGTGTTCGACACGTAAAGAATGCGCTCATCGGGTGAGAAGGCGAGGCCGTTGGGGCGATCGAAACTTGTCACCACTGCCATCGTCTCGCCGGTCTGGGGATCGTGGCGATAGACGTTGCAGGCGCCGATCTCGCTTTTCGCCGCGTGTCCTTCGTAGTCACTGTCGATGCCGTAACTCGGATCGGAGAACCAGATGCTGCCGTCCGACTTCACCACCACGTCATTGGGAGAGTTGAGGCGCTTGCCGTCGAAGCGGTCGACAATCGACTCCCAACGTCCGTCGAAGCCGAGACGGGAAATGCGGCGTCCGCCGTGCTCGCAAGCGACGATACGTCCGCATGCGTCGAGCGTGTGGCCGTTGTGATAGCCACAAGGATGCTCGAACACCGAGACGGCGCCGCTCGTCTCGTCGTAGCGCATGATGCGATCCTCGGGAATGTCCGACCAGACCACGGCCTTGGCGGCGGGCACGTAGACGGGGCCTTCAGTCCAGCGCCCTCCGGTCCATAGTTGTTCGATAGCCGCGCTGCCAATCACCAGCGCCCCGAAACGACCGTCGAACGTGTCGTAGTCGCTCATGCTGCCCTCCCATGCATCGCCGCCTTGCGACTTCCGCCATTTCCCGTCTTGCGGGAAGGTACTATCGTCATACGAATGGAGAGCGTCAAGGATGCCCCACCGCGTCGAGGCGCCCCCCCGTTGCCCCAAAACCGGAGTGATTTCATGCCCGCCGTTCCATCGTCGCGCCCCAAGGTCTTGATGGTATCGCCGATGCCCGAATGGGATATCGCACCGATGCGGGAGGTCTATGACCTCATCGACCTTCCATCCGACGGTCCGGTGGGACTGGATGCGGCCGGCGAGATCGCGGCACTGGTGACGTCGGGCGGACGTGGCGCCGATGCCGCCCTGATCGAGGCGCTGCCGGCTCTGGAACTGATCGCCGTCTATGGCGTCGGCTACGACAAGGTCGACCTCGTCGCTGCCGCCCGGCGCAATGTCGCCGTGACCAACACGCCGGACGTGCTCACCGCCGATGTCGCCGACATGGCTCTCGCGCTGACCCTGGCGCTCGCCCGGCGCATCGTCGACGGCGACGCCTTTGCCCGTTCGGGAGCCTGGAGGAACGGCGCCATGCCGCTGACCGGCAGCGTTTCGGGGCGCAAGGTCGGCATCGTCGGGCTCGGCCGTATCGGCGAGGCAATCGGTCGCCGCTTCGCCGGTTTCGATACCGAAATCGGATACTGGAACCGCTCGCCCAAGCCGCCTTCTGCCTGGCGGGCCTTCCCAACGCCGGCCGCGCTGGCCGCCTGGGCCGACATTCTGGTGGTGGCGGTGGCCGGCGGCGGCGACACCATCGGTCTCGTGGATGCCGAGACGATCGAAGCCCTCGGCCGCGACGGCCTTATCGTCAACATTTCGCGCGGGACCACCATCGACGAGGAAGCCCTGATCGCTGCGCTGGAGAGCGGAGCGATCGCCGGCGCCGGACTGGACGTGTTCCGGAGCGAGCCGGCATTCGACCCGCGCTTTCGCCGCCTGAGCAACGTCGTGCTGTCGCCCCATCAGGGCAGCGCAACCATGGCAACCAGACAGGCGATGGGCGCGCTCGTCCGCGCCAACCTAGCCGCGTATTTCGCCGGAAAGGATCTGCCGACGCCGGTCGTTCGCCGCGCGCTTTGAAAGCTGTCCAGCCGGCGGGTTAAACATAGAGATATATAACACCTGTAATTTATTACAGGTAAAAACACCCAGCCGGCTATTTTATTGTTTGGAAAACTTTAAGGGCGCACCCCCTATCATTGCAGGCAACATATGGCTGCGTGCGGACCGGGAATGCTCGATGCATTCCGGCCGGCGCGGTTGAACGGAGTTTTCCGTGCACGCTGGGGGAAGAAGCGATGGCGCGTCTGTTCAATAATCTGTCCATCGGCTCCAAGGTATTCGTCGCCTTCGCGCTGGTCATTGCACTCCTCATCGCTTGCGCCGGCCTTTCGCTGTTCTCGCTCAGCTCCTTCGAGCGGTCTTTCGGCCAGCATCGCGATCGCGTCGACGAGGTGGAGCTCACCCGCGACATCGACTATGCGTTCCTCAACCTCACGGCCAAGGTCGACGCCTACCTGACCGCCGGCAGCGAAACGGCCCTGTCGAACACCAAGACCGCCGCCGAGACGACGCGGGCTTCCATCGCCAACGCCATCGGCAAGATCGGCGAGGGTGCGCGCAAGGACAACATGACGGCCATCGCCACGCTGTTCGACGACTACAGCGCGGTGCTGACCAAGCTCATCGATCTCAAGGGCAGCCAGCAGAAGATCATTCGCGAAAGCGTCGACCCGCTTGGCGACAAGCTGAAGAACGACATGCTGTTCTTCTCCTCCAAGGTGGACAAGCTCGGCAAGCCGGAGGTCATTCCGATCGCCACCAAGGCAACGGAACAGTATAATGCCGGGCGTCTCGCGGTATACAAGCTGCTCAACAACGGCACCGCCGACGATCTCAAGGCGGCCGATGCCGGCTTCAACGGTCTCGTCCAGCGGCTCAATCTGGTGATCAAGGCGGTCGGCGAGGGGCAGGAGGCGGCGCAGCTCGGCAAAGTGCTGAAATCAGCCACCGCCTACCAGGAGGCCTATCGTCAGGCCAACCAGATTTCCACCGACCTCCGCACGCTGACCGCCAAGGATCTGCTCAACGCCTCGGCGGCGATCGCCGACAAGGTGGCGGCCGTCCGCGCCGCCGCCTCGGTCGAATCGACCTCGATCGGCGTGGCCACCACCGGTCTCATCGACACCATTCGGCGCATGCTGCTGATCGTGGCCGGCGTGTCCCTGGTTGGCGCAGTTGTGCTGGCCTTCGTGATCGGCCGCTCCATCTCCCGCCCCGTGGTTGCCATCTCGCGCGCCATGGAGAAAGTATCCGACGGCGACCTGAGGACGGAAGTCCCCGGTCGCGGCCGCAAGGACGAAGTCGGCGCCATGGCCGACGCCCTCGAAGTGTTCAAGACAAGCCTCGCCCAGGCCGCCGAAGCGCGTGCCGCCCGCGAGGCCGACGCGGCGGCGCAGGCCGAACTGCGGCGCGCGGAGGTGCACCAGCTCGCCGACATGTTCGAGCAGACCGTCGGCGGCATCGCGTCGTCGCTGGCCGCCGCCGCCGGGCAGCTCAACGGCTCGGCCCAGACGCTCTCCCAATCCTCCACCGACGTGACGCAGAAGGCATCCACCGTCGCCACCGCCTCCGAAGCGGCCTCCGCCGGCGTCGGAACCGTCGCCGCCGCGGCCGAGGAACTGGCGTCGTCGATCGCCGAAATCGGCCGGCAGGTGAACGAGTCGACCGAAGTGGCCTCGAAGGCCGTGCAGGACGCCTCCGAGACCGCCGCCAAGGTGCGCGAGCTGTCGGAAGCAGCGCGCAAGATCGGCGCCGTCGTCGACCTCATCAACACCATTGCCGGACAGACCAACCTCCTTGCGCTCAACGCGACCATTGAGGCGGCGCGTGCCGGCGAGGCGGGCAAGGGCTTTGCGGTGGTCGCCGCCGAGGTCAAGCAGCTCGCCGACCAGACCGCCAAGGCCACCAGCGAGATCGGCGCCCAGGTGGCGGCGATCCAGGCATCGACGGCCGATTCGAGCGACGCCATCATGCGCATCACCGAGACTATCGGTCACATATCCAAGGTGTCCAACACGGTCGCCGGCTCGGTGCGCGACCAGGGCACGGCAACGCAGGAAATCGCCGATTCGGTACAGAAGGCAGCCGAAGGCACCAGCACGGTGGCGAGCAACATCGTCAAGGTGGGCGAAGCGGCCGGCGACTCCGCTGCCGCCGCCCAGGAAGTGCTGCACGCCTCCGACGCGTTGTCGGCGCAGGCAGAACGTCTGCAGGGCGAACTGCAGCGCTTCCTCGTCACCATCCGGGCGGCATGATCCGCCCCGGCCGGTGAGAGATCTCAGTCGAGGCCGTTTCTGAGCGCGGCGGCGGTGGCGATCGGCGAGATCGCCGCCGCAGTCAGCGTCAGCGCCACGATGAGAAGAAAGGGCGTGCGGAAGGCGGCCGGATCGAAGGCGACGGCTGTCGCCGCGGCAACGCCAAAGATGAGCACCGGCACGGCGAAGGGCAGCACCAGGATCGGCAGCAACAGCCCGCCGCGCCTCAGCGACACGGTCAGGCCGGCGCCAATCGCCCCGAGGAACGTCAGGGCCGGCGTGCCTGCGACAAGGGTCGCCAGCGTGGCCAGCGTCACGTCGGCAGGCATGGCCAGGAGCAGCGACAGGAAAGGGGCCGCGACGATGAGCGGCAGGCCGGTCGCCGTCCAGTGGGCCATCACCTTGACGATCACCAGGAGTTCCAGCGACCGCCCCGAAGCGACCATCAGGTCGAGGGCGCCGTCGTCGCGATCGGCCTCGAACAGACGGTCGAGGCCGAGCAGCGTGGCGAGCAGCGCCCCGATCCACAGGATGGCCGGACCGAGCCGGGACAGGAGGTTGAGGTCCGGACCGATGGCAAAGGGAAAGATCGTCACCACGATCAGATAGAACAGCACGCCCATCAGGGCGCCGCCACCGATGCGCACGGACAGGCGCAGTTCGCGAACGTAGAGCGCGACGAGCGGCGACATCAGGCAATCTCCCCGGCAACGAGACGAAGCGGACGAGCGCCAGCAAGGCCGATGGCGAGGTGGGTGGCGGCGACGATTGCCCCTCCGCAGCCCACATGGGCGGCCATCAGACCGACGAGGCTTGCCTCAGAGGCGGCGTCGAGGGCGGCGGTCGGCTCGTCGAGCAGCCAGAGCGGCCGCCGCACGGCGATGAGGCGGGCGATGGCGAGCCGCCGCCGCTGCCCGGCCGACAGATAGGCGGCGGGCAGGGCCGCAAGGTCGGCAAGACCGACCGCCTCGAGCGCGACCTCCACCGACGCGCCGCCGTCCGCGCCGAGAAAATCCCGCCAGAAGGCAAGGTTTTCACCGACCGTCAGCGCAGGCTTCACGGCATCGCGATGGCCAAGATAGTGGGCGTATCGGCCGACCTCTTCAGGATCGGCGACGCCATCGGCCAGAAAGCGCACCGAACCCTGGGCCGGGCGTCCGAGCCCGGCAAGGGCCCTCAGCAGCGTCGACTTGCCGACGCCGTTCGGACCGGTGACCAGTACGGCCTCGCCACCGACCACCTCGAAGGCGATGTCCTCGATCACCCGGCGACCGCCGCGGTCGACACCAAGCGCCTCGACCACGAGGCGAAAGGGCTGGAAGGGCTGGTTCACGGGCGTCTCCGGCGCAAACGGCGGTCTCTCCCAATAGAGCATCGCAGCCAATGGCGTAAGCCGCTTTCGCGGCGCGCCCGGCAGAACCGGGCTTGGCGCGCGGAATGAAGCCTCATGTGGTAGAATTTCGTACACAAGGTCTGGTGAGGCGTCACCTTATTCTCTATAAGGCGCAAGGAAGTCTCCGGTCGCCATATGACCATTACGTAAACGTCAAACAGCTCGCCGGTGGCGAGGACCTTGCCCCGAACGGATGCCGGCGCTGCCGCGCTCCGGCCCCGGCAAGGCGCCCCCGGCATTGAAAGGGGCCCGCGCATGCCGTCGCTCGACAGCTTCAAGTCCAGGAGAGAACTTCAGGTCGGTTCGAAGACCTACGTCTACTACGACCTGAAGGCAGCCGAGGAGAACGGCCTCGCCGGCGTCTCGCGTCTGCCGGTATCGCTGAAGGTGATTCTCGAAAACCTGCTGCGCTTCGAGGATGGCCGCTCGGTGACGCAGGTCGACATCAAGGCCATGGCCGCCTGGCTCGACAACAAGGGCAAGCTCGACAAGGAGATCGCCTATCGCCCCGCCCGCGTCCTGATGCAGGACTTCACGGGCGTACCGGCCGTGGTCGATCTCGCCGCCATGCGCGACGCCATGGTCGCGCTCGGTGGCGATCCCGGCAAGATCAACCCGCTCGTCCCCGTCGATCTGGTCATCGACCATTCCGTGGTGGTCGACTATTTCGGCAGCGCCTCGTCGCTGACCCAGAACGTCGTCCGCGAATACGAACAGAACATCGAGCGCTACAACTTCCTGAAGTGGGGGCAGAACGCCTTCCATAACTTCCGAGTCGTGCCGCCCGGCACCGGCATCTGCCATCAGGTCAACCTCGAGTACCTCGCCCAGACGGTGTGGACCCTCGACGAGGACGGCGTCACCTACGCCTATCCCGACACCTGCGTCGGCACCGACAGCCATACCACCATGGTCAACGGCCTCTCGGTGCTCGGTTGGGGCGTCGGCGGCATCGAGGCCGAGGCGGCCATGCTTGGCCAGCCGGTGTCCATGCTGATTCCCGAAGTCATTGGCTTCAAGCTGATCGGCAAGGTGGCCGAGGGCGTCACCGCCACCGACGTCGTGCTGACCGTGACCCAGATGCTGCGCAAGAAGGGCGTGGTCGGCAAGTTCGTCGAGTATTTCGGCCCCGGTCTCGACAGCCTGACTCTGGCCGACCGTGCCACCATCGCCAACATGGGACCGGAATACGGCGCCACCTGCGGCTTCTTCCCGATCGACGCCGAGACCATCCGCTACCTCAAGTTCTCCGGCCGTGCCGACGACCGCGTCGCCCTGGTCGACGCCTATGCCCGCGCCCAGGGCATCTACCGCACCGCCGACACGCCCGACCCCGAGTTCACCGATATCCTCGAACTCGATCTCTCCACCGTCGTTCCCTCGCTGGCCGGTCCCAAGCGCCCCGAAGGTCGGGTGTCGCTCAGCGCCGCCAAGGCCGGTTTCGCCGCTGCCATGGAAACCGAGTACAAGAAGCTTACCGACATCGGTACACGCTATCCCGTCGAGGGCGGCAACTTCGATCTCGGCCATGGCGACGTGGTGATCGCCGCCATCACCTCCTGCACCAACACCTCCAACCCGAGCGTGCTGGTGGGCGCCGGCCTGCTCGCCCGCAAGGCTCGCGAGAAGGGTCTCAACGTCAAGCCCTGGGTGAAGACCTCGCTGGCGCCCGGCTCCCAGGTGGTCGCCGAGTATCTCAGCCAGTCCGGCTTGCAAAAGGATCTCGACGCGCTGGGCTTCAACCTCGTCGGCTTCGGCTGCACAACCTGTATCGGCAACTCCGGTCCGCTGCCGGAGCCGATCTCCAAGTCGATCAACGACAACGGCATCGTCGCCGCTGCCGTGCTCTCCGGCAACCGCAACTTCGAGGGCCGCGTCAGCCCCGACGTGCAGGCCAACTATCTCGCCTCGCCGCCGTTGGTCGTCGCCTACGCGCTGGCCGGCAGCGTGCAGAAGGACCTGTCGACCGAGCCGCTGGGCTTCGGTTCCGATGGCGAGCCGGTCTATCTCCGGGACGTCTGGCCGTCGAACAAAGAGGTGAACGAGACCATCTCCACCTTCATCACCGCCGGCATGTTCAAGGAGAAATACGCCGACGTCTTCAAGGGCGACGAGCGGTGGCGCGCCGTCGAGGCGGGGATCGGCCAGACCTACGGCTGGAACATCGGCTCGACCTACGTGCAGAACCCGCCCTACTTCGCCGGCATGACCATGACGCCGCCGCCGGTCACCGACATCGTCGGTGCCCGCATCCTCGGCCTGTTCGGCGACAAGATCACCACCGACCACATCTCCCCGGCCGGTTCGATCAAGGTCGCGAGCCCGGCCGGCCAGTATCTCACCGGCCATCAGGTGCGCCCGGCCGACTTCAACCAGTACGGAACGCGACGCGGCAACCATGAAGTGATGATGCGCGGCACCTTCGCCAACATCCGCATCAAGAACAACATGGTGAAGGACGATGCCGGTAACGTGGTCGAGGGTGGCTGGACGATCCATCATCCCTCGGGCGACCGGATGTACATCTACGACGCCGCCATGCGTTACAAGGACGAGGGCGTGCCGCTGGTCGTCTTCGCCGGCGTCGAATACGGCAACGGTTCGTCGCGCGACTGGGCGGCCAAGGGTACCAATCTCCTGGGCGTCAAGGCGGTGATCGCCGAGAGCTTCGAGCGTATCCATCGCTCGAATCTGGTCGGCATGGGCATCGTTCCGCTGACCTTCGAGGAAGGGACGAACTGGCAGAGCCTCGGCCTCGTCGGCAACGAGACGGTGACCATCGAAGGCATCGCCAGCGTCAAGCCGCGCCAGACTCTGACGGCGAAGATCGTCCGGGCCGACGGCGCGGAAATCGACGTGCCGCTGCTCTGCCGCATCGATACGCTTGATGAGCTGGACTACTACCGCAACGGCGGCATCCTGCAATACGTGCTGCGACAGCTCGCCGCCTGACGAGGAAAGTGCGGCCGGCTTCGCCAGGCAGACCGCACTTATCGCAAGCCAACAGAAAAGGCCCGTCTTTCAAGATGGGCCTTTTTCCATTCCGATACTGTGCCGTTTGCCTAAGCCCGCTTCACGCCCTGCAGGAAGCGGTCGACGGTAGAGCGCAGGCCACCCGCCTCGCCGGACAGCGCCTTGGCCGACGTCAGCACCGCTTCGGCCGCCTTGCGCGTCTCCACCGACGCATGGGCGACGCCGCCGGTGTTGATCGAAACCTTCTGGCTTGCCACCGAGGCCTGCTGGATGTTGCTGGCAATGGCCGCTGTGGCGCGTGACTGCTGTTCCACCGCCGCGGCGATGGCGCCGGCGATCTCGTTGATCTCGCCGATGCGCGTGGCGATACCACCGATTGCCCCCACGGCCTGCGTGGTCGCGGCCTGGACGGCGCCGATCTGTGCGCCGATCTCGTCGGTGGCACGCGTCGTCTGGTTGGCGAGCGCCTTCACTTCCTGA